>NZ_JBHWGP010000021.1:0-106373 GCF_042733155.1 Streptomyces sp. NPDC059740 | reverse complement strand
CGACGGGGCCCGCCCGCCGCGGCCGGACCCGGCCGCCCGCCGCCCGCCGCCCGCCGTCCGGCCGGGCGGCCCCGGCGGCCTCGCCCGGCCCCTGCGGACGGCGCGCTGAAGAGTGGTGCGGAAGTGCCCGCCGCCCGTTGGCAACGTCACAGTTCGTGGGGGTTGATTCCGGCGTGCAGCGTCGTTGTACTGACGAGTAATATCTCGCACGGCGCGGGGAAGGCGTCCTCCACCGAGGGGCGCCGCGCCCGGCGCCTATGCTGCCAGCACAAGGCAGTTCTGATCGGACGATGCAGGTAGGAGAGCCGGCGTGAGCTTGAGGATCGTTGTCTGTGTGAAGTACGTGCCCGACGCCACCGGCGACCGGCACTTCGCCGATGACCTGACCGTCGACCGCGACGACGTGGACGGCCTGCTCTCCGAGCTGGACGAGTACGCCGTCGAGCAGGCGCTGCAGATCAAGGAGGCCGAGGAGGACGCCGAGGTCACCGTGGTGACCGTGGGTGGCGAGGACGCCTCCGACGCGCTGCGCAAGGCGCTGTCGATGGGCGCCGACAAGGCGGTGCACGTCGAGGACGACGACCTGCACGGCACCGACGTCATGGGCACCTCGCTGGTCCTGGCCAAGGCGATCGAGAAGACCGGCTACGACCTCGTCGTCTGCGGCATGGCCTCCACCGACGGCACCATGGGCGTGCTGCCCGCGCTGCTGGCCGAGCGGCTGAACGTCCCGCAGGTGACCCTGCTGTCCGAGGTCTCCGTGGCCAACGGCACCGTCAACGGCCGCCGCGACGGCGACGCCGCGACCGAGCGCCTGGAGGCCGCCCTCCCGGCCGTCGTCTCCGTCACCGACCAGTCGGGCGAGGCGCGTTACCCCTCCTTCAAGGGCATCATGGCCGCCAAGAAGAAGCCGGTGGAGTCCTGGGACCTGGAGGACCTGGAGATCGAGGCGGAGGAGGTCGGCCTGGAGGGCGCCTGGACCGCCGTCGACGAGGCCACCGAGCGCCCGGCCCGCACCGCCGGCACGATCGTCAACGACGAGGGCGAGGGCGGCAAGCAGCTCGCGGCGTTCCTCGCCGAGCGCAAGTTCGTCTGACGGCCGCCGCGTTCCCCGCCGACCGGCCCCGGCCGTGCGGGTGAGCGCCCCGGTCCCTCCGTGCCCCGGCAGGGGAGCGGCCGCGCCTCACCCGCGCGCCGATCCGCCCCCACGTCCCGGCGGCTCACCCACCACCGCCTCCCGCGGCCCCTGGCGCCGCGGATTCCCGCAGGAGACTCCTCACCATGGCTGAAGTCCTCGTCTACGTCGACCACGTCGACGGTGCCGTCCGCAAGCCCACCCTCGAACTCCTCACCCTGGCCCGCCGCATCGGCGAGCCCGTCGCCGTCCACCTCGGCCCCGGTGCGGACACCGCCGCGCCGGTGCTGGCCGAGCACGGCGCCGTGAAGGTACTCGCCGCGGACGCCACCGAGTTCGCCGACTACCTCGTCGTGCCCAAGGTCGACGCGCTCCAGGCCGCCTGCGAGGTCGTCTCGCCGGCCGCCGTGCTGCTGCCCTCCTCCGCCGAGGCCAAGGAGATCGGCGCCCGCCTCGCCCTGCGCCTGGGCTCCGGCATCATCACCGACGCCGTGGACCTGGAGGCCGGTGACGAGGGCCCCGTCGCCACCCAGTCGGTCTTCGCCGCCTCCTACTCCACCAAGTCCCGTGTGTCCAAGGGCACTCCGGTCATCACGGTCAAGCCGAACTCGGCCGCCGTGGAGGCCGCCCCCGCCGCCGGCACGGTCGAGCAGCTCTCCGTGTCCGTCGGGGACGCCTCCAAGGGCACCAAGGTCGTCTCCCGCACCCCGCGTGAGAACACCGGCCGCCCGGAGCTGACCGAGGCCGCGATCGTGGTCTCCGGCGGCCGGGGCGTCGGCGGCGCCGACAACTTCCCCGTGATCGAGGCGCTGGCCGACTCCCTCGGTGCGGCCGTGGGCGCCTCGCGCGCCGCGGTGGACGCCGGCTGGTACCCGCACTCCCACCAGGTGGGCCAGACCGGCAAGTCGGTCTCGCCGCAGCTCTACATCGCCGCCGGCATCTCCGGTGCGATCCAGCACCGGGCGGGCATGCAGACCTCCAAGACCATCGTGGCCGTGAACAAGGACGCCGAGGCGCCGATCTTCGACCTCGTGGACTACGGCGTGGTCGGCGACCTCTTCGACGTCGTGCCCGCGCTGACCGAGGAGGTCAAGGCCCGCAAGGGCTGAGCCGAGGCCCCGCACCCCGCCGGCCGTCCCCGACTGCCGGGCGACGGCGGGGGAGCGGCCGGCCGTGGGGCCCGCCCCGGCGAGCGGACACCGGTGTACGCCGGCCGCTCCCGGGGCGGGCCCCTTCGCACGTCAGGCGGCCGACGCCCAGCCGGTAGGTGTTGACCATCGGGGAAAGCGCCGACTAACTTCGCTCTACGGATTGTTGATTCCACTGGGCGGAAGCTTGGTGGCGGTGAGCGGGAGGAAACGGATGGCGCAGGAGACGGTGACCACGAGCCTGTCGAGCGCGGTGCGCGAGGAGATCGGCGCCTCGCTCGCCGAGGTGGACGCCGACCTCGCCCGGAGGTTCCCCGGCGACCCCGGCACCCGCCAGCCCGTCCACACCGTCTACGTACCCGGCGACGTCTTCGCGGCCGACACCGTGCGCAGCTGGGGCGACCAGGCCCTCGCCGCCCTCGACGCGCACGCCCCCGACGCCGCCTCACTCGCCCGCGTCCTCGGCACGGACCCGGCGCTGGCCGAGGACGTGTACGGCCGGGTCCGCGCCAAGCTCACCGCGGAACCCGTCGAGGACCTGCGCATCGACTTCGAGGACGGCTACGGCCCGCGCCCCGACGCCGAGGAGGACGAGCACGCCGCCCGCGCCGCGACGATCGTGGCCGCCGCCCACCGGGACGGCACCGCACCCCCCTACACCGGCATCCGCATGAAGTGCATGGAGGCCGCCGTCCGCGACCGCGGCATCCGCACCCTGGACGTCTTCCTCACCACCCTGGTCAAGGCCGGACCGCTCCCGCAGGGACTGGTCCTCACCCTCCCCAAGGTCACCTACGCCGAGCAGGTCACGGCCATGGTGCGGCTCCTGGAGGCGTTCGAGAAGACGCACGGCCTGCCCGCCGGGCGGCTCGGCTTCGAGATCCAGATCGAGACCACGCAGTCCATCCTCGGACCCGACGGCCGGGCCACCGTCGCCCGCATGATCGACGCCGCCGAGGGCCGCGCCACCTCCCTGCACTACGGCACCTTCGACTACAGCGCCTCCTGCGGGGTGTCCGCCGCCCACCAGTCGCTGGACCACCCGGCCGCCGACCACGCCAAGGCCGTCATGCAGGTCGCCGCCGCCGGCACCGGGGTGCGCCTGTCCGACGGCTCCACCAACGTCCTGCCCGTCGGCCCGACCGAGCAGGTCCACGCCGCCTGGCGCCTCCACCACGACCTGGTCCGCCGCTCCCTGGCCCGTGCCTACTACCAGGGCTGGGACATGCACCCCGGCCACCTGCCCACCCGCTACGCCGCCGTCTACGCCTTCTACCGCGAGGGCCTGGAGCAGGCCGCGGCGCGGCTGGCGGCGTACGTGGCCAAGGCGGGCGGTGACGTGATGGACGAGCCCGCCACCGCCAAGGCCCTGAGCGGCTACCTCCTGCGGGGGCTGGACTGCGGGGCCGTCGACACGGCCGAGGCCGCCCGCCTCACCGGCCTGACCCGCGCCGATCTCGACACCCTCGCGGGGCGGACGCCGCGGGCCTGACCGACTCCGCCCCTGGCCGTGCCGCCGCGAACCGCGTGCGGTCCCTGTCCGCCCACCCCGAAAGCAGTGCGCGGGCAGGGGCCGCGGGTGCTCATCCCCGCGGTCGGGCCAGCAGCAGCTCGTCGCCGGCGCGGAAGCGTCCGGTGCCACCGTCCTCCCAGGTGACCACCACGAACAGGCTGCCCGTCGCGCCGATGTCCGTCCTGGCCGCCCTGACCGTGCGCCACCGCCCCCGGTGGCCGACCCGGTCCCCCGGGCCGACGAGCACGGCCACCCTGGTCGACGTCGCGACTTCGGCGCCCCGACCGGCCTGCCGCGCCCCGGGGGCGCGCCCCCGCTCGACGCCGCCACCCACCGGACGCACGGGAAGGACGCCCCCGGTCCCGGCCGACCTCGCACTGCGCGCCTTCGCCGCCGTGAGTGGGGCGATGTCCCGCTTCCTCATGGTCGCCATGGGCAGCACGCTAGGCCGAGCCGGCCGAGAAGCGAGGTGCGCGGCCTCGGCATTGCCCGACAGGTCAGGAACTTTGCCGGTGTTTCCGCTCGGTCCGCTCCGCGGCCACCACCGGCCGGCCGGGTTGCCGCCGGTGGGTGACTGCGCGCGAACCGGCTCCCCGAAGCGGGGTGGGGTGGCGGGGCTCAGGCCGGTAGGCAGGGGGACGGTGAGCGGGCCCGGCCGCTCAGCCCCCGGGCGGCAGCTCCCCGGAACCCCGGGTGATCAGCCGGGTGGGCACCTCCACACGCTGCGGGGGCTCCGCGACGCCCTCCAGGCGCCGGAAGAGGAGCCCGGCGGCGGTCCGGCCGAGCGAGGCGGGGTCCTGGGCGACCACGGTGACGGCCGGCGAGACCAGGTCGGCGAGCTCGAAGTCGTCGAACCCCACCAGCGCCGCCGAACCCCGCCGCTCGGCCAGCACCCGCACCGTGGTGACCGTGACGCGGTTGTTGCCGCAGAAGACCGCGGTGACCGGCTCCGGCCCGTCGAGCACCTCAAGGATCGCGGAGCGCACCCGCTCCGGTTCGGTGGGCCCCAGCGACACCCAGGAGGGGTGGACCGCGAGCCCGGCCTCCGCCATCGCGGTGCGGTAACCGCGCAGCCGCTCGGTCGCGGTGTGGATGCGCGGCTGGTCGCCCACGAAGGCGATCCGGCGGTGGCCGTGGGCGATCAGGTGCGCCACGGCGTCCCGTGCGCCGCCGTGGTTGTCGGAGAGGACGGTGTCCACGTCGATGCGTCCCGCCGGGCGGTCCACGAAGACGGTGGCCACACCGGCGGCTATCTCCGGCACCAGGTAGCGGTGGTCGTCCCCGGCCGGGATCACCACCAGTCCGTCCACCCGGCGCGCGCACAGTGCCAGCGCCAACTCCTGCTCCCGGGCCGGGTCCTCGGCGCTGGAACCGTTGATCAGCAGGGCGCCGTGAGCGCGGGCCACTTCCTCCACCGCGCGGCTCAGCGGCCCGTAGAAGGGGTCGGCCAGGTCCTCCAGCACCAGTCCGACGGTGGAGGTGCGGCCCTTGCGCAGCACCCGGGCGGAGTCGTTGCGGCGGAACCCCAGCGCGGTGATCGCCTCCTGCACCCGCCGCTCGGTGTCGGGGGTGACGCCACTCTCGCCGTTGACCACGCGGGACACCGTCTTGAGGCCGACCCCGGCGCGCGCTGCCACGTCCTTCATCGTCGGGCGACTGCCGTAACGTCGGGACGGACCGCCCCGGGTGGTGTCGGTCACGTGCGCGGTCCCTCCGATCGACGTCCTGTCGGCGTCGAGCATACTGGCTGGACAACGTTGTCAGATGTGGAGAAGACTGGCGGACATCAGGGTCCGCTGCACCCGGGCCACCCGGTGAATCCACGAGCCCGTCAGGAGAACCCCCACGATGCAGACCGACCTCAGTGCAGCGCTGGACATCGGCGGTACGAAGATCGCCGGTGCCCTGGTGGACGGCGACGGCCGGCTGCTGGTCCGGGCCGTCCGCCCCACGCCCCCCTACGGGGAGGCGTCGGCCGTGATGGACGCCGTGGCCCAGGTCGTCGGGGAGCTCACCGCCTCACCCGAATGGGCCCGCGTCAAGACGGTCGGCATCGGCAGCGCGGGCCCGGTGAACGCCGTCCAGGGCACGGTCAACCCGGTGAACATCCCGGGCTGGCGCGACTTCCCGCTGGTCGCCGAGGTGACGGCGCTGGTGGGCGGCCGGTCCGTGGTCCTCGTCGGCGACGGTGTGGCGATGGCGGCCGCCGAGCACTGGCAGGGCGCCGCCCGAGGCTACGAGAACGCGCTGTGCATGGTGGTCTCCACCGGTGTCGGCGGCGGCCTCGTCCTGGGCGGCGAACTGCGCGCCGGACCCACCGGCAACGCCGGCCACATCGGCCACATCAGCGTCGACATCGACGGTGACCTGTGCCCCTGCGGCGGCCGGGGTTGCGTCGAGCGCATCGCCAGCGGCCGCAACATCGCCAGCCGCGCCCTCGCCGACGGCTGGAGCCCGGCGGCGGGGCAGGAGCCGGACGCGGCGGCCGTCGCCGCCGCCGCGCGCGCCGGCGACCCGGTGGCCCGCCACTCCTACGAGCGGGCCGCCCAGGCGCTCGCGGCCGGCATCGCGGCCACCGCCACCCTGGTCGAACTGGACATCGTCGTCATCGGCGGCGGTGTCGCGGGCGCCGGCGAGGTGCTCTTCGACCCGCTGCGCCGGGCGCTGGGCAGTTACGCCACGCTCTCCTTCGTCCGCGACCTCACCGTGGTCCCGGCCCAGATGGGAACCGACGCCGGGGTCGTGGGCGCCGCCGCGGCAGCCGCCCGGCAGACCCGGCTGACGGACTTCGCGCGCACCGCCTGAGGACCGCCCCGGTGAGGCGGCCCGCCCCCGGCGCGGGCCGCCTCACCGCACGGCCGAGACCCGGTAGAGCGCGGTGCCGTGCGCCGGGACCAGGGCCGCCACCTCACCCGAGGTCCGGGTGTCCCGGTGGCTCCACAGGTCCCGCAGCCGGTACCGGCCGGCCCGGGGGAGGCCCAGCGCGGCGGCGTCGACCGCCATCCGCACGGGCCGTCCCGAGGCGTTGAAGAGGGCGAGGGCCCGGTCCCCGCCGGCCAGCTCCTTCACCACGGTGATGCGGTCCCCGTCGACTCCGCCGAGGGGTACGCCCTGCCGGCCCAGCCGGTCCTGGTCGAGCGCGACCACCTCGCGGTTGAGCAGGACGTCGTAGGTGGCCGGGGTGGCCCGGCGCAGGTCGGTGCCGATGAGCAGGGGGGCGGCCATCATCGCCCACAGGGAGAAGTGGGAGCGGTACTCGGTGGCGGTCATCCCGCCGTTGCCCACCTCCAGCATGTCCGGGTCGTTCCAGTGGCCGGGCCCGGCGTGGGCGGCCAGCGGGAGGTTGCGGCGGACGATGGCGAGCATGCGGCCGAAGGTGTCGCGGATGTCGTAGGTGGTGCGCCAGAGCTGGCCGTAGTCCGCGGCCCACTCCCAGGGGCGGTTCTCCCCCCACTCGCAGACGCTGAGGACGACGGGCCGGCCCGACGCGGCCAGCGCGTCCCGCATGGCTCCGTACCGCCGCCGGACGTCGACACCCTCGTGGTGGCAGTTGTCGTACTTGAGGTAGTCCACCCCCCAGGCCGCGAACTGCCGGGCGTCGGAGCGCTCGTGGCCCAGCGACCCGGGCATGCCCACCGGGTCGCAGGTGCGGGTCCCGGCGCTGCTGTACAGGCCGAAGCGCAGGCCGCGGGCGTGCACGTAGTCGGCCAGCGCCCGCAGGCCGTGGGGGAAGCGGACCGGGTCGGGCACGAGCCGGCCGGCGGCGTCCCGCTGCGGCGCCGCCCAGCAGTCGTCGAGGTTGACGTAGCGGTAGCCCACCGCCCGCAGCCCCCGCCGCACGAACAGGTCGGCGACCTCGCGGACCATGCGCTCGTCGAACTCGGGCCGGCAGGCCGTGGAGTTCCAGTTGTTGAAGCCCATCGGCGGGGTGGCCGCGAGCAGGCCGGCCGCCGGGCGGTCGCCGGCGGGCGCGGACGCCCGGGCCGGGGCGGCGGACGCGCCCCGCGAGGGTGCGGCGACCGGGCCCACCACGCAGAGCAGGGCCGCCACGGCGGCCGACAGGGACCGGCGGCTCCGGGCGGCGCGGGGCCGGCCACGGGACGGGACCGGCCGGGCCCCGTCCCGTGGCCGGTGACGGGCGCGGTGGTCGTGACGGATTCGGGGAAACGGGCGCACGCGTCGCTCCTGGGAGGGTGGGGCGAGGAGTCCTGCCGAAGGGCGCCACGGGCCGGACGCCCGCGTCGCAGCGACTCCCCGTGGGGCGAGGTGCACCGGTGCCCGGTCATTGTGGCGACCGCCCCGGCCCGGCGGCGGGCCGACGCGCCGAGCGGTCGGGGGCGGCGCGTCCGCTCCGCCGTGCTCCCACGCGCCCGGCATGCCTCCGCCTTCTGCGGGGGCACCGCCGATTCCGGGCCGCGAGGGGTTTCGCCCGTGCTGTGGCCGGGGAGCGCCAAGGAGTCATTGCTGAACGGCCGCCCGGCCCGCGACCTCCCCCGGACCTCCTCCGGGTGGTGCCCCCACGCCGCGTCGTCGGACGTCACCCGCGGACGTACGCGTCCCGGGCGGCGTCCCCCGCATCCGGCCGGGACCCACCCTGCGACGTACGGCAGCAGAGCCGCGGACCGGTCGCGACGCCCGCTGCGGGAGCGCTCCTCGCGCGCCCTCCCGCCACGGACGCCGCAGGCGGCCACGGGGAACGGTGCCGTGCCGGCGCGGGGCTCGAAGGTGCCCGAACGGGCCGGTGAGCGCAGTGGGGCCGGCGGCCGCGAGCCGGTCGCCGGGACGGCGGACCGGCCAGGCCGCCTTGACGTGCCGGCCCGGAGAGGGAACTCTGCGGCGGCAGGGCGGGCGCCGGCGCGTCACGCACCGGCCGAGGACGAGGGGGCGAAGTGATCGTCTGGTTGAACGGGGCGCCCGGCGCGGACAGGTCCACGGCGGCACGGGAGTTGCTCGCCCTGCTGCCGCAGAGCACGCTCTACGACCCCGAGCCGTTCACCGCGCCGCTGCGGGCCTCCCTGCCCGACGGCCCGGTGGGCACGCGCGTCGAGGACCACCTCTCCTGGCGCAGGCTCCTGGTCGACGCCGCCGCGGCGCTCCTGACCGAGGTGCCGGGCCCGCTGCTCACGGCCCAGCCGCTGCTCCGCCAGGACCACCGCGACGAGATCTTCGGCGGACTGGCGGCCCGCCGCATACCGGTCCACCACGTGTGGCTCGACACGGCGGAAACGATCCGGCACGGTGACCCGGACCCGGTGCCGCGCGCCGGGTGGGAGGTCGCCGCCCACCGGCTGGCGGGCGTGCCGGCCCGCTCGGGGGCGGCGGCGTCGGCCGCCCCGGTCAGCGCCTACGGCACCCTGACGCAGCGTCCGCTGCCGGCCGTGGCCGGACCGCCCGCCTGGGTGCGCGAGGACGCCCACGTCCTGGCGACCGCGGGGCTCACGCCCCGCCAGGTGGCTGAGCAGGTCGCCCAGATCGTGCTGGGCGGCGCCGACACCTGCGAGATCGTCCAGACCCCGGAGCCGCGCTCGCAGACGCTGGCGGCCGGCATCCTGCTCTTCGACGACCGGGACCGCGTCCTGCTCGTGGACCCCACCTACAAGCCGGGCTGGGAGTTCCCCGGCGGTGTGGTGGAGGAGGGCGAGGCGCCGCTGCGGGCGGGGCTGCGGGAGGTGGCGGAGGAGCTGGGCCTGAGCCTGAGCGGCGCCCCGCGCCTCCTCGTCGTCGACTGGGAGGTGCCCGCCCCGCCGGGCCTGGGCGGACTGCGTTTCCTCTTCGACGGGGGGCGCCTGGCGCAGGAGCAGATCGCCGCGGTCCTGCTGCCCGAGGACGAGCTGCGCCAGTGGCGGTTCGTCACCGAGGACGAGGCGGCCGACCTGCTGCCCCCGGTGCGCTTCAACCGGCTGTACTGGGCGCTGCGGGCCCGGGAGCGCGGCTGCCCGCTGCACCTGGAGGACGGCGCGCCCGTGGGCTGACCGGGCCCGCCCGGCGGTCGAGGGGGAGGGCCGGGCGGGCCCGGGCCGGCCCGCTGCCCGGCCGCCCGCCGCGGCTCAGCCCGCCGCGTAGGCGCGCAGGAAGAGCGCCTCGGTGAGGGAGAGCCGCTCCAGCTCCTGCGGCGACACGCTCTCGTTGACCGCGTGGATCTGTGCCTCCGGCTCACTCAGCCCGATGAGGAGGATCTCCGCCTCCGGGTACAGCGAGGCGAGGGTGTTGCACAGCGGGATGGAGCCGCCCTGTCCGGCGATCGCCATCTGCCGACCTTCGTACGCCTCCGCCATCGCGCCGGCCATGGCCGCGTAGGCCGGCGAGTCGCTGTCGGCGCGGAACGGCTGGCCCTGGCCGACCTGCTCGACGGCCACCTTCGCGCCCCACGGCGCCGCCTGCTCCAGGTGGGCCGTCAGCAGCCGCGTCGCCTCCGCCGCGTCGGTGCCCGGCGGGACGCGGAGGCTGACCAGGGCCCCCGCGCTCGCCTGGACCGAGGGGGTGGCGCCCACGACGGGCGGGCAGTCGATGCCGAGGACGGTGACCGCGGGGCGGGCCCAGATGCGGTCGGCGACCGAGCCGGAACCGATCAGCTCGACGCCGTCCAGCACCCTGGCGTCGGAGCGGAAGTCCTCCTCCGGGTAGGTCAGCCCCTCCCAGGAGGCGTCGGAGGTGAGCCCGGTGACCCGTGTGGAGCCGTCCTCCTCGCGCAGCGAGTCCAGGATGCGGATGAGGGCGGCCAGCGCGTCGGGGGCGGCGCCGCCGAACTGGCCGGAGTGCAGGTTGCCGGCGAGGGTGTCGACCTTCACCCGGACCAGCGTCATGCCGCGCAGCGTGGCGGTCACCGTGGGCAGGCCGACGCGGAAGTTGCCCGCGTCGCCGACGACGACGGCGTCCGCCCGCAGCAGTTCGGGGTGGGCCTCGGCGTAGCGCTCCAGGCCGCCGGTGCCCTGCTCCTCGGAGCCCTCCACGATCACCTTGACGCCCACGGGCACGCCGCCGTTCTCCCGCAGCGCCCGCAGCGCCGTCAGGTGCATGATGACGCCGCCCTTGCAGTCGGCGGCGCCCCGGCCGTACCACCGGCCGTCCCGCTCGGTCAGCTCGAAGGGCGGGGAGAGCCAGGCGGCCTCGTCCAGCGGCGGCTGGACGTCGTAGTGCGCGTAGAGCAGGACCGTGCGGGCGCCGGCCGGGCCCGGCAGGTAGCCGTAGACCGACTGCGTGCCGTCGGGGGTGTCCAGCAGGGCGACGTCCTCGAAGCCCTCGCCGCGCAGCGCGTCCGCCACCCACTCGGCCGCCGCCCGGCACTCCTGCGGCGGGTACTGCTCGGGGTCGGCGACCGAGCGGAAGGCCACGAGCTCCGCCAGTTCCTCCCGGGCCCGGGGCTGGAGTGCGGCTACGGATCGGGCGAGCTGGCTGTCGGGCATGGTGTTCCTCATGGCGTGGCCGGGCCCTGCGAACCACCGTGCACCGTCACGGGCTGGGTCGACCGGCCCACGGTCGTTTCGCACATACGGGCGATGTCCACCCGATCTTCCCACACGAAGGCCGCTCGGGGACGCGCCGTAGGATGCCTGAACAGCCAGGGACAGGGTGGGATTCTCCCCGCCGGATGATTCACGCACCGCCCCGCGTGTCACCCTCCCCACCGTCACACCCATTCGAACGGGAGCAGCAGCACAGGTGAGCAGCGACAGCGCAGCCCAGGACAACCGACCGGTGTGGGACGTCGTGGTGGTGGGCGCAGGCCCCGCCGGAGCCTCGGCCGCGTACGCGGCGGCCTGCACCGGCCGCCGCGTGCTGATCCTGGAGAAGGCCGAGCTCCCGCGCTACAAGACCTGCGGCGGCGGCATCATCGGGCCGTCCCGCGACGCCCTCCCGCCCGGCTTCGAACTGCCGCTGCTGGACCGCGTCCACGCGGTGACCTTCACGCTCGGCGGCCGGCTCGCGCGCACCCGGCGGGCCCGCAACATGCTCTTCGGCCTCGTCAACCGGGCCGAGTTCGACGCCCGCCTGGTGAAGGCGGCACAGGACGCCGGTGCCGAACTGCGCACCGGGGCGAGTGTCTCCCGCGTCGAGCAGCACGGCCCAGCCGTCCCGGACCGCCGCACGGCCGCCGTCGTGCTCTCCGACGGGGAGACGATCCTGGCCCGGGCGGTCGTCGGCGCCGACGGCAGCGCCAGCCGCATAGGGGCGCACGTCGGCGTCAAGATGGGCCAGGTCGACCTGGGGCTGGAGGCGGAGATCCCGGTGCCGCCCACGGTCGCCCAGGACTGGGCGGGCCGGGTGCTCATCGACTGGGGCCCGATGCCGGGCAGTTACGGCTGGGTCTTCCCCAAGGGCGACACCCTGACGGTGGGCGTGATCTCCGCCCGCGGTCAGGGCGCGGCCACCAAGAAGTACCTGGAGGACTTCGTGGGGCGGCTGGGCCTGGCGGGCTTCGAGCCGGAGGTCTCCTCCGGCCACCTGACTCGCTGCCGCACCGACGACTCCCCGCTCTCCCGCGGCCGGGTCCTGGTCTGCGGCGACGCGGCCGGCCTCCTGGAGCCCTGGACCCGCGAGGGCATCTCCTTCGCCCTGCGCTCCGGCCGGCTGGCGGGCGAGTGGGCGGTCCGGGTCAGCGAGGCGCACGACGCCGTGGACGCGCGGCGCCAGGCGCTCAACTACGCCTTCGCGGTGAAGGCGGGCCTCGGCGTCGAGATGGGCGTGGGCCGCCGCATGCTGGCCGTCTTCTCCCGCCGGCCCGGCCTCTTCCACACCGCCCTCACCGGCTTCCGCCCCGCCTGGAACGCCTTCGCCCGGATCACCCGTGGCCAGACCACGCTCGGCGAACTCGTCCGCACCCACCCGCTGGCCCGCCGCGCGCTGGATCTGGTGGACCGTACCCAGTCGGCCGCCGAGGACGCCGACCCGCAGGCGGCAGGGCAGGACCGTGCCGAGGACGGCGAGCCGGCCGGCGAGCGTGACACCGCCGCCGAGGGCTCCCGCACCGGCGGGGCGACCGGGCCGGCGGCACCGGGCGCCGCGGGGGAGTAAGGGGTCCTTGCCACGTGCCCGCCCGGGCCGCGTAGTCCGGTGCCGTGCATCGCAAGGCGCCGGACCACGCGACCTCATCGGACGCTCATATGGCAAGGACCCCTGAGCCGACGGGTGGGTGCCGGCCCCGGCGGGACCCACCCGCGCCGGCTGTCCCGGGACGGCGGGAGGCGTCAGCCCGCGATTGGGGTCAGCCGGAAGACGGGGTGGTCCGGCGCCGCGGCGAGGAGCTGCTCGTCGTCGGCGGTGGCGTCCAGGCCGCCGAAGAGGGGCTTGACCTCCCAGCCCCAGCGGGTCAGGTAGGCCCGCAGCAGCGGCACGGTCTCCTGCGGGGGCACCTCCTGCACCGTGAACCGCCGCACCCGCCGGCCGGTGCGCAGCTCCCCGCCGCCGGCCACCCGGATGTTGCGCACCCACTCCGTCTCGCCGCGGGCGGAGACCAGGTAGTGGACGCCTTCGTGCTCCATCGGGTTGACCGGCACCCGGCGGGGCTCCCCGCTGCGCCGCCCGAGGACGGTGAGTTCGGCGGCCCCCGCGAGGCCGAGGCCGTGGCGGGCGAGCCAGCCCATCGTGCGGTTCAGGCGGCGGGCGGCCGCACCAGGTCTGCGGTACGCCGGCTCCGAGGACTGCGTCATGGGTTCCTCCCGAGGCTTCCGAGAGCGGTGCTCTCGTTCTGTTCTCCAGCATGGCCGTGCCGGCATGTCCGGTCAAGAGCGGTGCTCTCTAAAAAGAGCGCTGATCTCTTCGTGGTGCGCTGCTCTCGTGCGGCAGACTGCCGGCATGACACCAGCCCGGGGGGTGCGCGAACGCGCCCGGCACGAGACGATCGCCGCCATCAAGCGCGAGGCGCGCCACCAGCTCGCCCTGGAGGGGGCGGCGAAGCTGTCGCTGCGCGCCGTCGCCCGGGAACTGGGGCTGGTCTCCTCCGCGCTCTACCGCTACTTCCCCAGCCGCGACGAGCTGCTCACCGCACTCATCGTCGACGCCTACGACGCGGTCGGCGAGGTCGCCGAGGCCCGGCTCGCGGCGACCGAGGGCGAGCACGTGAGCGCGCGCTGGCTGGCGGTGGCGCGGGGAGTGCGCCACTGGGCCGCGGCGCACCCGCACGAGTACGCGCTGCTCTACGGCACCCCGGTACCCGGCTACCGCGCCCCCCAGGAGACCACCCGGGCCGCCTCGCGCATCCCGCTCGCCCTGCTGGCCGTCGTGACGGAGGCCCACACGGCCGGCGTCCTGCGACTGCCGGGCCCGGTCTCCCCGGCCGCCGCCCGGGAGGGCGAGGCGGTCGCGGCCCGACTCGGCCTGGACCTCCCCGGGGACGCCATGGCCCGGGCGGCGCAGGCCTGGGGCCAGCTGTTCGGTCTGCTCAGCTTCGAGCTGTTCGGGCAGTACACCGGCTCGTTCGAGAGGTCCGACGCGTTCTTCGACGACGCCGCGGCGGAGCTCGGGCGCCTGGTCGGCCTGCCCGCGCCGGAGGGGGAGGGCCCGCGCTGAGCGCCCCCGGGGCCCGGCGGGCAGGGAAGGGGCGCCGGCGTACTCCCGGGGGAACAGTCGCGGGTACGGCCCCGGGAGGACGCGTGGGGACGGGCCGGCGTCTAGCGTGACGACCATGAGGCGCACACGGGGCAGGGGGTGGCCGGCTTCCCCGGACGGGCGGGGCCGCGGGCGGCGTCGAGGTCACCTCGGCCCGCCCCGCCTCCGCTCCGAACCAGACGACCCGGCCGGATGGCGCGCGGAACAGCCCGCACCGGCCGCCGAACCCGCCTGGCGGTCGAGGGCGGACCGCGGCGGCGGGCTGCCGCTGCGGTCCGCCCTGGTACTGACCGTGCTCGTCCAGGCAGCCAGCACCTGGGCCGTCCGCCAGCAGCCCGACCGGACCGGCCTGGGTGTGCAGGGGCGCCTGCTGCTGTTCGCCGTCACCGCCGTCCTGGTGCTGCGCCACCGCTACCCCCGGGCCGTGGTGTGGGCCAGTGCGGGACTCACCCTCGCCTACCTCGCCGCCGGTTACCCCTACGGGCCGGTCTTCGCCGGCCTCGCCTTCGCCTGCTTCGCCGCCGTGGTCGCCGGCCACCGGTGGCACGCCTGGGCGGCCGTGGGGACCGTCTGGGCGGGCCACGTCCTGATCTCCTACGCGCTCTACCCCTGGCTGCCGCCACCGGGTGACGGGGCCGCCGGCTGGACCGCGGAGCCGGTGGTCGCCGCCTGGGCGGCGGCCGTCCTCGCGGTCTCCGAGTTCGCCCGCGTCCGGCGGGAGCAGCGGGCCCAGAAGCGCGCCGAGCGGGCCGCCGCCGAGCGCCGCCGGGCCGACGAGGAGCGGCTGCGCATCGCCCGCGAGCTGCACGACGTCCTGGCGCACAGCATCTCGGTCATCAACGTCCAGGCCGGCGTGGGACTGGCGCTGCTGGACACCGACCCGGAGCAGACCCGCGCCGCCCTGACCACCATCCGCGACGCCGGCAAGGAGGCGCTGGGCGAGGTGCGCCAGGTGCTCGCGACGCTGCGGGCCCCCGGCAGCGCCCCGCGCGCCCCCGCGCCCGGCCTGGACCGGCTCTCGGAGCTGACCGAACAGGCCCGGGCCGCGGGCCTGACCGTGCACGTCACCGAGGAGGGCGGAGCGGGGAGCAGCGGCGGGCGCGGTGCGCTGCCCGCCGGGGTCGACCTCGCGGCCTTCCGGATCGTCCAGGAGGGCCTGACCAACGTCCTGCGCCACTCCGGGGCCCGCACCGCCGAGGTCCGCCTCACCCACCGGCCCGGCATACTGCTGGTCCGCGTCGACGACGACGGCCCGGCCACCTCCGGGGCGACGGGGGGCGGCGGCAACGGCGTCATCGGGATGCGGGAGCGGGCCACCGCACTCGGCGGCTCGCTGACAGCCGGACCGCGACCCGGCGGCGGCTTCCGCGTCGAGGCGAGGCTGCCGGTCCGCCGCCGCGGCGGCGCAGCCGGAGACGCGACCACCCCACCGAAGGAGGAAGCGTGATCAGGGTCGTACTGGCCGACGACCAGCTCCTGGTGCGCGCCGGGTTCCGGGCGCTGCTCGACGCCCAGCCCGACATCGAGGTGGCCGGCGAGGCGGCCGACGGGGAGCAGACCCTCGCGGCCGTCCGTGAACTCCGCCCCGACGTGGTGCTCATGGACATCCGGATGCCCGTGCTGGACGGACTGGCGGCCACCCGGCGCATCACCGGCGACCCGGCCCTGGCCGACGTCCGCGTCGTCATGCTGACCACGTTCGAGCTGGACGAGTACGTCTTCGAGGCGATCCGCTCCGGCGCCTCCGGATTCCTGGTCAAGGACACCGAGCCGGCGGAACTGCTGCGGGCGGTACGCGCGGTGGTCGCCGGCGACGCCCTCCTCTCACCCGGTGTGACCCGCCGCCTCATCGCCGAGTTCGCCGCCCGTTCCCGGGAGCCGGCCGGTGGCGCGGCCGGCGACCGCCTCGCCTCCCTCACCGAGCGCGAGCGCGAGGTGATGGCACTGGTCGGCCTGGGCCTGTCCAACGAGGAGATCGCCCGCCGGCTGGTCGTCAGCCCGCTCACCGCCAAGACGCACGTCAGCCGCACCATGGTCAAGCTGGGCGCCCGCGACCGGGCCCAACTGGTCGTGCACGCCTACGAGTCGGGCCTGGTGCGGCCCGGCTGGCTGGGGTGAGGGGACCGGGCCGGTGCTGGACGTGGACGAGCCGGCCCGCCGTTCCCCGGCGCCCCGGACGGCTCCTCGCGCAGGCCGGGAGCGCGGAGCCGTCGCTCGCCCTTGTCGGTGGCAGCCGCCCGTTCTAGGCTGGCGTTCGTCATACCGGTCAACGGCCGTCATCTCGAACAGGGCGTGGTGGTCCACCCGCAGCCGTCAGCACCACCGCGACCCGCACACCAGGACACGCGGCCCGGAGCCCGGCGCGCGGACCGGGACACCGGCGAGGAAGGACAGGCGATGGGACGACTGGTACCGGCGGTGACCCGTGCCCTGGACATACTGGAGCTCTTCCTCGACGGGGGCAGCACGCTCTCCGCGCCCGACATCACCCGGCGGCTCGGACTGCCCCGGACCAGCGTCCACGAACTGGTCACCACCCTCGCCGCACGCAACTACCTCGCCCCCGTCCCCGAACAGCCCGGCCACTACCGGCTCGGCGTGCGCACCCACCAACTGGGCAGCCGCTACGCCGAACAGCTCGACCTGGTGGCCGAGGGCCGCCGCATCGCCGAACTGACCGCCGCCACCTGCGACGAGACCGTCCACCTCGCGGTGCTGGAGGGCACCGACGTCATCTACATCGCCAAGGTGGACAGCACCCACGCCGTCCGCATGGTCTCCGCCGCCGGCCGGCGGCTGCCCGCCCACTGCACCGCGGTGGGCAAGATGCTCCTCGCCTCCCTGCCCGAGGCGGAGCGCGAGGCGCTCTTCCCCGACGGCGCGGAACTCCCCGGCATGACCCCGCACAGCATCACCGAACCGGCGCAGCTGCGCGCCCACCTCGCCCGCATCCGCGAACGCCAGGTCGCCCTGGAGGAGCAGGAGTCCAACCCGGACGTCTCCTGTGTGGCGGCACCGGTACGGGACGCCGCCGGCAAGGTGGTGGCGGCCCTCAGCATCGCCGTGCCCACCACCCGCTGGGACGAGAGGCGGGGCGGGGAGCTGGCCGAGCTGGCGACCGGCGGCGCCGCCCGTCTCTCCGAACTGCTCGGACACCGGAGGAGCATGTGAACCGCATCCGCGACGCCAGGACGGCTGCCGGGACCGAGGACTGGCAGGTGGCAGCCCCCGGCAGGGCGGGCCTGGGCGAGGGCCCGACCTGGGACGGCGCCGCCCAGCGCCTGGTCTGGGTGGACATCCTCGCCTCCCGGGTCCACACCCTCTCCCCGGCCGACGGCCGACGCACCGTCACCGACGTCGGTCAGCACGTCGGCGCAGCCAAGCCACGTGCCG
Source organism: Streptomyces sp. NPDC059740 (assembly GCF_042733155.1). Lineage (NCBI taxonomy): Bacteria > Bacillati > Actinomycetota > Actinomycetes > Kitasatosporales > Streptomycetaceae > Streptomyces > Streptomyces sp. NPDC059740. The sequence continues at coordinate 88,639 of NZ_JBHWGP010000021.1, read as the reverse complement.
GCGGCGGTCTGGTCCTCAACCTGCGGGACGGCGTGGGGCTCCTCGACGCCGGCGGCGCCTTCCGCTGGCTGCACCGCAAGCCCGTCCCCGGCCGGCGCGGCAACGACGCGGCGGTCGCGCCCGACGGCTCCCTGTGGGCCGGCAGCATGCGCTACGACGAGGCGCCCGGCGGTGGCGACCTCGTCCGCGTCACCCCCGACGGCACCGTGCACGGCGTCCTGCCGGAGGTCACCGTCAGCAACGGCATCGGCTGGAGCCCCGACGGGTCGCTGATGTACTACATCGACACCCCCACCGGCCGCGTCGACGTCCTCACCGTCACCGCGGACGGCCAGGTCACCGACCGGCGGCCGTTCGCCGAGGTCGAGGAGGGCGCCGGCCACCCCGACGGGATGACCGTCGACGCGGAGGGCGCCGTGTGGGTGGCGTTGTGGGACGGGGCGGCGCTGCGCCGCTACGCCCCCGACGGCACCCTCGACCGGGTGCTGCCGCTCCCCGTCGCCCGCCCCACCGCCTGCGCGTTCGGCGGGCCCCGCCTCACCGACCTCTACGTCACCTCGGCGCGGGGCGCCGACACCCCGCGGGCCCTGGACGGCGCGCTGCTGGTGCTGCCGGACGCCGGGCGGGGCCTGGCCCAGACGGCCTTCGCCGGCTGAGGAGGCGGGGCCGTCCCGGGGGAGGGACGGGCCGCCGCCGGGGCTGCCGGATCCCGGCCCCAGTGGCGGCCTCCGGGGGGCAGCGGCACAGGGCCGTCTCCTGCTCCGTGCGGGAGAGCTTCTCGGGGTTGCGCACGGCGTAGAGCCGGTGATGCGGCCGTCGTCGAGGAGGGCACCCGGCTCGCCGACGCCCACCGAGGCGTGTCCGAGGAGACCTGGGCCGGGCTGCGCAAGCACTACGACGAGGACCGGATCGCCGCGCTGGTCTGCCTGGTCGCCCTGGTCAACGCGGCCCACCGGCTCGCGGTGGTCGTGCACCAGCAGGGCGGCTCCTACCAGCCCGGCACGTTCGTCACCGCGTCCGGCTGACCGCTCCACACGGCCGGCCCGGCCCGGGACCCTCAAGTCCGGGCCGGGCCGGCGCACACGGGCGACTGCCGGACCGCGCGGCAGGGCGCGGGTGCCTCAGTGGCCGACCCGGCGCTTGTTCCACACGTCGAAGCCGACGGCGGCCAGCAGCACCAGCCCCTTGATCACCTGCTGGAAGTCGGTGCCCAGGCCCACCAGCGACATGCCGTTGTTCAGCACGCCCAGCACCAGGGCGCCGATCACCGCGCCCAGCACCGTGCCCACGCCGCCGCTCATCGACGCACCACCGATGAACGCCGCGGCGATCGCCTCCAGTTCGAAGTTGACGCCCGCCTGCGTCGTCCCGGCGTTCAGCCGCGCCGCGTAGACGCAGCCGGCCAGCGCCGCCAGCACCCCCATGGTGACGAACACGCCGAAGGTGACCCGCTTGTCCTTGACGCCGGAGAGCACGGCCGCCGCCTTGTTGCCGCCCAGCGCGTACACGTGGCGCCCCACCACGCTGTGCCGCATCACGAAGCCGAGGCCCAGCAGCAGGACGCACATCACCAGCAGCACCACCGGCACGCCGTGGTAGCTGGCCAGGGTCAGGGTGAAGGCGACGATCGCGGCGGTGACGGCCGCGGCCTTCAGCAGCCACAGGGAGGCGGGCAGCACCTGAAGCCCGTAGGCGAGCTGCCGCCGCCGCTCCCGCCACTGCTGGAACAGCACCAGGACCAGGACGGCCGCACCGATCACCAGCGTCGGGTTGTGGTACTGCGTGTAGGGGCCCGCCTCCGGCAGGAAGCCCTGGGCGAGGTCCTGGAAGCCGGTGGGGAACGGGGAGAGCGACTTGCCGCCCAGGACGATCTGCGTCGCCCCGCGGAACAGCAGCATCCCGGCCAGGGTCACGATGAAGGACGGTATGCCGACGTAGGCGATCCAGAAGCCCTGCCAGGCACCGGCGACCGCGCCGATCAGCAGGCTCACCACCAGCGCCAGGCCCCAGGGCACGTCATGACTGATCATCAGGACGGCGGCCACCGCGCCGACGAAGGCCGCGAGCGACCCCACCGACAGGTCGATGTGGCCGGCCACGATGACGATCATCATGCCCATCGCCAGCACCAGGATGTAGCTGTTCTGCTGGAGGATGTTGGAGACGTTGTTGGGCAGCAGCAGCGTCCCGCCCGTCAGGATCTCGAACAGCACCACGATCAGCGCCAGGGCGATGATCATGCCGTACTGCCGCATGTTGGCCCGCACCGCGTGCAGCAGCGCCTCCCCGGCCGAGGGCGCCGGGCGGCCCTCCCCGGCCGGCGCACCGCCGCCGGAGGTCTTCGATGTCACTGTGGTCATGACCTGCCTCAGCTCTCGTCCGTGGAGTCGGCGGCGGCCTCCGCGCCGCCTGCGGTGGGGTGGGGGCGTGTGCTCAGCCGGTCGTGGGCCAGGGTCTCCGGCTCGCCACCGGGCCGGCCCTCCACCGTCATGTGGCGCATCAGGACCTCCTGGTCGGCGTCGGCCCGGGCCACCTCGGCCGTCAGCCGCCCCGCCGCCATGGTGTAGACGCGGTCGCACAGCCCGAGGATCTCGGGGAGCTCGGAGGAGATGAGCAGCACCGCCCTGCCCTGCGCGGCCAGTGCGTCGATCACCGTGTAGATCTCGTACTTCGCCCCGACGTCGATGCCGCGGGTCGGCTCGTCCAGCACCAGCACCTCGGGGTCGGTCGAGAGCCACTTGCCGAGGACGACCTTCTGCTGGTTGCCGCCGCTGAGCCGCCCCACCTCGGTGAGGACGTGCGGCACCCGGATGTTCATCGCCTTCACGTGGCCGTCGGCCAGCCGCCGTTCCTCACGGCCGTCGACCACCCCCCGCCGGGCCAGCGACCGCAGGCTGGCCAGCGAGATGTTGCGGTGGACGGAGTCGATGAGGTTGAGCCCGTACTCCTTGCGGTCCTCGGTGACGTAGGCCAGGCCCGCCTCGATGGCCTCCGGCACGGTGCGGGTGGACACCTCCCGCCCGTGCGTCCGGACGGTGCCGGCCACGTACCTGCCGTAGGACCGGCCGAAGACGCTCATCGCCAGTTCGGTGCGGCCGGCCCCCATCAGCCCGGCCAGCCCCACGATCTCGCCCCGGCGCACCGTCAGGGACACGTCGTCGACCACCAGCCGGTCCGGGTCCACGGGGTGGCGCACCGTCCAGCCGGAGACCTCCAGCGCGGGGCTTGCGGCGTCCGGACCCTCGTAGCGGGTGCGGGGCGGGAAGCGGTGCGCCAGGTCGCGGCCGACCATGGCGCGGATGATGCGCTCCTCCGGCAGCTGCGGGGGCGCACCGGGGTGCTCGCGCACCGTCAGCGTCTCCACCGTCGCCCCGTCCCGCAGCACGGTGACGGTGTCGGCGATCCGGCGGATCTCGCCCAGCTTGTGGGAGATGACGATGCAGGCCACCCCGCTCTCCCGCAACTCCAGGACCAGGTCGAGCAGGTGGGAGCTGTCGGCGTCGTTGAGCGCGGCCGTCGGCTCGTCGAGGATGAGCAGCTTCACCTTCTTCGACAGCGCCTTGGCGATCTCCACCAGCTGCTGCTTGCCCACGCCGATGTCGGACACCCGGGTCTGCGGCTTCTCGCGCAGGCCCACGCGCGCCAGCAGCGCCGCCGCCTCGGTCTGCGTGTCGTGCCAGTTCACCACCCCGCGGCGGGCCCGCTCGTTGCCGAGGAAGATGTTCTCCGCGAGGGAGAGGTGCGGGATGAGCGCCAGCTCCTGGTGGATGATGACGATGCCGCGGCGCTCGCTGGCCCGCAGGTCGCGGAAGGCGCACGGCTCGCCGTCGAAGAGGATCTCGCCCTCGTAGCTGCCGTGCGGGTGGACGCCGCTGAGCACCTTCATCAGCGTGGACTTCCCCGCGCCGTTCTCCCCGCACAGCGCGTGGATCTCCCCGGGCCGCACGGTGAGTTCGACCTCGCGCAGTGCGGTGACGCCGGGGAAGGTCTTGGTGATCCCCCGCATCCGCAGGACCGGCGGCGGTCCCTCCCCCTCCGGCAGGTCCGCGGCGGGACGCGGCTCGGTGACGCTCACGAGAGGTCACTCGCCTTCAGGTAGCCCTCGTCCACCAGCAGCTGGGTGTTGGAGCGGTCCACGCTCACCGGGTCGAGCAGGTAGGCGGGCACCACCCGGGAGCCGTTGTCGTAGCTCTTGGTGTCGTTGACCTCCGGCTTGCGGTGGTGCAGCACGTCGTCGCCCATGCGCACCGCCTCCTTCGCCAGCTTCCTGGTGTCCTTGTAGACGGTCTGCGTCTGCTGCCCGGCCCGGATGGACTTGATCGACGCCACCTCCGCGTCCTGCCCCGTCACGACCGGGAAGGGGTTCGCCTTGCTGCCGTAACCGGCGCTCTTGAGAGCCGAGATGATGCCGATGGACATGCCGTCGTAGGGCGAGAGGACGGCGTCGAGGTGCTCGCTGCCGTACGCCTTGGAGAGCAGGTCGTCCATCCGCTTCTGCGCCGTGCCGCCGTCCCAGCGCAGCGTGTACGCCTGGTTCATGCGGGTCTGGTGGCTGCGGACGGTGAGCTGGCCGCTGTCGAAGTACGGCTTGAGGACGGCCATGGCACCGTTCCAGAAGTACCGGGTGTTGTTGTCGTCGGAGGAGCCGGCGAACAGCTCGATGGTGTGCTTGGCGTCCTTGTCCTTCTTCAGGCCCAGCTTGTCCACGATGTACTGGCCCTGGAGGCGCCCGACGCGTTCGTTGTCGAAGGAGGCGTAGTAGTCGACGTAGGGGCTGCCGACGAGGAGCCGGTCGTAGGAGATCACCGGTATCCCGGCGTTGTGGGCCTGGCGCAGGACGTCGGTGAGCGCGGAGCCGTCGATCGCGGCGATCACCAGCAGCCGGTCGCCCTCGGTGATCATGTTCTCGATCTGCGAGACCTGGTTCTCCACCTGGTCGTCGCCGTACTGCAGGTCCGCCTTGTAGCCCTTGGACTCGAAGAGCTTCGCCATGTTGCGGCCGTCGGCGATCCACCGCTCCGAGGACTTGGTGGGCATCGCGATACCGACGGTGCCGCCGCTCGTACCACCGGGGTGGTAGCGGCTGCCGCCGCGGGCCTCCTGCCCGCAGGCACTCAAGCCCAGGCAGACGGCGGCCGCCAGGGCGATCCAGGTCGCGGGCCGGGCCCGGCGGACGGCCCGGCGCGGGGCCGCCGCCGGGTACCGGTCAGTCCTGGCGGACCGGTTGGGGGACACGGGCATCACTCGTCAGCTCCTCGACGTCGTCGTCAGCGGATGCGGCCGGCGCGCCGGGGCGGGCGTCGGCGGTCTCGGGAAGGGGGAAGCGGCGCAGCTCGCCGGGGAGCCGGGCGCCCAGCGGCGACATGCCGTCGCGGGCCCCCAGCCGCTCCAGCAGGTCCAGCACGAGCCGGCCCCGGCGTACCCGCTCGCGGGCGCTGCTGAGCGCCACCTCCCGCAACTGGGCGCCGTAGGGGTAGATGCCGGGGGACCTGCTCAGTCCGAACTTCAGGTACAGCGGGGCGCCGCGGCGGATCAGCTCGGCGACGTCGTACATGCGCACGTACCCGCCGAGGTCGTCGGGTGCCTCGACGTAGAAGTCCAGCGGCGCCCGGGAGGCGCGGCGGATCTGGGTGAGGTGGTCCAGGGTGAGGTCGGAGGGGATGTTGAGGGAGTCCGCGCCCAGCCGCTCCCAGACCTCGAAGGAGGCCGGGTTGACCGGGCCCACCAGGGCCGACACCTTGAACGTCACGTCGGCCGGCAGGACGCCCTGCGCGCGCAGCCGGTGCAGCAGCCACAGCACGCCCTCGTCGGCCACCAGCAGGCAGCGCACGCCGAGTTCGACGGCGCGCAGGGCGTCCTCGACGCAGCCGGCGACCGACTCGGCGCCACGGGCCCGCAGCCCGCCGCCACCGGAGTCCGAACGGGTCGCGGCCCCGATGTCCCAGGTGCCGCGCGGCCCGGTGAACAGGCAGAGCTCCACCTGCCGCTGCGCGCACAGGCCGACCATCTCGGTGATCTCGGCGTCGGTGAGCATCCACACGCCGCTGCCCTGGCTGATGCGGTGGACGGGGACGTCCAGCCGTGCCGCCTCGGCCAGGACGGTGGCCAGCGCCTCGGGCCCCTCGACGGAGGGGACCTCGGTGCGCCAGGTGGAACCGTCGGGGAAGGAGTGGGGCGAGGCGTCGCCGGGCGCCGGCGCGGGCAGGGCGTGGCCGAGCCGGTCCAGGACGTGGGCGGCGGGACGGCGGGGGGAGTGCGGGACGGGGGTGGTGGTGCTGGACAAGGTGGCTCCTTGTGGTCGTACGGGCGGTGCGCAGGGGCTGGGGGTGCCGGCCGGCCTCACTCCTCGCCGGGCAGGAGGAGGACCTTGCCGACGCCGGGATCGCCGCTGCCGACGAGCGCCACCGCCTCCGCGTACCGCTCCAGGGGGAAGCTGTGGGTGACCAGCGGACCGGGCCGCAACAGGCCCTGGGCGAAGGCCCGCACGGCGTGGGTCCAGGCGCCGGAGGAGGCGCCGAAGACCCCGTGCACGGAGATCTGGCCGAGGGTGAGGGCGATCGGGTCGAGCCCGCGGGCCCCCTCGACGGGCAGCCCGACCAGCACCACCCGTCCGCCGCGGCGGGCCAGCCGCACGGCGGTGGCGGCGCTGTCCGGTGCGCCGGCGGTCTCCACGACGAGGTCGAAGCGGCCGGGTGCCGCCTGGCGGGGGCCGCACGCCGAGGTCGCACCCATGTCCTGCGCCGCGTCGGCGCGCGCCGTCCGCGGGTCGACGGCGACCAGCTCGGCGGGGGAGGCGGCGGCCAGGAGCTGGACGGTCAGCAGGCCCAGCGCGCCCGCCCCCACCACCGCGATCCGCTCGCCGGGGACGGGCCGGGCGGCCAGCGCCGCGGCGGCGGCCACGGCGGCGGGCTCCAGGAGGGCTGCGGCCCGCAGGTCCGCACCCTCCGGCAGGGTGTGCACCAGCCGTGCCGGCACCACCAGCGACTGGGCGAAGGCCCCCGGGCGGGTGAAGCCGGTCTCGTCGTACTCCGCCTCGCACAGCGAGGTCTCCCCGGACCGGCAGCGCGCGCAGACCTGGCAGTTGACGAACCCCTCGGCCACCACCGGCCGGCCGACCAGCCCGGGGTCGACGCCGCCGCCCACCGCCGCGACGGTGCCCGCCCACTCGTGGCCGGGGGTCAGGGGGTAGCGCACGTAGCCGGCGGGGCGGGTGCCGTCGTGGACCTCGCGGTCGCTGCCGCACACGCCCGCGGCGGCCACGTCCACCCGGACCTGGCCGGGGCCGGGCTCCGGCACCGGTACGCGGGCCACCCGGTGACGGCCGGGCCCGTCGACGACCACCGCCCGCTGCGTGGGGCGCCCGGCGGTGTCGCGGGCGGGCGCGTGGGCGCTCACTGCGAGCCCTTGGGCGCGCGCTTCTCCCAGCCCTCGGCCCACAGGTCGAACCGGGCCTGCTGCTGGGGGAACTCGGCGGCGGCCTCGGTGTCCAGCTCCACGCCCAGCCCCGGGGCCTCGGGCAGGGCGAAGTAGCCGTCGACGACCTGGGGCGCGCCCTTGACGACGCGCTTGATCTCGGCGTCGGCGAAGTCGTTGAAGTGCTCCAGGATCTTGAAGTTGGGCGTGCAGCCGGCCACTTGGAGAGAGGCGGCGGTCAGCACGGAGCCGCCGACGTTGTGCGGGGCCACCAGGGTGTAGTGGGTCTCCGCGGTCGCGGCGAGCTTGCGGGTCTCCAGGATGCCGCCGAGGTGGCCGACGTCCGGCTGGATGACGTCGGCCACCTGTGACTCGAACAGCTCGCGGAACTCGATGCGGTCGTGGATGCGCTCGCCGGTGGCGATCGGGAGGTCCACCTTCTGGGAGACCTTCCGCAGCGCCGCCAGGTTCTCCGGCGGGACCGGCTCCTCCAGCCACGCCGGGTGGAACGGTGCCATCTCGTGGGCCAGCCGGACCGCGGTGGACGGGCTGAAACGGCCGTGCATCTCCAGCATCAGCTCGCACTCGGGCCCGATGGCGTCCCGGACCGCCTCGATCAGGGAGACGGCGTAGACGGTCTGCTGGTGGTCGAGTTCGAAGTGCCCGGTCCCGAACGGGTCGATCTTCAAGGCCCGGTAGCCCCGCTCCACGACCGCGCTCGCCGCCTTGTGGTACGCCTCCGGGGTGCGTTCGGTGGTGTACCAGCCGTTGGCGTAGGCCTTGACGCGGTCGGTGACCCGGCCGCCGAGCAACTGCCAGACCGGGACGCCCAGGGCCTTGCCCTTGATGTCCCAACAGGCCATCTCCACACAGGCGATGCCCGACATGACGATCTCGCCGGCCCGGCCGTAGTCGCCGTACTTCATGCGCCGCACGAGGTCCTCGACGGCGAACGGGTCGGAGCCCTCGATGTGGTTGACGGCGGCTTCCCGGAGATAGCCGAGCAGGGCGTCGGTGTGGCCGAGCATCCGCGTCTCACCCACGCCGGTGAGGCCCTCGTCGGTGTGCACCTGTACGTAGGTGAGGTTGCGCCAGGGGGTGCCGACGACGTGGGTGCTGAGGCCGGTGATGCGCACGGGAGATGTCCTTCCCTCCGGTGAACGGACGCGTCCGCGGAATGCGTCGTTCGATATTTCGTCAAGCGTTCGAAATGCTGGCCAGAACGTAGTGACGTGACGGAGGGGTGTCAATGGTTTGGACACGGCGGGCCCGTGCCTGACGAGGAGTCGGGTACGGGAGGCCGGCCGACCCGGGCGCCGGTTGCGGTGGTGCGCTCCGAGAGGGGGTCCGGGAAGGCGAGGAGAGTCAGCAGGACGGGGCGGCGGCGCCCTCGGCATCCCGGACCAGGGGGGCCACCGCGCCCGCCGCGGCGGCGAGCAGGGCGAGCGAGGTCAGCGCCGCGGGCAGCGAGAGCGCCTCCGCGAGGAAACCGATCGCGGGCGGGCCGGCCAGCATCCCGCCGTAGCCCACCGTCGACGCCGTCGCCACCCCGCTCGGGCCGCCCAGCGCCCCCGCGCCCGCCACGGCCAGCGGGAAGATGTTCGCCAGGCCCGCGCCCGCCACCAGGAAGCCGAGATAGGCCAGGGGGACGTTCGGTGCGAGCGCGCCGAGCAGCAGCCCGGCTGCCGCCACCAGCCCGCCCCACAGCAGCGTCCGGGTGCGTCCCAGGCGCCGCACCGTCCAGGTCCCCGTCACCCGGCCCGCTGCCATCGCCAGCGCGAACGCCGAGTAGCCGGCGGCGGCGAGCCCCGCGGAGGCGTGCAGGTCCTGCGAGAGGTGCAGGGCGCCCCAGTCGGCCATGGCGCCCTCGCCGTAGGCGGTGCACAGGGCGATCAGCCCGAAGAGCAGCACCGGGCGGCGGACACCCCGGTGGACACCGCGGTCGGCGGTGCGCCGCGGGGCGGACGCGGTCGGCTGCCCGGGCCCGGCCGGGACGCCGCCGCGCAGCCCGTACCCGGCGACCGCCGTGACCAGCAGCCCGGCCACCGTGAGCAGCAGCAGGTGACGGGTGGGGGACAGGAAACCCGCCAGCAGGCCGCCGAGAGCGGACCCGGCCATGCCGCCCAGGCTGAACGCGGCGTGGAAGGAGGGCATCACGGGCCGCCGCAGTGCCGCGATGACGTCGACGGCCCCGCTGTTCATCGCCACGTTGAGCGCCCCGTAGGCGGCGCCGAAGGCCAGCAGCACCCCGCCCAGGGCGAGGGCGGAGTGGGTGAGCGGAGGCAGGGCCACGCTCAGCGAGAGCGCCGCACCCGTCAGGACGGTGACCCGGGAGGTGCCCCAGCGGCGGCACAGCCGGCCGGTCACCAGCATGCACGCGACCGCTCCCGCGGAGACGCCCAGCAGTGCGAGCCCCAGGCTCCCGGCCGAGGCGCCGGTCTGCGCCTTGACGGCCGGTATGCGGGTGAGCCAGCCCGCGAAGACGAAGCCGTCGAGGGCGAAGAAGGCCGTCAGGGCGGCCCGCGCCCGGCGTATTCGCAGCGGTGCGGGACGGCCGTCGCCCTGGGCTGACGCCGACACGGTCGTGCTGCTTTTGTTCAGGGCCGACACAAAGCCAGAATAGGGGCGTGACCCAGACTCGGACAACCAGGTTGGAGCGGGGCCGAGGCGCCCTCGGTCCGGCCCTGGAACTCGTACACACCGGCCGGGCGCCCACGCGCGCGGTGCTGACCAGCGCGCTCGGCGTCACCCGGGCCACCGCGGGCGCCGTGGCCTCCGAACTGGAGGCCCTCGGACTGATCACGGTCGACGCCCACCCCACCGCCTCCGCAGGTTCCCAGGGCAGGCCCTCCCACCGGCTGCACATCGATCCCGAGGGCCCCGTCGTCCTCGCAGCGCAGATCCACTCCGACGGTTACCGGGTCGCCCTGGTCGGCCTCGGCGGCGCCGTCGTCTCCACCGCCGTCGGCTGCGAGCCCGTGCCGGAGCCGGCGGCGGCCATGGCCGAGGTCGTCGCGGTCGGTGCCCGGTTGCTGGCCGAGACGGGCCGGCGCTGCCTGGGGGCCGGCCTCGCGGTGCCCTCCGCGATCGCCGAACCGGACGGGGAGGCGCTCAACCCGCTCCACCTGGACTGGCCGGTCGGTGCGCCGGTCCGCGCGTTGTTCCAGGGGGCGCTCAGGGCGGCAGGCGTCCCCGGAGTCACACCGGAGGTCGGGTTCACCGGAAACGACGTCAACCTCCAGGCGCTGGCCGAGCACCGGCACGGCGCGGGCCGCGACGCCCGGGACCTGCTCTGCGTCGCCTCCGGCCACCGTGGCGTCGGCGGGGCACTGGTCCTCGACGGCCGGCTGCACAGCGGAAGCGCGGGGCTCGCCCTGGAGGTCGGCCACCTGACGGTCAACCCCGAGGGCACGCCCTGCCACTGCGGCAGCCGCGGCTGCCTGGACGTGGAGGCCGACCCACTGGCACTGCTGACCGCTGCCGGGCGCACGCCCGGCCCGGAGGGCTCCCTGCTGCGGCAGGCCGAGGACCTGCTGCGCCACGAGTACCAGGACCCGGCGGTGCGCGCGGCGGCGGAGCTGCTCATCGACCGCCTCGGCCTGGGCATCGCCGGGCTGGTCAACATCCTCAACCCCGACCGGGTCGTCCTGGGCGGGCTGCACCGCGCACTCGTCGAGGTGGACGCCACGCGCCTGCGGGCAGTGGTCGCCGACCGGAGCCTGTGGGGCCGGTCCGGCGCCGTCCCCGTGCTGCCGTGCTCGCTCGCCCACAACAGCCTCGTCGGCGCCGCCGAGTTGGCCTGGCAGCCGGTGCTCGACGATCCGCTGGTGGCCGAGCGGACCTGACCGGGACCCGCCCCGGGCCAAGCCGTGGAGGAGCGGCCCGGGGCGGGCCCCTCCCGCACGGCCCCCAAAGCGAGCGGGCGCGCCACCGCATGCACCACCGTGCCCGGGCGGCGCAGGGCTCACCGCTCCGCCGTGGGCCGCTGCGCCAGGCCGGGGCGCGAGAAGTGCAGCACCCGGTACCACTGGTCGGGCGCACCGGCGGGGGCCGGGTCCGCCGTGGCCTCCTGAGCGCCCACTGTCCAGAGGGTGTAGTGCACCAGCTCCCAGGTGTACGGGTCCAGCCCGAGGGCCGTGCCGAACACCCCCGCGGCCCCGGCCAGCCGCTCCGCCCCGGCGCGCGCCTCGCCGATCGCCGCCCCCGGGTCGCGGTCGGCGGCCAGGCGCATGACACGGCGCCGGGCGGCGACCGGCTCTCCGTCGGCGCCGGGCCCCGGCAGGAAGCCCAGACCGGTCCAGTGGCGCACCTGCGGACGTCCGAAGTCCCGCACCACTTGGCCGAAGCCCGGCCCGGCGAGGAAGTCCCCCATCGCCCCCGGGTCGCTCCAGAGGTAGAAGGGCGCGTACGCGTTCACCGGTGAGGAGTCCCGGTCGCGTTCCCGGATGCCGTAGGCCTTCCACAACAGGCCCAGCAGTCCGTCGAGCAGGTGCCCCCTGGTCCGTACGCGTGCGCGGATCACGTCCATGTCGTAGTCGGCGGGCAGGGCGACGCTGTACTGCATGGCGTACACGGTCTCTCCTCGGGCGGAGGTGGGTGGGGCGGGGGCGCGACGGGCGCGCGGGTCCGGCCGTCCGCTCGGACCGTCACTGTACATACTAGTAGGTACAAGCATGTTCCGGGGTGTGTCTCCCGCTTCCGGGGTGTGTTCGAGGGCGCCGGTGCCCGGCGTACTTCCTCGGCCGTTCCGGCCCGTCCGGCTGCTCCCCGGGGGGTACGCCCGGTGCCCTCCTGCGTACGACGACGGGCGGGGGGTGCGCGGCGCAGGGTGGTGGTGTCGGATCGGACAAGGGCCGGAAGCGGCCTGGGAGATGGTGATGATGGACGTGCTCGCACAAGCGTGGACCGGCGGCCCCGGGCCGTGGGTGTTCCTGTTCCCGCTGTTCTGGGTGGTCGTGGTCGGCGGCGTGGTGTTCCTGCTGCGGACGGCCGGCCGTCGCCGCGGCGTCGGCCCCTTCCGCCGTGGCTGCGCCGGTGGCCCCGCCGCCGCGGACCACTCGCCGGTGACGGTGCTGGGCAGGAGGTTCGCCGCCGGCGAGATCGACGAGGACGAGTACTGGCGGCGCCTGTCGGTGCTGGAGGAGCGGTTCGGCGCCAAGGGCTGAGGAGGGAACCAGGGGTGTCAACCCACCCCGGCCCCGCCCGTCGGGACGCCCGCCCCCGCCACCTCCTCGACCAGTCGGTCGAGCGGGGTGCGGGTGTCGCCGGCGCCCGCGGCCACCCCCGCACCCCGGTGTGCGGGTGTCAGGGCGGGGAGGGCGAACCAGACGGTCTTGCCCTCCCCGCGCGGGCGCACGCCCCAGCTCTCGCTGAGCGCGGCGACGAGTGCCAGGCCCCGGCCGCCGGTGTCCTCGGGGCCCGCACCGCGCAGCAGCGGCTCGCGCGGATCGAGGTCGTGTACCGACACCGTCAACTGGTCCAGCAGGACGCTGAGTTCGACCGTGGCCTGCTTGCTCGGACGGGCGTGGTGGTGCACGTTGGCCAGCAGTTCCGTCACCCCCAGCGCGGCCGGGTCCACGAGGGGGTCGAGCCGCCAGTACCGGAGCTGAGCAGAAACGATTCTTCGCACCTGACCGAAGCGCGAGGGTGAGGCCTGGAGTGTCACCGTGCAGTGTCTGCTGGGCTGATTGATCACGACCGCGACTCCCTGGTGAGGCCGGGCGCCCCCGGGTCGGGCCAGGGGCGTGGAGCGGTCCCGGCGGCGTCCGTGCGTCACGGCGTCACCGCAGCTGGACCCTCTGTGATACGCATCCAGGGTCGGCCCGGCCGTCCTCGCCCGCAACCGTGCCTCACCCGGACGTGGCCCGCGGCGTCCGGGCGTACGAGGAGCCCGGGACGACGGCCACCCGGCTTGCGTCCCTCACTCCGGCAGCGGGCAGGGGCGTGGCGCGGCGGGGGCTCGGCGTGACGGTGCCCGTCGCCTGCCCTGCGCCGCCTGCGGGAGGCTCCTCAGCGGGCTGTGGTGCGCGCCGCCTCGACCGCGTCGACGAACCTCTCCGGGGCCTCGGGGCCGGCCCAGGTCAGCGAGTAGCGGTGGCCGTTGACCACGGCCTGCGCGCGCTCCCGCCCGAAGTCGAACCACGGCCGGCGCGTCTCCACGGCCCCCACCGGAGCACTGTCGATGACCGTGCCGCGGCTGTTGAGGAGGGCGAGCACGCCGTCCCGTATGACGACCTTTCCGGCCCGTGTCAGTGACCGCAACGAGCGCTCGATGCGCACGCCACTCGCGCTGAACTCCGAACCGGCCATGGCCCACCTCCGAGTTGCACGGGTGGGTGTTCTCCCCACCCCCGTCAGAAGTGTGCCCGCAACTCCGCCCCTCGCGCCAGTGCGCTCCGCCACACCCCGCGCCCCGTCCCGCGCGCCCGGTTCCCGCTCCCGCGCCCCCGGTCCGCAGGTGGGACGCGGGCACCGGCCCGCCGCGGTCGCCGGCGGCTGGCGCGGTGGGGCCGGGCGCCGTCCGGTCGCGGCTTCCCCCGCGACCGCACGGGCGCCTCCCCAAAGGGGTGCCGACAGCGTCCCAAAGTGATGTTTATGCAGGTGAGAGGCGGTTTTCGAGGTACTCTCGACGCGTGCCCGGCCGTCACGGCCGCGGGCCTGTTCCCTCGATCCCAGGAGCGTCGTCGGTGAGCGAGACCCCTGCACGTCCTTCCGCCCCCCGGCCGGACCCGGCGCCGGTGAGCGCCGCGCCGGCCGCCGCCGGCCGCGGGCCCGTCGTCCCCGGCACCCGGGACGTGGACCGCAGCGACCCCGAGTACCGCAACTGGCTCCGGGACGCCGTGCGCAAGGTCCAGGCAGACGCCAACCGCACGGCCGACACCCACCTCCTGCTCTTCCCGCTGCCCGTCCACTGGGGCGTCGACCTCTACCTGAAGGACGAGTCCACGCACCCCACCGGGAGCCTGAAGCACCGGCTGGCGCGGTCGCTGTTCCTCTACGGCCTGTGCAACGGCTGGATCCGTCCCGGCCGGCCGGTCATCGAGGCGTCCAGCGGCTCCACCGCCGTCTCCGAGGCGTACTTCGCCGGGCTGGTGGGTGTGCCGTTCATCGCCGTCATGCCGGCGACCACCAGCAGCGAGAAGACCCGCCTCATCGAGTTCCACGGCGGTACCTGCCACCTGGTGGAGGACCCCCGCACCGTCTACACCGTCGCCGCGCGGCTGGCCGAGGAGACCGGCGGCCACTACATGGACCAGTTCACCTACGCCGAGCGCGCCACCGACTGGCGCGGCAACAACAACATCGCCGAGTCGATCTACCAGCAACTGCGGCGCGAACGGCACCCCGAACCGGCCTGGATCGTGGCCACCGCCGGGACCGGCGGCACCTCCGCCACCATTGCCCGCTACGTCCACTACATGGGCTACGACACCCGCATCTGCGTACCCGACCCGGAGAACAGCTGCTTCTTCGACGGCTGGCTGACCGGCGACGCCCGCACCGACTGCACCACCGCCTCACGCATCGAGGGCATCGGCCGGCCCCGGATGGAACCGAGCTTCCTGCCCGCGGCCATCGACCGCATGATGAAGGTCCCGGACGCGGCCGGCCTCGCCGCGCTGCGCACCCTGGAGGCGGCGCTCGGCCGCAAGGCCGGCGGGTCGACGGGCACCGGGCTGTGGAGTTCCCTGCGCATCGTCGCGGAGATGGTGCGCGAGGGCCGCACCGGCTCGGTGGTGACCCTCCTGTGCGACCCCGGTGAACGCTACCTGGACAAGTACTACAGCGACGCCTGGCTCGCCTCCCAGGGACTCGACATCGAGCCCTACGGCGAGGTGCTGCGCACCTTCCTGGCCACGGGGGAGTGGCGGGAGTAGACGTCCGGCCCGCCCCGCCGCCGACCGCTCCGCCCGGCCGAATGCGGTGACAGCGGCCGGCGTTGGGCCCTCACGGCCCCCAGTCCCCGCGCAGCCGTGTCTGGAGGGTGCGCAGGGAGCGGCGGAAGAGGCTGCTCGCCGCCGGGCGGGCCAGGTGGAGGGCCAGACGGGTCGCCGGCCCGGCGTCCACGGCGACCGTCCAGCGCACCCGGGTGCCGGCGCCGGCCGGGGCCAGACGCCACTCCTCCAGCAGGGCCCGCACCCCCGGGGCGGTCATCTCGTCCACCCGGTAGAGGTAGCGCTGGCCCGGGTCGGCCGCCAGGACCGTCTCGGCGCACCGCACGCCACCCGCCAGCCAGACGTGACGGGTGGCCGGGCCCGAGACGCCGGCGGCGGGCACCGTCAGTACGCGGCGCACCCCGAGGAACCAGTCACCGTAGCTCTCCGCCTCCTCCACGAGCGCCGAGTAGACCGCGCGGGGTGACGCGGCGACCCGCCCCCCGAAGACCAGACGCAACGGAGCGGTGTCGACGAACTCCGCACTCACCGGCTCCAGTCGGCGCGCTCTCACCAGCTGCCCCCCACGTCAGGACCGGTGACCCGACCGGCCGTGCCGAGCCTGGCAGCGGCGGGGGCCGTTGCCGAGCGCCACGATAGTGCCGGCCGACTCAGCCCGCGGCCGTATCGGCAGGGTTCGCCCTACCGGGTGACGCCGTACCGTCCGCCCCCTCCTCGTCGCCCGCCACCACCAGCTCCGGCACCGCCTGCGACACCTCCGCCCGCAGCTCGGCGGTCAGGCCGCCGTCGGTGACCAGCACGTCGACGTCCGCCAACGCGGCGAAGGAACTGAACGCGCGGATACCCCACTTGGTGTGGTCGGCCAGCACCGCGACCTTCCGCGCCGAGCGCACGAAGTGGCGGTTGGTCTCGGCCTCCGCGAGGTTGGGGGTGGACAGGCCCGCCTCCACGGATATGCCGTGCACCCCGAGGAAGAGCACGTCGACGTGGAGCGAGCGGATGGCGGCGTCGGCCACCGGGCCCACCAGCGTGTCCGAGGGGGTGCGCACCCCGCCGGTCAGCACCACTGTGGCGGCGCCCACCCGCGGCCGGGCCACCGCCGCGGCGGCCCGTTGCGCCGTGTAGAACACCTCAGCCACCCGCACCGAGTTGGTGACCACCGTCAGGTCCGGGACGTCCAGCAGCTGCTGCGCCAGCGCGAACACCGTCGTACCGCCGGCCAGCGCCACCGTGCCGCCCGGCGCCACCAGGCCCGCCGCGGCCACCGCGATCTCCTCCTTGGCGGACGTCTCCAGCGCCGACTTGGCCTCGAAGCCCGGCTCGTGGGAGCTCGGCTCGCTCACCGGCACCGCCCCGCCGTGGACCTTCTCCACCATGCCCTGCCGGGCAAGGGCGTCCAGGTCGCGGCGGACGGTCATGTCCGAGACGCTGAGCCGGCGGGTGAGTTCGTTGACCCGTACGCCACCGCGCCGCCTCACCTCGTCGAGGATCAACGCCCTGCGCTGCTCCGCCAGGAGGTTCTGGTTGTCACTCACCCCGTCCGTCCCTTCTGCCCGGCCGACCACCCGCGGTCCGCCTCGGGTGCCGCCGGTTCAAGGTGACCGACCGTGCGCCTGACATCCTCCCACGAGCCGCCGGCACGCGGTCCGGGGCAGGAGCCGGAGGTGAGAGCCGCCCCCCGGGCGGGCAGTAAGCAGGTACGGCCCCACGCCGCGGGCACGGCGGGCAGGCCGGGCGGCACGGTGGCACCTCCAGAATTCCAGGCGACGGACACCGGGGGAAGACGTGGACCGGTTTGATGACGGGCAGGGCGGAGCAGCCACCCCGGTGGACGACCGGACCACCACGGCCGGAACCCACCCACCGGCCGGGGGGTGTGCGCAGGCGCAGACGCCGCCCGAGGTGCGGACAAGCGCCGACCAGCACGCGCCCACCCGCCCCCGCACCGCCGGCCCGCCCGGGGCGGGCCCCGCAGCCACCGCCCCGCCCCGCCCCCGGCCGGCTCCCGAGGCCGCGCAGGGCCGCAGCGGTTCGGGGCTGGCGCTCGAACTCCTCGTCCACGGGGTCGGCGGCACCACCCCGGAGAAGATGCTCGACGACCCGCGCACCGTCCGCGTCACCGGTGACGACACCGCCGCCTGCTACCGCCGGAGAGTCGACCGCCACGCCGAGGCCGACGCACGCGCCGGGACGGGACCCGCACCCGGGCCGCACCCCGGCGGCGAGGCCGCCGGAAACAAGTGGCAGCCGATCCGCGAGGCGTACTGCTGGTGCAACCTCACCTCCGGCAACGCCTCGCGCGCCCTGTGGCTGGTGCTGCTGCCCTTCATGATCGCCAACCTGGCGCACTGGATGCGTCCCGCCGCCTCCCCCCGCCACCCCGCCCAGCGCCTCTACGACCTGCTGGTGCGCCTGGTGGCCCTCAGCCTCACCGTCCTGCTCGTCGCCGCCGCCTGCGAGGTCGCCCTCGACCTGGTCGCCTGGCAGTGCGCCGCCGCCACCGCCTGCACCGCGGACGCCTCCTGGCTCGGCTTCCTCAGCCCGGCGCGCGGCGGCTGGTGGAGCGCCCCCGGCCGCCGGCTCGCGCTGGCCACCGCCGTCCCGCTCCTCCTCGTCGGCATCCTGTGGTGGCTCTCGCACCGCACCTGGAGCGCCTACGAGTCGGCCTCCCCGCCGCCCCGCCGGCCCGGCGCCTCGCAGGAGACCCCGCCGAGCGAACGCTCCCCGCTCCAGCAGGGCGGGTTCTGGTACGGCAGGCGCGTGGTGAGCCGGCTGCGGGCCGCCCACGTCGCGGCGGCGCTCCTCACCCCCGCCACCGCCCTGCTCGCCGCCACCACGCTCGGCGACGCCCCCGCCGGCGGCCCGCACCACACGGCCCTGACCGTCTGCGCGGTGGTGCTCGCCGCCGCCGTCGCGGTCCTCGGCGCCGCCGTCCTCCTCGTCGTCTGGCGCACCGCCCGCAGCGAGGCCCAGCCCGACGACGCCGCCGACTCGGCCTGGGTCCGGGCCCTGCCCCACGCCGCGCTCGCGGTGGTGGCCGCGACACTGGTCCACGCCGGCTGGGCACGGCCCGGCTGGAGCGGCGGCGGACGCCTCCCCACCGCCGGCGTCTTCCTCGTCCTCGCGGTGCTCCAGGGCGGCCTCGTGCTGGCCCTCGCCGTCACCGCGTGGGTGCTGCGCCGCGCCGCCCCCCGCGACGCGAAACCCCGTGCCGCCCTGCGCGGCCAGGCAGGACCGGCCGTGGCCCTGCTGGCCTGCGCCGTCGGCGGGTTGATGAGCGGGGGAGTGGCGCAGCGCTGCGCCGACTGGCTCGACGGCGACGCCAGCCCCGGCCACCCCGGCAGCCGGCTGGCGGGACCGCCGGTGCTGCTGTCCTGGCAGGCGTCGACGCTGCCGCTCCTCGGCCTGGTCCTGCTGGCCGGCGTGGCGGTCGCCGCGGTCCGCGTGGTAGTGGTCCGACGGGCGGTGGAGCCCGACATCGCCGGGCTCTACGACCCCTCGGAGACGCCCGACGCGCAGCGGACCCGGCAGATCGCCACCACCATCGCCCGCGCCGGCCTCACCGACGGCGCCCCCGTCCTGCTGAGCGCGGTGGCCGTGGCCACCCTGCTGACCGGGGCCGGCGCGGTGGTGGGGGCGTGGCTGACGGGGCTCGCCCCCGGCCCGGCCACCGCCCACGCACCGGCCTTCGTGCACGCCGCCGCGGAGACCGCGGAGTCGACGGGGTCCTGGCTGATGGGCGCCGGCGTCGTCCTGCTGCTCACCCTGGGCCGGCGCGCCTACCAGGACGCCGCTGCCCGCCGGACCGTGGGCGTGCTGTGGGACGTGGGGACGTTCTGGCCGCGCGCCGCCCACCCGTTCGCGCCGCCCTGCTACGCCGAGCGCGCCGTACCCGACCTCACCTGGCGCATGGCCACCTGGACCGAGACCTACGACGGGCGGCTGGTCATCTCCGGGCACTCGCAGGGCAGCGTGCTGGCCGCCGCCGCGGTCTGGCAACTCGACCCGGTCACCCGCAGCCGCGTCGCCCTGCTCACCTACGGCTCACCGCTGGAACGCCTCTACGGCCGCTGGTTCCCCGCCTTCTTCGGCCCGCCCTCACTGGAGGGGCTGCACCGGGAGACCGACGCCTGGCGCAACCTGTGGCGGCTCACCGACCCCATCGGCGGACCGGTACGGCTCTCC
Source organism: Streptomyces sp. NPDC059740 (assembly GCF_042733155.1). Taxonomy (NCBI): domain Bacteria; kingdom Bacillati; phylum Actinomycetota; class Actinomycetes; order Kitasatosporales; family Streptomycetaceae; genus Streptomyces; species Streptomyces sp. NPDC059740. The sequence continues at coordinate 69,146 of NZ_JBHWGP010000021.1, read as the reverse complement.
GGCGAGGACGGCCGGGCCGTGGACCGCGGGCCGCTGCGGGACCCGCTGGTCTACGGCCGCACCCTGCAGCACCCGCTGCCCGCGCCGATCCTCGGCCACAGCGACTACCAGGCCGACCCCGAGTTCACCGCCGTGCGGGCCGGACTCGTCGCGCGCCTGGGCGGCGGCCCGGCGCCCGCCACCGACCGGCCCGGTGCGCCCCCGCCGCCACCCCCTGACGGCACCGACGAGACGCCCGCTCAGGGGAGTTCGGGCAGGTCCTCGGCGTAGAGCAGGGTCAGGTCGGCGGTGCTCGGCTCGCTGAGCGTCGCCACCCGGCCGGCGTGCCGCTCCACCATCGCCTCGAACGTCTGCCGCGCCGTGCGCCCGTTGCCGAAGGAGGGCCCCTTGGGCAGCAGGGTGAAGTACTTCAGCAACGCCTCCTCCGCCCCCTCGGCGAGGCTGTACTGGTGCTCCTCGCCCTGCTGGCGGACGATGGACAGCAACTGCTCGGGGGCGTAGTCGCCGAAGGTGATGGTGCGCGAGAAGCGGGAGGCCACACCGGGGTTGACCGCGAGGAACCGCTCCATCTCGGCGGTGTACCCGGCCACGATCACCACGACCGCCTCCCGGTGGTCCTCCATCAGCTTCACCAGCGTGTCGATCGCCTCCCGGCCGAAGTCCCGGCCGGAGTCCTCCGGGGAGAGCGCGTAGGCCTCGTCGATGAAGAGGACGCCGCCACGGGCCCTCTCGAAGGCCTCCTGGGTGCGGATGGCGGTGGAACCGATGTGCTCGCCCACCAGGTCCACGCGGGAGACCTCCACCAGGTGGCCGCTCTCCAGCACCCCGAGGGAGGCCAGTATCTCGCCGTACAGCCGCGCCACCGTCGTCTTGCCGGTGCCGGGGGAGCCGGTGAAGACCAGGTGGCGGCGGACCGAGGCGGCCTTCAGGCCGGCCTCCCGGCGGCGCCGGCCCACCTCGATCATGTCGATGAGGCTGCGGACCTCCCGCTTGACGCTCTCCAGGCCCACCAGGGCGTCGAGTTCACCGAGCACCTCCTGCGAGGGCCGCCGGTCGAGGGCCGGTCCGGCTGCCGCGGGGGCCGGAGCCGGGCTGGCCGCCGGCCCGCCGCCCAGCAGTCCCGGCGACTGGGTCGCTCTCTGCACGGCGGGTGACGGGGCCGGCGGTTCGGTCGCCGCCGCGGCCCGGCTCTCGTCGCTCGTGCAGTCCTCGGCGACCGGGCCCTCCTCCGCGAACTCGTAGCCCCCGCGGGAGCACCGCTCGGTACGGCAGCGGCGCAGTACTGTCCGGCAGCCGTCGATGACGTGGAAGCCGTACCCGCCGCTGCCCGTGACCCGGCAGCCGTCGAAGGTGCCGCGGCCCTCGGCTGAGACGTAGAAGCCGGCCTCCGCGGGCCTGGTCACCGTGGAGCGCTCGATGGTGGGGTCCGCGCCCTTGGTGACGATGACGCCGGTCTGCGTGTCGTCGATCGTGCAGCCGGCGAGGGTGCCGCCGCTGCCGTGGTCGCGGAACCAGGCGCCGGTCCCCGCCTCCCGGATGCGGCAGTCGTCGAGCTGCACCACGGCGCCGTCGCTCACCGACACCGCGGTGGAGCGCACCCGTTCCAGGTCGCACTCGACGACGTCGGCCCGCGAACCGCGGTCCAGTACGAAGAGGGCGTCCGGCACGTCGTGCACGCGGGTGGACTCCAGCACCGCGCTGGCCCCGTCACTGATCCACACCGCGGGATAGTCGCCCGTACTGTCGTGGATCTCGCAGCTGTTGGCGTCCACCCGGGTGCCCGGGTCCCACACCGAGAGGCCGTTGCGGCCGAAGCCGCGCACCGAGGAGCGGGTCAGCGTCAGCACTGCGCGGGACCTGAGGTCCACCGCGTTCTCGGGTATGTCGTGGATGACGCAGTCAGCCATCGTCAGCACGGCGTCGCTGTCCAGCGTGACGCCGTCCGCGGAGGTGCGGTGCACCGTGCACTCGGTGAGGTGCCCCGTCGCACGGGAGGTGGCCTGCACCCCGGCGCCGCGTATCTCGTAGACCTCGCAGCCCACCGCCTCCACGGCGCTGCCCTCCCCGGTCAGCCACAGGCCGGCGCCCGCCGCGTGGTGCACCCGGCAGCGCTCCAGGCGGGGGTGCGCGCCGCCGCTGACCGAGACCCCGGCCTGACCGGCCGCCACGACCTCGCACTCCTCGAAGAGGCCGCCCGCCCCGTCCAGCACGCTGATGCCCACGCCACCGGGGTTGTCGACCGTGCAGCGGCGCACCGTCGGCCGGGCCCCGCCGCGCACCTCGACGCCGGCGGCCGAACGCGTCACCAGCCGCAGGTCCGCCAGCTCCGGCGCACCGTCCTCGACCAGCAGTGCGGGGGAGGTGGAGTCCTGTGCCTCCACCTGGAGGTCGGTGACCGTCGCCGAACCGCGGATGGTCACGGCCACCCCGTCCGCCGGGGCGATGCGCACCGCACCGCGCGAACCCTCCGGGCCGCGCAGCGTCACCGCCCGGCTCAGGACCAGGTTCTCGCGGTAAGTGCCCGCCGCCACCGTCAGCACGTCACCGTCGCCGGCGACCTCCAGTGCCGCGGCGAGCGAGGCGTACTCACCGGTGCGGCGCCGCCACCGCGACGTTCCGGAGTGCGTCACCTGGACCGTGCCGTGTGCCATGGCGCTGTCGTGCCCCCACCTTCGTGCGGCTGCCGATGACCCGGCGCGCGCATCCGCAGCGCCCCCACGCGGGCCGCAGCGACGGCGTCCGTGTGCGGCGTGCGTCGATCACGGCGCTGCCGAGCCCCAGCCGTGACGGCTGGCTGCACCACCGTAGCGCGCCCGGGACCTCGCCATGGACGCCGATCGCCATCCGGGCGCCGGCCGTGACCGGCCCCGCAGCCAAGACCGGACGGCGACGCGGCGGCACGCACGGTGGCGTGAGGCGGGGGAGCGGGCGGGACGCGCCGGCGCCTCAACTCCCCGCGCCGGCCCTGCCCCAGTCCTGGCCGGCCTGCTCCCACTCGCGGTCCCAGGCCCGCGAACGCCGGCGCAGCACCCGCCACATCACCAGCCGGCGGGCGGCCTCGACGCCGCCGGCCGTCAGCGCGCCGGCCCCGACTCCCGCGAGCACGGCGTGCGTTGCCGCGGTCGAGTCGTCCATCGGGCGGGGCACCGCCCGGCCCCGGTCGTCGGTCCAGACGTGGAACCGGTCCCTGGGCCCGACCGTCGCCGGCGCCTCCACCACACCGCTGCGCCAGGTGCCGTCCGGGGCCTGCCAGCGCGCCACCACGCGAGGCCGGTGGTCGCCGTCGGCGGCCGTCTCGGGGTCGGGGTCGTGACGACCGGGCGCGTGGCGGACGGCGGTGGCCGGCAGCAGGTGGCGGTGGAGCCGCTCCAGGCGGACCTGCTCGTGCAGGGCGTGGTGCACGGCGTCCCCCACCAGCCAGCCGACGCAGGGGCCCGACAGGACGGCCAGCAGCGTGGCCCCCACCGCCAGCCACCCCTCGACCAGGTCACTGGTGCGACGCAACGGATTGCGCCGCCACCGCCAGATCCCGAGCACCGACCGCACGAGCCGCCCCCTTCACACGTCCGCCGGGCGCGGGCCCGGTACGCACGGCGTCCGTGTGCCCCGCCTCGCCTCCGCGCACGGCGACGACCGTGACGTGGACCCGACTCTTCACAACCTCCGCGAGACACCTCCATGATGCCTCCTCGCCCCGCCCGCCGTGCGCTCCACCCCGAACTGCGGGCCCGCACTCAGGGAAGGACCTGCATCCGGTCCCCGACGCGCACGGTGCCGGACCCGTCCGGGATGAGGTTCTGGCCGAAGACCAGACGGTCCCCGAAGCGGCGGTGGCGGGCGAGGGAACGCAGCGGTTCCCTGCCGCGCTCGGCGGTGAGCTGGTCGACGGTGGTCACCACGCACCGCCCGGAGGGCTTCACCACGCGGAAGGTGACCTCCCCGACGCGGACCCGGCGCCAGCCGTCCTCGGCCCACGGCGGCGGGCCGTCGACGACCAGGTTCGGCCGGAACCGGGACATGGGCAGCGGGCCCTCGGCGGCGTCCTCGCCCTGTGCCACGAGGGAGTTCAGCGCGGTGAGGGAGGCCGCGCTGACCAGGAGCAGGGGGAAGCCGTCGGCGAAGGAGACCGTCTCCCCGGGGCGCGCGTGGCGCGGGTCGACGGGGCGGCTGGTGGCGGGATCGGCCATGTGCACCAGGCGGACCTCGGCGTCCAGGTACGTGCCGAACCAGCGGCCGGCGGCCTCGTCGGCCGTCAGCGCCTCGCAGGGGGTGCCGAAGACGGACACCTTGGTGACGGCCTCCGGTGCGGGGCGAGCGACACGCAGGGGTGGCATGCCGGGTGCCGCCACCCGCAGCGCGCCGTCCTCCTCCTGCTGGGCGCGCACCAACGCCAGCCGCGGGTGGGTGCGTTGGGTGACCTGCCGGCTCTCCGGGTCGACCAGCATCCACCGCCGGTCGCCCCGCAGGCCCCACGGCTCGACGCAGGCCTCGGTGACCTCGCGCCCCGCCAGGGACTTGACCGGGTACAGGTGGATCGCGCGCAGTCGTGGCTCGGACATGGCCACATCCTGCCAGCACCCACCGGCACGCCGGGCGGGATGCGGGAAGGGTCAGTAGCCGCCCCGCGGCGGGTACTGGCGGCCGTAGGGGTCGTCGTAGGGGCTGGGGGCCGGGCGCGGCGCCTGCTGGCGGGGCGGGACGGGAGCGGCGGGGCGCATGGCCTCGTAGCTCGCCGGGCCCGGCTGCTGCGGACGCTGCTGGTACTGCTGGGGCGGCGGGGTGTGGGCACCGCCGCGGGTCTGCTGCGGGATGTACGGCGCCGGGGTGTGCTGGAGCGGCGCGACGGTGGGCTGGGCCTGGTGGTTCTGCTGGCCCTGGTAACCCTGGTAGCCCTGCGAAGGCCCGGGGGAGGGGTGGGAGGGGGCTGCCGGGAGGGCCGGCAACGCCGACGGCAGCGCGGGAAGATAGGAGGAACCGGGATCGTAGGCCGAGGGGACCCTGATCGGCGCGATCTGCGGCGTGCCGCGCTCGGCCACGAGGCTGTCATAGATCGGGGTGTCCGCGAAGGCGGGCGAGGCGTAGTAGCCGCCGCCATAGCTGGAGCGGGGGGAGGTCATGCCTCTTAAGTTAAGCCAACCGGTTGGCGCCGGTCTAGAACGAGGACCTCATATCTCTGCGCTGACCTGCGTCTTCGCAGCTCAGGGGAGAAGTGTCCACTTGGGCGGCCATGGGCCTCTTTGACCGGGAAGGGCGGTGTGAAGGGCGTTATCCCGCCATCACAACGGTCCAAGCGGGGCATAATTGACCTGCCGTCACGGGTCGCCGCCCGGCAACTCGTCCGAGAGTGGCGCCCCTTGCCGGCCGGGGAGGCGGTCGCGGACGGCGCCGTGCTGCCGGCAGGCCCGGCCGGGCAGCCGCGCCTCACCGCGTCGGGGCGCCGTAGGTGCGTCCCTTCCACGCCGCTCCCCGGCCGCGGTGGTGCTGTACCGCGGAGTCCACCGTCATCAGCAGGTACAGCGTCGCGGTGAACGGCAGCAGCAGCGCCGCCCACACCGGCTGCCGGTAGTAGCGGAGCATCGGCACGAAGGTGCCCGTCATCACCGCCCAGGCGGCGCCGCCCAGCACCGCCGCCGGCGCACCGAGCCCGGCCGCTCCCGCCACCAGCGCGACCGGCGGGGCCAGGTAGACCAGGGCCAGGCCCACCACCGTCCCGGCCAGCAGCAGCGGCGAGTGGCGCAACTGCGCGTAGGCGCTGCGCGAGACCATCCGCCACAGCTCGGCCAGGCGCGGGTAGGGGCGCACGCTGTCCACGCCGTGCGCGAGCCCGAGCCAGATCCTGCCCCCGGTCCGCTTGACGGCACGGGCCAGCGAGACGTCGTCGATCACGGCCTGCCGGATGCTGTCCGGAAGCCCGGCCCGCTCCGCCGCCTCCCGCCGCAGCAGCACGCAGCCGCCGGCCGCAGCCGCCGTGCGGTTCCCCGCACGGTTGACCCACCGGAAGGGGTAGAGCTGCCCGAAGAGGTAGACGAACGCCGGGACGATCAGCCGCTCCCAGCCGGTGGCCACCCGCAACCGTGCCATCTGCGAGACCAGGTCGAGTCCGGTGGTGGTCGCCGCCGCCACCAGCTCCCGCAGGCTGTCCGGCTCGTGGGCGATGTCGGCGTCGGTCAGCAGCCAGAACTCGGCGCCGCCGCGCTCGGCCGCCGTCCGCATGCCGTGCCGCACCGCCCACAGCTTGCCCGTCCACCCGGGTTCCGGCTCGGGCGGCGAGAGGACCGTCAGCGGCAGGCCGCCGTGGTCCCGCGCCAGGGCCCGGGCGACCTCGCCGGTGCCGTCGCTGCTGGAGTCGTCCACCAGGAAGACCTCCGCCCGCCCCGGGTACTTCTGCGCCAGCAGCGAGGGCAGCGAGCGCGGCAGCACCTCCGCCTCGTCCCGGGCGGGCACCACCACCGCGACGGTCGGCCACCGCGCGGGGTCCACCCGCTCCGGCAGCGTCACGTCCGTGCGCCAGAAGAAGCCCTGCCCCAGCCACAACCACAGCCAGGCCACCAGCGACCCGGCACCGATCCACGCCATCACGTCCACGGGCGCAGTCTGCCGCAGCCGCCCCCGCCGCCGACGGCAACCCCGGCGCTCCCGGGGTGCCGCACGGCCCATCGACTAAGGTTGCGGCGTGAAGATCGCGCTCCTGGACTCCGGTATCGGACTGCTCGCCGCCGCCGCCGCGGTGCGGCGCCTGCGCCCGGACGCCGACCTCGTCCTCTCGTCCGACCCCGACAGCATGCCCTGGGGCCCCCGCACCCCCGAGGACGTCGTCGAGCGCTCCGTCCACCTGGCCAGGGCCGCGGCCCGGCACCGGCCCGACGCGCTGGTCGTCGCCTGCAACACCTCCTCCGTCAACGCCCTGCCCGCCCTGCGGCGCGAACTGGAGCCGGAGGTACCGGTGGTCGGCACCGTGCCGGCGGTGAAGCCGGCCGCGGCCGGTGGCGGCCCGGTCGCCGTCTGGGCCACCCCCGCCACCACCGGCAGCCCCTACCAGCGCGACCTGATCGCCCGCTTCGCCGCCGGCGTCGAGGTCACCGAGGTGCCCTGCCCCGGACTCGCCGACGCCGTGCAGTGGGCGGACGAGGCGGGGATCGACGCCGCCGTCGGGGCCGCCGCCGCGCTCACGCCGCCGGACGTGCGGGCCGTGGTGCTCGGCTGCACCCACTACGAACTGGTCGCCGACCGCATCGCCGCGGCGCTGCGCCGCCCCCGGACCCCCGCCGCGGCGGGCGACCTGGCGCTGCACGGTTCGGCGGAGGCGGTCGCCGCGCAGGCGCTGCGCAGGATCGGCGCCGAGCCGGCGCCCGCCGCCGACGCCACCGGCTCCCTCACCGTCCTGCTCGGCGGGCGCCCCGCCCAGCTGCCGCGGGAGGCCCTGGTCTACGCGGAGGGCCGGCTGCTGGCGGCGGGCGACCGCACCCCCGTGGGCGGCGCACGCCCCGTCTGAGGGGCCGCACCCCCCGGTGCGGGCCGCCCGGCGGCCGGGCGCTCACCCGAGTGGCGCACGGCGCCCGTCCCGGGTCCGGTGGGACGCGGTGCCGGCCCGGCGCGTTGGGCGTACGCTGCGAGACATGAGGGACAACCCCCACGGTGGGGCGACCGCCCCACGAGACGACAACGGCCCTCCCCGCATCCCCGGCCTCCCCGCCCTCCCCGGGCCGCAGGAGGTCTGGCAGGGGCGCGCCACCAACCGCGTCCAGTGGCTGCTCGCCGCAGTGGGAGCCGCCTGTCTGGCCCTCGGTATCGAACTCGCCGTCGACGACGCCTGGACGGCCGGCAGTACCGCGCTGGTGATGGCCGTGGTCGGCTGCGTCGCCGCCGGCGTCCTCGTCCTGTTCGGCACGATCGCGTTCGTGCACGTCGCGGTGCGGGTCGAGGACGACTACCTGGAGGTCCGCTGCGGGCACATGGGGCTGCCGCGTCGCCGCATTCCGCTGGCCCAGGTGGTGGGCGCGGACGTGGTGCCCCGTGTGACCCCGCGCCACTGGGGCGGCTGGGGCTACCGCTGGCGTCCCGACCAGGGGACGGCCGTGGTGGTGCGGCGCGGTGAGGGGGTGGCCCTGCGGCTCGGCGACGGGCGGGTCTTCACCGTCACCGTCGACGACGCAGAGGCGGCCGTGCGCTGCATCCGCGGTCGGCTCACCCGCGGGCGGAAGGCGACCTGAGGCCCGGCCCACCTCCCGTGGTGGGGTTGATCACAGAGTGTGGGACGAGGCGCCTGTGATGGTTTATCGTTCAATTTGAGCCAGGAGTCATCGCTCCCGAGCTCCCGTGGCCCCGGCCGGTTCCCCCCGTCCGGCCGGGGTCCGACGGTCCTCAGGCCGACTCGTCCGCCTCCCGGAACCAGGTCGGCGCCTCCTTCTCCGCCGCCCGCCGGATGCGCTCCAGGGCGAAGTCCTCCAGCTCCGGCAGCGCGTCCAGCGCGAACCAGCCCACCGCCAGCGCCTCGTCGTCGTTGACCCGCGCCTGGCCGGAGACCGCCCGGCAGCGCAGTGTGACGTCCATGAACTGACAGTGGTCGCCGTTGGGGTACCGGATCGGCTTCAGCGCCTCCACCAGCACCACGCGCTCCACGGCGCACCGCACCGCCGTCTCCTCGTACACCTCGCGCACCGCCGTGGTCGCGGGCTGCTCACCCGGCTCGGGGATGCCGCCCACGACGGACCAGCGGCCGGTGTCCACCCGCTGCATGAGCAGGACCTCGCCGGCGTCGTTGAAGACGACGGCGGTGACGCCGGGCAGCCACAGGAGCTGGTGGCCGGCCAGGGCACGGAGCTGGAGGATGAAGTCGGGAGTCGCCATGCCCGAACCCTAGCGGTCCCCTGGCGCCTCCCCCCGCGTGGTCCCGCAGGTCAGCCCCGGTCCGCAGGTGTCGGCCCGGTCAGGCTCCCGCCGGTGGGGAGGGGGTGCCGGAGGCAGCCGAGGGGCTGCCTCCGACGTCCTCGGCCGAGGGTCCGCCCGGTGGCGGCGAGGAGGCGTCCGGCTGCGGTGACTCCTCCGGGCCGCCGGACTGCGCACCGGTGCCGGAAGGCGCGGCGGAGGACTTCGGGAGCTCCGCGTGCATCCGCCAGGCGGCCTTGTGGCAGGTGCTGATCCAGTCGCCGCTCGGCCCGCTGCCGTACTCGCAGTTCCAGTCGCGCACGGCCAGGGACCCCCGGTCGCCGCCGGCCTCCTCGGGGGCGCGGGCGAAGAACTCCGTCATGACGTCCAGCGCCTCCGGGCACGGCACGGTGCCCTTGTCCCCGCCGTCCGCGTAGAGCCGGATGTCGCCCTTCCTGCCCGAGGCGTCCGGCACCTCCCCGCAGTAGGCCGAGGGCCGCCCGACGGGACCGGCCGACCCGGTGGCGGAGGCTCCGGCCGGCGGTGACAGGGGCGCCCGCCACTCGGCCGGAGCGGCGCCCCGCCCACCGGCGGCGCAGCCCGAGGCGACGAGGGTGAACAGCACGGCGGTGGCGGCTGCGGGCCTGCGCATGGTGCCTCCCTGGCGTCGGTGCACGGTCGGCGCTGCGGGCTCGGCCCGCAGGTCCTTCGGACGCTAGAAGGCCGGTGCCGGGGCGGCCATCCGGGAGGCGGAGAACGGGTGACGGGCCGGTCACCCCCCGGGGCCGCGGCCGGACGGGCCGGGTTCCCGGTCAGCCGCGCCGCGGATGCAGTCCGCGACCTGGTGGGGCAGCGTTAAGGGGTCCTTGCCATATGAGCGTCCGATGAGGTCGCGTGGTTGCGTGGTCTGGTGCCGTGCATCGCAAGGCGCCGGAGGGTCCTCGTAGCGGAGCTACTAGGGCTTTTCGGCAACGCCGCGAGGTGCGGTGCCAGACCACGCGGCCCGGGCGGGCATATGGCAAGGACCCCTGAGACCCCAGCCTCCCCACGGAGCCCACCATGGCCGGTACCGCGACGCAGCACAGGGCCGGGCAGCCGGCGGACCGGACCTCCCACGCCTGCCGCAGTCCGCTTCCGGCCCCGGCCGCGGGGTGCCCGGCGCGCGGGCGGGACACCGCGGCCCCGGGGAGCGGACGCAGCGGTCGCACCGCCCCACGCGGCGCGAAGGACCGCTGACGCCGACGGGCCGGACGGGTCCCGTCCGGCCGTGGACCGGCCCTCCCCGCCCGGGTGGTGACCTCCTCCCCGCCCGGCCGGGTCGACCCGGTCCGTACCGGCCCCGGGAACGTGCCCCCACGTACCCGGGGCCGTCGCCGTGGGCCGCGCCGGCTCCGGGCCACGGCGCGGCCCGCACGTCACCTTCCGGGCACCACCCCTGCGGCCTCCGGCTCCGGCCGGGAGCCGCCCGGGTGCTTGCCGCGCCACGGGATGCGCCCCTCCGCGTGCGGTGCCCCGCTACGGCCGGGCACCGCTGCCCGGGGCGGGTCACGCGGCTGGCCGGGCACTGCCTACGCTGGTTCCCGCGCCCCGCACCCGGGGGAGCGCAGTCACCGACGAGGCGCGGGAGGAGCGGCACGATGGCGACCAGTCCGCGGCACTGGCCGGTTCCGGACGCGCTGGCCTACCTGGCCGGGTCCGGCGGGGTCTGGCACGTCGAGCGGGACGTGAGCGACCACCTGGCGCGGCAGGAGGGGCGGTTCACCGGCGAGACCAGGTTCACGGCGCGCGAGGACGGCCCGGGGCTGACCCAGCACGAGTCGGGACGGTTCACCTGGCTGGGCCGGACCGGCCCGGCCGAGCGGACGCTCCAGTTCCTGCCGGGTGAGCAGGCCGGCACGGTCGACGTGCGGTTCGGCGACGGCCGCCCCTTCCACGACCTCGACCTGCGCCACGGCCACCACCTGGCCGGCCACCCCTGCGCCGCCGACCACTACCGGGGCGAGTTCGAGGTCCTGGGCCCGCACCGATGGCGGACGGTGTGGCGGGTCTCGGGCCCTGCCAAGGACCTCCGCCTCGTCACCGAGTACCTGCGGCGGACCGACCGTTTCCCGGGCTGAGGGCGTACCGGTCCTCCGTCCCGCTGCCTGACGCCCGCGGTTCACCCACCCGCCCCGTCACCGGCCGCCGGCCCGGGCGCGGGCCCGGCCGGCGTCACCTCCGGGCCCCGCCGCACCTCAGCGCAGCTCCAGCACCCGCACCCCGTACGGCGCGAGGACCGGGGACGGCACAGGCTCGCCCGTGGCCAGGTCGACCGGTTCGCCGGCTGCCTGCGGGGTGACCCTGACCTCCTGCTCGCTCTGGCTCACCAGCCACAGGAACCGCCGGCCGTCCTCGTGTTCCAGCAGGTCCGCGCTGACCTGGGGCGAGTCCACCGTGACCGGGCGCGAGGCCCCGGCGAGCGCGGCCAGTGCCCGGTAGAGCCGGTGCGTGGCCTCCGGGTTGGCGCGGGGGGTGGCCGCCGCCATGTGCTCCAGCGGGTAGGTGGCCAGCACCGTGCGGCCCGCGCCCGTCCCGTGCAGCAGCAGCGCCGGCCGGCCGTGCGCGTCCTCGGCGACCACCTCGGCGCCGGCCGGGACCACCGGCAGGAACGCCCGGCTGTCCTCGTTGCCCGCGACCGGGAAGCGCAGCGTCTCGCCCGCGGCGATGTCGCCGAAGTCGGCCGTGAACCTCATCTCCAGCACGTCGTCCGTGATCGGTTCGGCCACCCCGTAGGAGAGCTGGTGCTCGACGCCGAACCACTCGTCCAGGCCGTCGAACCACGGGCCGCGGGTGGCGGGGTGGGTGCCGGAGCAGAACGACAGGTAGACGGTGGCACCCTCCCGGGCCCGGCGGACCAGGTGGCGGCGGGCCCGGGTCGTCAACTGCCGGGTGGCGGGCAGCAGGTAGAGCTTCGCGTCCTTGGCGACGCCGTCCGCCTCCCGGGTCAGGGCGGTGGGCAGGTCCGCGGCCCGGGCCGCGACGTAGGCCTGGTGGAGGGAGCTGAAGATCAGGGGCCGGTCGGCAGGGCGGCTGTAGGGGTAGCCGCGTTCCAGGAAGGCGGGCACCACCAGGGCGGTGTCGGCGTCGGCGCGGCGGCAGCGGGGGAAGTCGACGGCGCGCAGCACCTCGGCGAAGTCGGCGATCTCCCGCAGCGGCGCCTTCGGTGCCCCGGTGCGGTCGGTGATGCCGAAGTGCATCTCGAAGGGGTGGTGGTCGTAGGGGGACTGGTCCCACAGGTCGTCGTAGTCGGTGTTGTTCCACGCCATCCAGCCGGTGGCGCCGCCCAGCAGCGAGTTGTGGAGGGTCTGGCGGTAGTACGTCGCGGCGTTGGCGGCCGAGACGGTGTCGGTGGACACGCCGAACTCCTCCAGGACGACGGGTGCCCCCGTCACCGCGGCCAGTTCGCACTCGAAGGCCGCCCGGTAGTGCTGCCGGGTGCGGTCGGTGTCGGAGCGGTAGACGTGCGGGCCGACGAAGTCGACGTACTCCGCGGTCTCCCGCAGGGAGAAGCCGTTGTCGCGGCCGGTGACCTCCAGGCCCCACGCGCCGTCGCCGAGCGAGACCGGCTGGGTTCCGCCGCCGACCCGCACGGCGTTGCACAGGAACTGGGCCCAGGCGGTCACCACGTCCGCGGAGGGCGGGTCGACCTGGTAGATCCGGCCGTAGCCCGGCATCTCGTTGGTGAGCAGCCAGCCGCTGACGGCCGGGTGGTCGTGGAACCGGCGGGTCATCTGGGTGACGAACCAGGCCTGCCGGCCCACCATCCACACGTCCTCGTACAGGTCACGCCCGCCCCGCCAGACCGGGTCCCAGTTCTCGCCGGACATGTGGCCGACGATGAAGGTGGGCACCGTCGCCATGCCCGCCTCGCGGTGCGCGTCCAGGAAGTCGCGGAACCGGTCGCACATCTCCTCGTCGATCCGGTGCGGCTCCGGATGGAAGTCGGGCCAGTAGAAGAACGACCGCGTCATCGTCAGGCCGTGTTCGCGCAGGACGGCCAGCTCCTCACGGACCACGCGCGGGTCGTAGGAGCGCCACATGAGCGGGCCGCCGGTGCGGGACCAGAAGTTGGCGCCGAGCCAGGGCAGGACGGCGGGGTCGTGGGTGAGGTGGGCGCTGTGGCGTCGCATGGTGCTTGAGGTCCTTCGTGCAGTGTCGTCTGTGGTGCGGGTCGGGCGCGTGGCGCCGGTCAGCAGGGGCCGGTGGAGTCGCGGACCAGCAGGCGGGGGCGGCCGGTGGGTGGGGCGGGCACCACGCCGGCCTCCCCCAGACGGGCGAGCAGGGCGCGGGCCGCGGCGGCACCGACCTCGCGCACCTGCTGGTCCACCGTGGTCAGGCGGGGGTGGAGCCACCGGCCCAGCGGCAGGTCGTCGTAACCGACCACCGAGAGGTCGGCCGGGACCCGCAGGCCCGCCCGCAGCGCCGCCCCCACCCCGCACACCGCCATCGAGTCGTTGGCGAAGACCAGCGCGGTCGGCCGGTCCGCTCCGGCCAGGGTCTCGTGGGTTGCGGTCACGGCCGCGGCCTCCGAGAAGTCGGTGTGGACCACCGCAGCCGGCCGCAGTCCCGCCTCGCCCAGCGCCGCCTCGAACGCGGCCTGGCGGGAGCGGGTGTGCAGCAGCTCCGCCGGGCCCGCCACGTACCCGATGCGCCGGTGCCCCAGCGACAGCAGGTGGGCGACGGCCTCGCGGACCCCCGCCCCCTGCCCGCCCAGGCCGACGCGCGGCACCGGGCCCGCCTCGTCCGGATCGCCGCCGAGCAGGACGGCCGGCAGCCCCAGGGAGTGCAGCAGCGGCGGGCGCGGGTCGTCCACCCGGGCGTCGGTGAGCACGGCGCCGTCCACCCGCCCCTCGGCCACCAGCCGTTCGTACAGCGTGCTCTCCTCGGCGACGTCTGCCACCAGGTGGAGCAGCAGGCCGTAGCCGCGTGGCGACAACTCGCTCTCCAGGCCGGTGATGAGTTCGCCGAAGTGCGGGTCGGCGCCGAGGACGTCGGTGGGGCGGCGCACCACCAGCGCCAGGGTGCGGGTGCGGGCGCTGCGCAGCGCGGTGGCGGCGGCGCTCGGTGACCAGCCCAGTTCTCCGGCCGCGGCCACCACCCGGCGGCGGGTGGCCGCGGAGATCCGCCCGGTGCCGTTGAGGGCCTGCGAGACCGCCGAGGTGGAGACGCCGGCGGCGGCGGCGACCGCCCGGATGGTGGGGCGGGCCGGCCGGCCCCCGGGCGCCGTGGTGCGCTGCGGCGCCGCGCCGGGCGGTTCGGGCGGGTGCGGGGTGCCGTTCCCGGTCACATCTTCACCGCCCCGCTGACCAGGGCCTGCTGCATCCGCTTCTGCAGGACCGTGTACACCGCGGCGACGGGCACCAGGGTCAGGAGGGTGCCGGCGGTCAGGACGCCGTAGTCGGTGCCCGTCAGGGACCTGAGGGTGGGCAGGGCCACCTGCACGGTGCGCTGTTCCGGGTCCGGACCGATGATCACCATCGAGTACAGGTACTCGTTCCAGAAGGTCAGGAAGTTCAGCAGCAGGACGGTGGCGATGCCGGGCAGGCACATCGGTGTGTACACGTGGCGCAGCACCGCGAAGGTCGAGGCGCCGTCCAGCCGCGCGGCCTCCTCCATCTCCGCCGGGATGGTGCGCATGAACTGGATCAGGATCACCACCGACAACGGCATGGCCGTCGCGGGCAGGAAGAGCACCATGAAGGTGCGGGTGTGGAACAGGCCGGTGGCCGCGGCCAGCAGGAAGGTCGGGAAGAGCGCGGCGAAGGTGGGGACGAGGAAGCCCAGCGAGAAGACCCGCTCCACCGCTGCGGCCGCCCGCCCGGTGGTGCGGGCCAGTGCGAACGCCGCGGGCAGCGCCAGCAGCAGGGTCACCGCCAGGGAACCGACCGTCACCAGCGCGGAGTTGACCACCGCCGTCGCCAGGTCGGCCGAGTGCAGCGCGGTGGCGAAGTTGTGCGGGGACAGCGAGTGGGGCAGCGAGAAGGGGGCGCCGAAGATCTGGTCGTTGGACTTGAAGGCCGAGGTGAACAGGTAGTACAGCGGGAGGACCAGCAGCGCCGCGTACCCCCAGGCGAGGAGGTGGGCGGGCAGCCAGGACCGGCCGTGTTTCACGTCAGGTTCCCTTCGGTCGGGGCCGGGGCGGGCACGGTGGTGGGAGGGAGGGGCCGTCTCAGCAGGCCGGGCGGAAGACCCGCCGGATGGTGAGCAGCCCCACCAGGCCCACCAGGAACAGCAGTACGCCCACGGTCTGGCTGTAGCCGAGATCGGCGGCGACGAACGCCTTCTGGTAGACGAGGAAGGACAGCGTGGTCGAGGACGTCCCCGGCCCGCCCTGGGTGAGCAGCAGCACCTGCTGAGCCGAGCCGAAGAGGTTCCACAGGAACTGCAGCATCGTCACCACCCCCGCGTAGTCACGCACCACCGGGAAGTGGACGCGCCACATCGACCGCCAGTGGCCGGCCCCGTCCAGTTGCGCGGCCTCACCTATCTCCTCGGGCACACTGCTCAGCCGGGCCGCGAACAGCACGGCGGTGAACCCGATCCCGCTCCACAGGTCCAGCACGATCAGCGACAGCAGCGCGGTCGAGGGCGAGGCCAGCCAGGCGTCGGTCACCGAGTCCAGCCCCACGGCCCGCAGCGCCCCGTTGACCAACCCGTCGGGGGAGAGGGCGGCGTAGAAGACCATCGCCTTGGCCGGGGTGGAGATCAGCCCCGGCACGAACAGCAGGTAGCGGATGACGCGGTGTCCCCGCGGTCGCTGGGAGACGTAGTAACCGAGCATGTACGCGCAGGCGATCATCACCGGCAGGGTGACGGCGAGTTGGACGGCGGTGTTGCGGACCGCCGCCCAGAAGACGGGGTCGCCCGCCACGTCGGCCACGTTGTCGAGACCGGCGAAGGAGACGGGCTGGAGCATCCCCGGCCAGTGCAGCGCGGCCACCACGAAGATGGCCACCAGCGGCCCCACCATGAACACCAGGTACCAGACGAGGGCCGGGACCGCGAGCACGGTGCCGCCCTGCTGGCGCCGGCCGCGGGGTGCGTCCGGGCGGGTGCGGGCGGGGCCGCGCAGCGCCGTGCCGCCCGGGGTGGGGGAGAGCGTCGTCAAAGCAATCACTTCCGGTCAGGGGCTCGGGCGGTCAGACGCCGCGGTAGGCGGCCTCCAGGGCGGAGCGCACCTCGGCGGCGCTCGTACCCCTGGTGAAGGCGGTGCTGGTGGCCGTGATCAACGGCTGGTTGGCGACCGGCGGGACCCAGACGTCGGGCACCTCCACCTGGCTCACCGAGTCACCGAGACGCTGGGCGGCGGCGACGAGGGGGAAGCGGGTGCTGACGGTGCCGGTGTGCAGGGCCATGTCGCGCCCGGACTCGGTCACGAACCGCGAGACGACCTCGGGCCGGTAGAGGAACCGCACGAACCGCTCCACCGCCGCCTTCTTGCGGGCGCCGTTCGGCGAGATCCACAACCCCGTCAGCGTGTAGGTGCGCATGATCGTGGGTCTGCGGTGCGCCGCGTGCGGCGCCAGCGGCCAGCCACCCACCGTGGTGTGGCGCGCCACCCGGCCGGGCACCTGCGCCAGGGCGGAGGACATGGCCGACTCGACGGCTGCCTGCTCGGTGTGGAACTGCGTCATCATCGAGTCCGAGGTCAGGCCCTGCGCCTTGTCGGCGAAGACGCCGGCGTCGCGCAGCTCCACGAAGTAGTCGATGCCCTCGCGGACGGCCCGGCTGCCGCTGAAGTCACCGGTGCGGTACAGGTGCGCGGTCTCCTCGGCGGAGAGGAAGGTCTGGATGATCTGGGAGAGCAGCTTCTGCCCGGTCCAGTCGTTCCCGCCGATCGTGACGGGGGCCGTGCCGGCCCTGCGCAACCGGCGGGCGGCGGTGATGAGTTCCTCGCCGGTGGTGGGAACGGCGTCCACCCCGGCCCGCTGGAGCAGTTCCGTGTTCCAGGCCACGGGCCAGTTGGCGGCGAAGTAGGGGAACGCGCGCAGCCTGCCCTGCCCGTCGGTCCAGGTGCGCAGCGCGTCGGGCAGTACCCGCTCCCGCAGCCCCCAGGCGTCCAGGCGGGAGCGGACGTCGACCGTCGCGCCGACGCCCGTCCAGGCCAGCGTCTTGTCGTAGAGGTTGACCATCACGACGTCGGCCTCCTTGCGGGCCAGTCGTGAGGTCTCGTAGACCTGCGCGAGGTCGTCACCGCTCAGCAGGCTCTTGACCGTGAGGCCCGGGTTCTCCCGGCGGAAGTCGTCGAGCACGGCGAGGTAGGTGGCCGAGCCGGGGGCGGTGGTGCCGAGCTGGGTGTGGATCACCAGCGTCTCCGGGTCCGCCTCCGCACCGGCCCACGGTCCGCATCCGGTCAGCGTGGGCAGCGCCGCGGCGGCGGCGAGCCCCGCGCCGGAGGTGAGGAGGCGTCGCCGGGTGAGGGGGGAGCGCACAGCGGGGTCTCCAACCGGGGGGTCCGAGGGCCGGAAGGCACGGGGAGGCGACCCGGGCGGACAGCCCGAGCCGGGGCGGGGGGATCCGTTGATGTAACGATGTACCAACGGGTGGGCAGGACTGTAGGAGTGGGTCCGGGACGGGTCAACCCCCCGTTGCACGCTGTGCGTCGACGTGTGGGGGTGCGGGGAGAGCACCGGGCGGGACGAGGCCCGCGCCCCTCACCGGCGCACCGCCGTGAGGCCGGCCGGCTGGGGACGCGACCTTTCCGGAGGGTGGTGGCCGCGCCGCGCCGCCAAGCGGACGTGCCCCAGCGGGCGCCGACCGGCCCCTCGCGGCCGGCGGCCCTCCCGTCCGCATGGCGGTGTGCCGGGCGGGCACCCGCCTGTCATGGGATTGCTGACGCGAATGGAAGAGGCCGTGGAGCACTTCGAGACCGCACTGGTGGACAAGGTGTTCCGCCACGAACCCGTGGAGGTCCTGGACGCCCTGCGCCGTGAGTGCGACGACCACGTCCTCGTCGTCAGCGAGGAGCGACGGCTGGCGCCCAACGCCTACCTGGTCGAGCTGGCCGGCCCGGTGCACGACCGGCTCGACTCCCAGGAGGCCGGGGTCTGCCAGGAGTTGACCGACGAGCTGGTACGGCATGCCGCCGAGCGCGGGTACGACTTCCCCGGGCCCGTCGCCGTCCACCTCACCCGCACCGACACCCTGCCCAACGGGCGCTACCGCATCTCCAGCGCGGCCTCGGAGAACCTGCCCGCCGCACTCTTCACCGCCGGCACCTGAGCACCTGACCGTCCCGGGTCAGGGGACCGCGCCGCGGCACCGGACCACCCGGACGGCGCCGGTGCGCCGCTCGCGGGGGCAGGCGGGGAAGGAGCCCGCCGGCCTTCGCCCCCGCTCCGGCCGGAGCCCCGGCACAGCAGTCGGTACGGCCGCGCGGACCACCACGGACACCCCCCGGCCCGCAGCGGCCCCCCGCAACCGTCCTCACCCGCGTCCACCCGACGCGTGGCCGCCCCCGGCGCCTCCTCAGGCCCCGAACGCGTTGAGCAGCGGCTCCTTACGTGCGAACCGGCGCACCTGCTCGACCACCAACCGCTCCGCGCGCGGCCGGAACGAGGCGGACCCGCCCGCCACGTGCGGGGTGACCAGGACGCCGGGCGCGGTGCGCAACGGGTGGTCCGCGGGCAGCGGTTCGGGGTCGGTCACGTCCAGCGCGGCCCGCAGCCGTCCGGCGCGGACCTCCGCCAGCAGGGCCTCGGTGTCCAGCGTGCGACCCCGGCCCACGTTCACCACCAGGGCGTCGTCCGGCAGCGCCGCCAGCAGCCCGGCGTCCAGCAGGCCGGCGGTCGACGGGCTCTCGGGGAGCACGAGGACGACGACGTCCACCGTCGGCAGCAGCGCGGGCAGTTCCGTCACCGCGTGCACGTCCTGCTCCGGCCGGGCCCGGCGCGCCACCCGCACCACCTCCGCCTCGCACGCCACCAGCCGCCGCTCCAGCGCCTGACCGATGGAGCCGTAACCCACCACCGCCACGCGGCAGTCGGCGAGCGAACGGGTGAAGTGCGGCTCCCAGCGCCCGGCCGCCTGGTCGGCGACCCAGCGGGGCAGGTCACGCTGCGCGGCCAGGACCAGGCCCAGCGCGTGCTCGGCGGTGCTGGCGTCGTGCAGCCCCCGGCCGTTGTGCAGCGACACGCCCTGCGGCACCACCGGCAGCAGCTTCTCCACCCCGGCGCTGAGCGACTGCACCGCCCGCAGCCCCGTCAGACGCGGCAGGAGCCGCTCGGTGCCCGGCACGGCGTACGGCATCACCCAGAGCCCGACCTTGCACAGCACCTCCTCGGGCAGCTGCGGTTCCGGCGTGGTGCCGTCCCAGACGTGGACGCGGACGCCCGCCGGCCACGGCCCGTGGCGGTCGGCCAACCCGGCCCACGGGAGGAGGACGTCGACGCCCTCGGGGGCGGGGGTGCTCTCGGTCATCGGATGCTCACCTTCCGTCTCGATGGGGCCGGAGCCCGTGCGCCGGCCGCGGGGCGTCAGCGGAGGCGATACCGGCCGGCCATTGACGGCCCGGTTTCCTGCTCGTAACGTCCTTCCCGCCAAGTGAAACACTTTCCACACCACGGAAAAGAGGGGGTGTGGGGATGACGACGACGTCACCCACCCGTCCCGGGACCGGATTCTGGTCCTCCGCCCGGGCCCGCCACCTGATGCCGATCGCCTTCGTGACGTACTCCCTGGCGTACCTGGACAAGTCCAACTACGCGATCGCCTCGGCCGGCGGCATGGCCGAGGAACTGCACCTGTCGGCGGCCGGGGACTCGCTCATCGCCGCGTCCTTCTTCCTCGGCTACTTCCTCTTCCAGATACCGGGCACCATCTACGCCGAGCAGCGCAGCGCCCGGCGTCTGGTGGCCTGGTGCACCGTGGTGTGGGGCCTGCTCGCCGTCCTCCAGGGGCTGCTGCACAGCCCCGGGCAGCTCGTCGCCGTGCGGTTCGCCCTCGGTGTCGTCGAAGGCGCCGTCCTGCCGTCGATGGTCATGCTGCTGGGCCGCTGGTTCACCAAGGGCGAGCGCGGCCGGGCCAACACACTGCTCATCCTCGGCAACCCGGTCACCGTCATGTGGCTGTCGGTGGTCTCCGGCTGGCTGATCTCGGTCGCCGACTGGCGCGTCATGTTCGTCGCGGAGGGCGTCCCCTCGATCGTCTGGGGCCTGTTCTGCCTGCGGCTGGTCAAGGACCGCCCCGCCGACGCCGGCTGGCTCCCCGACGGCGAACGCGCCGGGCTGGACCGGGCCCTGACCGCCGAGCGGCAGGCGGGTGCGCCCGCAGCCACCGCGTCCGGCGCCCGCGGCTACGCCCGGGTGCTGCGGTCCCGGCCGGTGCTGCTGATGGCCGCCCAGTACTTCTTCTGGTCCTTCGGCATGTACGGCTTCATCTTCTGGCTGCCGGCCATCGTCAAGGACGGCTCCGGAGCGGGCATCGGGGCGACCGGCGCGCTCACGGCCGTGCCCTACCTCTTCGCCGCCGCCGCGATGCTCCTCAACTCCCGGCTGAGCGACCGGTCCGGGCGGCGCCGGATCGCCGTCTGGCCCTGGCTCGCCGTCGGGGCGGTGGCACTCCTCGGCAGTTACGGGGCGGGCTCGAACTTCCCCCTCGCCCTCGCCCTGCTGGTCGTCGCCGGGCTGTGCCTCTACGCCCCCTACGGCCCGTACTTCGCGCTGGTCTCCGAGCTCGCCCCGCCCGGTGTCTCCGGCGCGGCCGTGGCACTGGTCAACTCCCTCGGCGCCCTGGGGTCGTTCGCCGGCACCTACCTGGTCGGCTGGGTGCGGGGCACCTCCCTCGGCAACGCCGGCGCCTTCGGCTTCATGGCGGTGTGCACCCTGGTGTCCGCGGCCCTCACCCTCACCGTCCGCGAACCCCGGGTGCCCGCCTCGGCCGCGGTCGTCCCCGGAGCCCCGGCTACGGTGGCCCCGCGCACCGAACCGGCGGGGGTCGAGGGCGGGAGCGACTGAGGGCCGGTGACCGGCCGGCTGTGAGAACGGGTGACGTGAGGAGAGGGCGGCGGCGATGAGTGCACCACCGGGCGACGACATGCTGGGCCGCGGGCTGCGGCTGCTGACGGTCCTGGCCGACCTGCCCGCCGGGGCCGGCGTCAGCGCCGTCGCCCGCGCCGCGGGCCTCCCGGTCAGCAGCGCCCACCGGCTCCTGGGCCGCCTCGCCCAGGAGGGCTTCGTCTCCTACGCCGAGGACACCCGCCGCTACGCCCTGGGAGTGCGCGTCCTCGAACTCGCCCGCGGCTTCCAGCGGTCCGCCGCCGGCTGGGCCGAGGCCGCAGCCCCCATGCGCCGTCTGGCCGCCCGCACCGGCCTGCCGGTACTCGCCGGAGTGCTGACCGGGACGGAGGTCCTGCTCGTCCTGACCGTCGAGGGCACCCAGCACCTCCAGCTGCGCAGTGCCGAAGGCACCCGCAACCCCTGGCACGCCACCTCGCTGGGCAAGGCGCTGGCCGCCGAACTGCCCGAGGCCGAACGCGAGGCGCTGCTCGCGGAGCCGCTGGCCGCCGTCACCCCGCGCACCCGCACCGAGGCCGCCGCCCTCCGGGTCGAGTTGCGCAGCACCGGCGAGCGGGGATGGGCGGAGGTCGACGAGGAGAACGAGGCGGGGGTGCGCTCGGTGGCGGTCACCGTGCCCGACACCGGTGACCCGAGCCGTCCCCGGCTGGCCGTCTCCGTGGCCGGCACGGTCGTGCTCACACCGGCGGACGAACTCCGCAGCCACCTCCCGGCGTTGCGCGGTTGCGCCGCCGACATGGCCGCCCGGCTGGGCTGAGGCCGGACCTTCCGGGGGGCCGGGCCCGCACGCCGCGGAGCGGTGGGTTCCGGGCCGGCGGTGCTCCGCTGCGCCGGGGCGGCCGGCTTCTCGTGGCCGCGACGGCCGGTCTCGTGTGCCCCGGGGGTCGGTCTCGTGTGCCCTCTGGCGTTCCCGCGCCGAGGACATGAGCCACCTCCTGGACCGGCTCGACGTGATCGAGGCCGCCGTGCCGCAGCTCGCCGGGCGGATCGACCACTCCGGCGTCGCGGTCGCCGGACACTCCTTCGGCGGCTTCACCGCCGGCCTGCTGCTCGGTGCCGGGGTCACCGACCCCGGCAGCGGGGAGGAGGTGGACCTCACCGAGCCCAGGATCAGGGCGGGCGTGCTGCTCGCCGCACCCGGCAGGGGGGACGTCCTCAACGGCCCCATGGCCGACGCGCTTCCGGTCCTGCGCACCGTCGACTTCTCCACGATGACCACACCCGCGCTGGTCGTCGCCGGCGACGAGGACGACTCCCGGCACTTCACGGACGCGGGGCCGGGCTGGCACGCCGACCCCTACACCCTCAGCCCCGGCCCCAAGGCCCTGCTCACCCTGTTCGGCGCGGGGCACGGACTCGGCGGAATCTCCGGGTACGACGCCGCCGAGACCACCGACGAGAGCCCCGCACGGGTCGCCGCCGTCGCACGGATCACCTCGGCCTACCTCCGCACCGCGCTCCACCCCGGCGACCACGCCTGGCGCAGGGCACGCGAGGAACTGGCGGCCGACCCCGCCCCGGCCGGACGGATCGACGTCAAGTAGACCGTCCGCCGGGGCGGGTGCGGCGGCCTCGGCGAGCGGCGCGGCGGCCTCAGTCGCGGGGAGCCAGCGTCCGCTCGCCGTCCCGTACGGTGATCGCCATGGCCGGGCAGGAGTCCGCCGCGTCCAGGGCCCGCTCGTCCGGTTCGATGGCTCCCTGCCGGGGGCGGGCCCGCACACCCTCCAGGGTGAAGAGGTCGGGGGCGATGCCCGCGCAGATGCCCGAGCCCATACAGCTGCGGCCGTCCACCTCCGCCGTCCACGTCACGGTGCTCACCACCCCACCGGCATCTCGCGCGGCCCGCGCACCAGCATCTGCTGCTTCCACACCACGTCCCCCGCCAGACGCAGCCCCGGGAACCTGGCCAGCAGCCCGGCCAGCGCCTCCTGGAGCTCCATCCTCGCCAACGGCGCGCCCAGGCAGTGGTGGACGCCGTGTCCGAAGCCCAGGTGCTGCACCTCCTGCCGGCCGACGTCCAGCCGGCCCGGCTCCGCGAAGCGCAGGGCGTCCCGGTTGGCGGCGCCGACAGCGACCAGCACCGGTTCCCCCGCCCGTACCAGGGTGCCGCCCACCTCCACGTCGGCCGTGGCGTACCGCGGGAAGGACGCCCCCGCGCCCAGCGGCACGAAGCGCATCAGCTCCTCGACGGCGCCGTTCACGAGAGCGGGATCGGCCTGGAGCCGCGCCCACTGGTCCGGGTGGTCCAGCAGTGCGTACACGAAGTTGGGGATCTGGCTGGCGGTGGTCTCGTGGCCGGCGACCAGGATCGCGATGCACAGGTCCACCAGTTCCTGCTCGCTGAGCCGGTCCCCGACGTCCCTCGCCTCGATGAGAGCGGTCATCAGGTCCTCGCGCGGCCGGACGCGCCGCTCGGCGATGAGGCCGGACAGGTAGGCGATCAGCTCCTCCCGGTTCGCCTGCATCTCCTCCTGCGTCAGCGAACTGGTCGACAGGGCCGCGTCACTCCACACCCGGAACCGCGGGCGGTCCTCCTCCGGCACCCCCAGCAGCCGGCAGATGACGGCGACGGGCAGCGGCAGCGCGAACGTCTCGACCAGATCGGCCGGCGGGCCCGCCTCCTCCATCGCGTCCAGCAGCTCCCTGACCAGCTCCCGCACCGCCGGCCGCATCCGCTCGACCTGGCGGACCGTGAACGCCTTGGTGACCAGCGTGCGCAGCCGCGTGTGGTCGGGCGGGTCCATGCTCAGGATGCCGCTGTCGATCCGGCCCTCGTTGTGGCGGGGCTCGTCCCGGCGGGAGGCCTCGGCACGGCTGAACCGCTGGTCGCCCAGGACCAGTCGGGCGTCGGCCCACCGGGTCGCCAGCCAGGCCGGCTCCCCGTGCGGCATCTGCACGCGCAGCAGGCCCGGCGCCTGAAGTGCCGCGGTGTACGCCTCGGCGAGGTCGAGCCCGCCGGACTCGTTGAACGGGTAGGCCGCAGGGGCCAGGGGGTTCTCCTCGAGCGCGGTCACGAGCTCTCCCTCCGGGTGGTCGGACGCCCGCTCACCGTAGGTTCGCCCCCCGCCCCGCACAACGGCGCCCACCCGCCGCCGCCCGCCGACCGACGCGGTTCGGCCACCGGCCTGCGGTGCGGCCGCGCCCGTCCGGACCGTCGGACGTGGCGTGGCCGGTGTCCGCAGGGCCGGCGAGGCCCGGCGGAAGGGGGCCGAAACCACCCGGTGTTCAGGCGCCGGGACCGAACGCCGCGTGCAGGAAGGCGAGCTGCTTGACGAGGTGGTCGCTCTCCCCGCCCTCGTGGCCGTTGAACGGATAGACCTCGATGCGCTTCTCTGCGGCGTAGGAGTGGTACGCGGCGTAGACCGTAGAGGGCGGACAGGTGGTGTCCATGAGACCCACCCCGAACAGGGCGGGAGCGGTGGCCCGCGCCGCGTGGTGGACCGCGTCGAAGTACGACAGGGTCTCGAACGCGATTCCGGTCAGCGCCCGGTTCACCTTCAGGTAGCCCGCGACCTCCAGGTACGGGCCGGTGGTGGCGATCTCGGCGCCGCGTCGCATGTGGCACAGGAAGGGCACGGACGGCGCCACCGCCACCAGGTCCGGCACCAGCCCCGCCACCGCCAGCGCCAGCCCACCGCCCTGACTGGTCCCCGCCACCGCCACCCGGGAGGCGTCCACGGCCGGGTGCGCCCGGGCCGCCTCCACCGCCCGCACCGCGTCGGCGAAGACCCGCCGGTAGTAGGCGGTCCGCGGGGAACGGATGCCCCGGGTCAGGAAACCGGGGTGGTGCGGGCCGTCCTCGCACCACTCGTCGCCGGTCGAGGAGGAGCGCCACCCGCCGCCCTGCCCCCGGACGTCGACGCCGAGGTGGGCGAAACCGGCGCAGGCGTACAGGAGCTGGTCCACCGGGAGGCCGCGTCCGCCGCCGTAACCGGGGAACTCCACCACGCACGGCAGGGGTCCGGACGCACCGGCGGGCAGCGCCAGCCAGGCGTGGACGCGGGTCCCGGCGAAACCGGTGAACTCCACGTCCTCGTGGACGACCTGGGTCAGTGGTGTCCCGACGGGAGCGAAACGCGGAGCCAGGTCGTGGGCCCGGGCCTCCGCGAGCGTCGCCGCCCAGAAGTCGTCGAAGTCCGCGGGCTCGGGCAGGGACGGCCGGTAGGCCTCAAGTGCGTCGAGCCTCATGTCGCTCAGGGGCACGCTGCCTCCTCGGTGGGCGGGACGGGACGGGCACCGACGAGCATGGCGCGCCGGTGCCGTCCCGTGCGACCCTCCGCACTACTCCTTGCGGTAGCCGTACGCCTCGCCGGCCGCGGTCGCCACCGCGTCCAGGTCCGCGCCCGTCGAGGCGGTGACCACCGCTGCCACCGCACCCTCCAGGAACGGCGCGTCCACCAGCCGCGCCCCCTCGGGCAGTTCGTCGCCCTCGGCGAGCAGCGACTTCACCGTGAGCACCGCGCTGCCGAGGTCCACCAGAACCGCCACCCCCGCCCCGCCGTCGACCTGCCGGGCGGCCTGCGTGATCAGTTCGGAGCTGGTGCCCACCGAACCGTCCTCGGTGCCGCCGGCCGCCGCCACCGGCACCGTGGTGGAGCCGCCGGCCAGCGTCCTGGCCAGCTCGGCCACCGACTCGGCGACGGAGGCGCTGTGCGAGACCAGGACCACGCCGACCAGCGCGCCGCCGCTCATCCGGCCACCTCCGCGAGCGCGGCGAACAGCAGCGCCGAGGAGGCCGCCCCCGGATCGCGGTGGCCGATGCTGCGCTCCCCGAGGTAGCTGGCGCGTCCCTTGCGGGCCTGGAGCGGCTCCGTGGCCGCCGCGCCGCCCTCCGCCGCCTCGGCCGCGGCGGCGTAGGAGGTCCGCAGCCCCTCCACCGCCGGGTAGAGGGCGTCCAGCATCGTCGCGTCGCCCTGCCGGGCACCGCCGAGCTGCGCGACGGCGTCCACCGCGGTGGCCAGCGCCTCGGCCAGCTCCTCCCGCGAGACCTGCGGTGTGTCGCCCAGCGCCTTGCCGGTACGCCGCAGCAGCGTGCCGTACAGGGGGCCCGAGGCACCCCCCACCTTGGACACCAGTCGGCGGCCCGCGCCGGTCAGCACCTCACCGGGCGTGGCGGGTTGCTCGGCCGCCAGGGCCTCGGTGACGGCGGCGAAGCCGCGGCGCAGGTTGCCGCCGTGGTCCGCGTCGCCGATCGGCGAGTCCAGCTCGGTGAGGCGGTCCTCCTCCCGTTCGACGTACGCGGCGCAGGCCGTCATCCAGCGGACGAGGGCTGCGGTGTCCAGGGCCGTCTCCGGCACGGTCACACTCCTTCTCGATCGAGGTCGGTGCGGCCCGCGGGCCGCGGATGGCGGCGGGGCCCGCCCGCAGGGGCCCCGCCGGGGTTCAGCGCCCCCAGCGCAGGCCCGGCGTCGCCACCGGTGCGTCCCACAGCCGTAGCATCTCCTCGTCCGCCTGGCACAGCGTCACCGAGCAGCCGGCCATGTCGAGCGAGGTGACGTAGTTGCCCACCAGCGTGCGCGCCACCGGTACCTCCCGCTCGGTCAGGCGGCGCTGCACCTCCGCGCTGAAGCCGTACAGCTCCAGCAACGGGGTGCCGCCGGTGCCGTTGACCAGCAGCAGTACCGGCCCCTCGGGCGAGAGGTCGTCCAGCACCGCGTCCACCGCGTAGTCGGCGATCTCCCGTGAGGTCATCATGGCCCGGCGCTCCCGGCCCGGCTCGCCGTGGATGCCGATGCCCAGCTCCAGCTCGTCGGCGGGCAGGTCGAAGGTGGGGGAGCCCTTGGCGGGCGTGGTGCAGGCGGTCAGCGCGACCCCGAAGCTGCGGGAGGCGGCGACCACCCGGCGGGCCACCGCCTCGACCTCCGCCAGGTCCCGCCCCTCGTCCGCGGCGGCCCCGGCGATCTTCTCCACGAACAGCGTCGCCCCGGTGCCGCGCCGCCCCGCGGTGAAGGTGGAGTCGGTCACCGCCACGTCGTCGTCGACGAGCACCGAGGCGACCCGCACCCCGTCCTCCTCGGCCAGTTCCGCCGCCATCTGGAAGTTCAGCACGTCACCGGTGTAGTTCTTCACCAGGAACAGCACGCCGCTGCCGCTGTCCACCAGGGTGGCGGCGCGCACCATCTGGTCGGGGACCGGGGAGGTGAAGACCTCACCCGGGCAGGCCGCGTCGAGCATGCCGGGACCGACGAAGCCCCCGTGCAGCGGCTCGTGTCCGCTGCCGCCGCCCGAGACCAGCGCGACCTTCCCGGCCACCGGCGCGTCGCGGCGCGCCACCACCCGGTTCTCCACCTCCACCAGAAGCTCCGGGTGGGCCGCCGCCATCCCCCGCAGCGCGTCGTCGACCACCGTCTCGGCAACGTTCATCAGCGTCTTCACGGGTTCCTCCGAGGGTTGGCTGCCCGGCCGCGGGGCGGGCCCCTTCGCGCCGCCACCACCGTGCGTACCAGTATCAACGTACAAGCGGCGCCGGTCACGCCGGAGGCGGCCACCCCGCCGCGGGGGACGCACACTGGGCGGGTGGGCCCGCACCCGTCCGGGCCGGCGGCCCGGCCCGCCGAGGCGGCACGGACGCCGCCGGAGCAGGCCCACAGCGACCCGACGCGACGTCAGGGAGGACCAGGTGACGCAGGACGAGGAACGGCAGCGCCCGCCGGAGCCGGTGCCGGAGCCGGTGCGGTGGCGGGGACGGGACGCCGGCTGGTTCGGCCCCGGCTCGGTGACCTGGCAGCTGCACAGCGATCCCGTGATGTGGATCGCCGGCGTCCGCGCGCTCTACCTCCAGGCGCTGCACCCCGGCGCCGTGCAGGGGGTGCTCCAGAACTCCGACTTCCGCCGGGACGCCTGGGGCCGGCTGCTGCGCACCGCGCGGTTCGTCGCCGCGCTCACCTACGGCCGCACCGAGGACGCCGAGGAGGCGGCGGCCCGGGTCCGCCGGGTCCACCGCCATCTGTCCTTCACCGACCCCGTCGACGGCCGGCGCCGCGGCGTCGACGAGCCCGAGCTGCTGCTGTGGGTGCACTGCGCGGAGGTCGACTCCTACCTCGCGGTCGTGCGCCGCTCCGGGCTCCCCCTCAACGACGCGCAGGCCGACGCCTACGTCCGGGAGCAGCGGGCGTCGGCCGCGCTGGTCGGCCTGGACCCCACCCTGGTGCCCGGCGACACCGCGTCCCTGGACGCCTACCTGCAGGGCGCCCTGCCCGGGTTGTCGGTCGCGGCGGGGGCGCGCGAGGTGGAGGCGTTCCTGCGGCGGCCCCCCGTCCCCCTGCCGCTGCTGCCCCTGCGCGCGACGCTGTGGCGCCACCTGTCGGGGCTGGCCTACGACACGCTGCCGCCGTTCGCCCGGGACCTCTACGGCCGCCCCTCGCCGCCGCCCGAGGTGGTGACCCGCCGCCTGCGCAGGACCGGTGCGGCCCTGCGGGCGCTTCCCGCCCGGCTCCGCTGGAGTCTGCCGCCCCGCCACATCCTGCGGGCCGTCGCACGTCTCGGCCCCGGCAGCCGCCCGGCCCCGGGGGCGGTGCCGGCCGTGCCGGTGCGGCACCCGTAGGGACTGAGAGCCGCCGTCGGGCGGGCCGGTCGAGCAGCTTCCTCGCCCTCTGGCCAGAGGTCTCACGGCGTGCTACCAAGAAACATGTCGAAGCGGACCAGCTATGACGTCGTGATCGTCGGCGGCGGACACAACGGCCTGGTGGCCGCGGCCTACCTGGCGCGCGCCGGCCGCAGCGTCCTCGTCCTGGAACGGCTCGGCCACACCGGAGGGGCCGCGGTGTCCGCCCGCGTCTTCCCGGGCGTGGACGCCCGTCTCTCCCGCTACTCCTACCTCGTCAGCCTCCTGCCCCGGAAGATCGTCGACGACCTCGGACTGCGGTTCGCGGTACGGCGACGGGCCGTCCACTCCTACAGCGCCGCCTCCCGCGAGGCCGGGACGGGCCTCCTCGTCAGCCGGGACCCCGCCCGCACCAGGGAGTCCTTCCACCGGCTGACCGGCGACGACCGCGAGTACGAGGCCTGGAAACGGTTCTCGGCCATGACCGGGCGGGTGGCCGAACGGGTCTTCCCCACCCTCACCGAACCGCTGCCCGACCGCGAAGCACTGCGCACCCGCATCGACGACGAGGACACCTGGCAGGCCCTGTTCGAACGACCGCTGGGAGAGGTGCTGGAGCAGACCTTCTCCGACGACCTGGTCCGCGGCACCGTCCTCACCGACGCCCTCATCGGCACCTTCAGCCACGCCCACGACCCCTCGCTGGCCCAGAACCGGTGCTTCCTCTACCACGTCATCGGCGGCGGCACCGGCGACTGGGACGTCCCGCTGGGCGGCATGGGAGCCCTCACCGAGGCACTCACCACCGCCGCCCGTGCCGCCGGGGCGCACCTGACCACCCGGGCCGAGGTGACCGGGGTGGCCACCGACGGCACGACCGCCGAGGTCACCTGCGCCGACGGCACCGTCGTGGCGGCCCGCACGGTGCTCCTGAACGCCGCCCCGCAGACCCTGTCCGGGCCGGCGGCGGCAGACCGGACACCCGCTCCCGAAGGCGCCCAGCTCAAGGTCAACATGGTGCTGACCCGCCTGCCGCGGCTGCGGGACCCGCACGTCGACCCGCGCGAGGCCTTCGGCGGGACCTTCCACCTCGCCGAGGGGTACGCGGAGTTGGAGGCCGCCTACCGCGAGGCCACGGCCGGCCGGACGCCGGCCGTCCCACCGGCCGAGCTGTACTGCCACTCCCTCACCGACCCCTCCGTCCTCGGCCCCGGTCTGGTGCGCGCCGGCTACCAGACGCTCACCCTCTTCGGCCTGCACGCCCCCGCCAGGCTCTTCACCGACGACCCCGACGCCACCCGGGAACACCTGCTGACCGCCGTCACCGCACAGCTCGAACGCCACCTGGCGGAACCGCTCGCCGACGTCCTCGCCACCGACCGCGAGGGCCGCCCCTGCCTGGAGGCGGCCGGCCCGCACGACCTGGAGCGGGACCTGCGCCTGCCCGGCGGCCACATCTTCCACGGCCCGCTGGCCTTCCCCCACCTGTCCCCCGGGCAGCCGGCGGACGACGAGGGGGCCACGGCCGCCGCACGCCGCTGGGGCGTGGCCACCGACCACCCGAACGTGTTGCTGTGCGGGGCCGCGGCGGTGCGCGGCGGCGGCGTCAGCGGCATCGGCGGCCACAACGCCGCCATGGCGGTGCTGGAGACCCCCTGACGGGCCCTCAGGAGTCCGGCCGGGACCTTGAGGCCGGGCGCGTCCGGGACACGCAGGCGTGGCCGGACGAGCGGCGGCGGATGCCCGGACGCCCGACCGGGACGCCGGGAGCGGTGGATCGACCGGGACGCCGGGAGTGGTGGGCCGACCGGGACGCGGGAGTGGTGGGGCGACCGGGACGCCGGGAGCGGTGGGCCGACCGGAGCCTCGGGAGCGGCAGGTCGTCAGGAACGCCGGGCAGGGCGGTCCACCGGGTGCCGGCGCGGCAGCACCGTCCGTTGTCAGGGGTGCCTGCGATCCTGAGCAGCGCCGTCCGCCACCGGGGCCCGCCCGGCGGCGCCCGCACCGACACGCCCGGAGGACGAGTGCTCACCACCCCCTACGTATCCGGTTCGCCCAGCTGGGCCGACCTGTCAGCGCCCGACGTCGATGCCGCCGCGGCCTTCTACGGCACCGTCCTGGGCTGGGAGTTCCGCTCCGCCGGGCCGGGGGCGGGCGGCTACGGCTTCTTCGAACTCGGCGGCCGCATCGTCGCCGCGGTGGCACCCCTGACGGAGGAGGGCGCCCCCGCCGCCTGGACGCTCTACTTCCAGTGCGAGGACGCGGACGCCACCGCCGCGGCCGTCACCCGGGCCGGCGGCACGGTCCGCTCAGCCCCCAGGGACGTCTTCACCGCCGGGCGCACGGCCGCCCTCACCGACCCGACCGGCGCCCGCTTCGCCGTCTGGCAGCCGGGCGACCGCAAGGGCCTGGACGTCGTGGCGGAGCCCGGAGCGCTCACCTGGGTGGAGCTCTACACCACCGACGCCCCGGCCGCCCGCGACTTCTACCACGAGGTGTTCGCCTGGGAGGTCCGCCAGACGCCGGTCGGCGACTTCAGCGCCTACTTCGTGGCCTCGCCCGCCGGCAGCACCGCTGAGAAGGCCCACGCCGGACTGCTGCAACTCCAGCAGGAGCACCTCGACCACGGCTCACGCTCCGAGTGGCACCCCTACTTCGCCACCACCGACTGCGACGCCTCGGTCGGCAGGGCCACCCAGGCGGGGGCCACCGTCATCATTCCCCCGATGGAGGCCCCCGGCATCGGACGTCTGGCCATGCTCCTCGACCCCTCCCAGGCCACCTTCGCGCTCCTCACCCCGGCCGCCGGCTGACCGGCGTCCGGCCGAACCGGTGGCCCCACCCGGCCCGGCGACGCGTGCGCCGGGCCGCCGCCGGGTAGGCACCGCGCCATGAGCGACGTGCGGACGGTACGGATCGACGGCAGGGAACTGGCCTACCGGACATGGGGGGAGGCGGGCGCCCCGCCCCTGGTCCTCGCCCACTGCCTGGGCGAGGACGGCGAGGACTGGCGCGGCGTCGCCGGCCGGCTCGCCACCACCCACCAGGTCTTCGCCCCGGACCTCAGCGGCCACGGCGCCAGCACGTTCCACGGCTCCTACTCCTTCGAAGGCTGGCGGGACGACCTGGCCGGTTTCGTCGCGGCCCTCGACCTCGCCCCGGTCGCCCTCGTCGGCCACTCGCTCGGCGCCCTCGCCGCCCTGCTGCTCGCCGCCGACGCCCCCGAGACCGTCTCCCGCCTCGTCCTGGAGGAGTCGCCCTCGCCGCTGCCCGCGGACCCGCCCCAACAGGTGCCGCAGAAACCCTCCGGGCCGCTCCCCTTCGACTGGCGGGCCAAGGAGGCCGTCGTCGCCGAGCGCAACGCCCCCGACCCGCGCTGGTGGGACGCCGTCAAGGGCGTCACCGCCCCCACCCTCGTCATCGCGGGCGGGGAGGGCAGCCACCTGCCCCAGGACCGGATGGCCGAACTCGCCGCACGCATCCCGGACGGCAGGCTGGCCACCGTCGAGGGCGCAGGCCACCTCGTCCACGAGGAGCGGCCCGGCGAGTACCTCGACCTCGTGTGCGCGTTCCTCACCGGATGAGGACGGACGGGCCGGTACCCGGCAAGGCCCCGACACCCCGGGAGAACGGAGCGACTGTGGCACCGAGGACCAGTCGGGAGGACCGGCTCAAGGCCGGGCGGCGGTCCGGCCGAGACCTCGGGCAGCAGGCCCGAGGACAGGTACGGCAGCAGGCCGCGCGACAGGGTCGCGCGCACGGCCCGGGCCCGGTGGCCCGCCGTCACCGCCCGGCCCGCACGCTGGGTGTGGCCCTCACGGCGGCGCTCTGGCTCGCCGTGACCGCCCCCGGCCCGGCACCCGCAGCAGCCGCGGCGATCCCGGGGCGGCCCCCGTCGCCCGCTCCTGCCACCGCGGGCCGGGCGCACTCCGCAGCCCCGGCCGCCGCCGTCACCACGGCCGGCACGGCCGGCGTCCGCCGCGAACCCGGGCAGGCGCTGGGGGCGGTGACGCGGTGGTCGGCCGACCGCCTGGCGGTGGGCGACCTGGTGGCCGCAGCCAAGTGGCACACCGGCCGCCCCGTGGCCGACCCGGCCCGCGAGCGCGTGGTGCTGGACGCCGCCGCCGACCGGGCTGCGGCTGCCGGCCTCGACCCCGACCGGGCGCGGGCCGTCGCCCGCGACCAGATCGAGGCCGGGAAGAGCGTGCAGCGGGCCCTGCTGCGCCACTGGCGGCGCCACCCGTCGCACGCCCCCGCCGACCGACCCGACCTCGCCGTCCTCCGTACCCGCATCGACCGGGCCGACCGGGAGCTGACGCGGGCCCTGGCCGACTCGACACCGCTGCGGACGTCGGCCGCCTGCCGGCCGCTCCTCACCGCCGACCTCACCCGTACCCGGCTCGTGCGGCAGTGGGACGCCGTGCACTACCGGGCCCTCGTCCACGCCCTCGCCTCCGTCTGCGAACCACCGCCGCACCCCCCGGCGCCCGCGGGCTCCGGCGGAACCACGCGATAGCCGTCCCGGCCGGGGACCGACGGGCGGCGGGCCGTCTCCCGGGTGCCTCGGCGGCCACGCCAAAGCCTTCGCCCCGCACCGGCAGGAGGCCGACCGCGCCGTGCACCGCGGACGGCGGGGAGCGGGCGGGCGGCTCCGGCCTCCCCGGGCGGGCGGCCCCCGCCGGACACCGCCGGCGGCCACGTACGATGGCTGCATGTCCTTCCTCCGCCGTCGCCAAGCCGCCACCCCAGCCGGGCCCGACTTCGACGTCCTCGCCATGGACCCCGGGGACTGGCCGGGCAACCTGGGCGCCGGACTCCTGCCCGGGGAGGACGGCAGCTGCCAGGGCGTCTTCCTGCGGTACGACCTCTTCGGCGGTCGTGGTCCCGCCATGGTCATCGGCAACCTCCCCGAGGGGTCCCCGGCCCGGGAGCTGCCGGAGGGCCAGGTGCCGTTCGAGGTCGGGCAGCTCCTCGCGGCACTGGAGAACGACGAGCCGGTGAGCGTCGTCGAGGTCGAGGACGTCCCCGTCATGCACCAGGACAACCTCCTCATCGTGCGCCGCGTGAAGTGCTCCGAAGGCCGCATCTCCTGCGCGCAGTTCGACCGCAGTGACGGCGTGCAGGTCACCATCGCGAGCTGGGACCGGCCCATCACCGACGACCTGTACGCGCTGCTGAAGCCGCTGCCGGCGGAGATGTTCCAGACCTGATCCCCACCGCCGGCGTCCCCCGCGCCGACGGACGTCCGCCGGCCGGCCGCCCGCCCGGGGGCTCCCTGCGGATGCCGCGGCTCACCCCGGGCGGCTCCGCGCGACGGGCGGAAAACGGCCCCGGCGAACACGCCGGCGTCAGGTGCACACGGTGCCGGTCACGGCCGTGGTGAGCCGGTGGCGACGGCGGCGGGAGGGCACCACGCCGGCCCGGTCGACCCACCCGGACCGGCGCAGCCGAAGCGTTCAGCGACGTGAGGAGTGCAGTACCACGTCGGCCGCGCGCACGTAGGCCACCCGGTGCCCTAGCTGGACCTCGTAGTACGTGTCCTTGCCGTGCACCACGGTGTGCTGCGAGACGTCGAAGGTGGGCGCGTAGAGGTAGTCGGCGCTCACCCTGCCCCCCACCACGTAGCTCTGCCCCGGCAGGATGCGGTACGGCAGCGGGCTCACCGCCTGCACCGGGACGCCCTGCGGGTAGGCGGACGCCTCCGGGTAGGCGCGGCCGTACACCGGGACCTGGCTCAGCCCCGGCCTGGGGCTCAGCAGCCTCCCGGCGGTCGGTACGGCCGTGGGTGCGCTACGCGGGTTGTGGAACCACGCCTTCTGCCCCAGGTACCAGACGGCGGTCCAGTCCCCGCGCCGCTCGGCCACCGCGTACTGCTGACCGGTCGTGGCCCGGGCGCCCACGTCGTTGACGTCGCTCGTCGAGGGGGAGCCGTCCGGGTGCAGCCCCAGGTCCTGTACCAGCGGAGCGGACTCCCGGGGTTCCGTGCGGAGCATCACCGCCGCAGCGCCGTGCGGGGCACAAGGTTGGCCGGCCTTCTCACAGCCGGTGTACGCGGGCTTGTTCGCCGAGTAGTCGGGACGGATGGTGACCACCTGGGAGCGGGGCCCGGCCGAGGCGTGGAACGGCCTGCCCAGCAGGGTGAAGTAGTGCGCCCAGTCCCAGTACGGGCCCGGGTCGGTGTGCATCCCCGAGACCGTGGCGGCCGTGGTGCCCGGCACGTTGTCGTGGCCCAGGATGTGCCGGCGGTCCAGCGGGATGTCGTAGCGGTCCGCCAGGTAGCGGACCAGCCGGGCGGAGGCCCGGTACATCGACTCCGTGAACCAGGCGTCGGGGGCGGCGAGGAACCCCTCGTGCTCGATCCCGATTGAGTGCGCGTTGACGTACCAGTTTCCTGCGTGCCACGCCACGTCCTTCGTCGGCACGTGCTGCGCCACCAGGCCGTCGGCCGAACGGATCGTGTAGTTCCACGACACATAGGTTGGGTCCTTGATCAGTTTGAGCGTCGTCTCCCAGGAGCCCTCGGTGCTGTGGATGACGATGGAGTCGATGCTCTCGTCCTTCGGCCGGTCCGCCTTGTCGTGGTTGCCGTAGTCGCCGTCACCGAACTCCGCGTAGGGGGCGGGGACCGCCTCGCAGGTCAGGTGGCGGGGGCACTCCAGCGGCAGCTCCGCATCGGCGGCGGTGGCAGCGGTCGCGGCGGCCGGGCGGGCTCCTGCGGCAGTGCCGGCCCGTGCTGCGGGGGCGGTCGCCTGCGCGGGGTCCGGGGTGAGGCCCGGGGAGGCGGTGAGGCGCACCCGCTGCCCCGCGTCCGTCGTCCTGGCGGCCCCGGTGCGCAGGACCTCGTACACGTCGTCCGCGAAGCCCGTCGCGGCCTGGCCGCCGTCCGGGTCCGCGTAGTGGGCCACCGCGGCGTACCAGCGGGCCGGATCGGCACTCGCCGGCAGGCCGAGCCGGCGCTGTTCGGCGGCGAGCAGCGCCGCCCCGCCGCTGACGTTGGCCGACGGGTCGGTGCGGAGGGCCTGCGCGGGGAGGCCGGTGAGGGCGGCGGCGCGCGGCAGAGTGGTCAGCCTCGCCGGTAGTCGGGCGGGGGCGGCGGCGCGGGTGCGCGAGGCGGGCTGGACCGCCGGCCGCTGCGGCCGGGCGGCATCGCCCCGACCGGCCACCACGTCCTGAGCCAGGTCCCCGCCCGGCGCGACGGCGGTTGCCGCGTCGCGGACGAGTGCGGCGCGGGCGTCGGTGAGGTGGAGGGGGCCGTACCCGCCCGAGACGCTGGGGGCCCCACCGTGGTCGTCCCACCGCGACTCCAGGTAGGCGACGCCCAACAGGACGTCGACCGGCACGTGGTAACGGGCGGCGGCCGCGCTGAACGCCCGCTGGAGCGACCCGGAGTCGGGCTGCCCGGCCGTGGCGGACGGCACGGCCGCCACCAGCGAGCTGAGCAGTGCGGCTGCCGCGAGGGCCGTCACCGCCCGGCGGGGTGCTGCGGGGCGGGAATGGCGCGGAGGACGGTACGGGGCGGTGAAGGCGGAGCGTCGCGAGTTGGGCAAGGCAGCCTCCTCAGACCGGCGCGGCCCGGCAGCCCGACGTGCGCCACCGGCCGTACGGGGCGGAATCCGCCTATGGCTATCGCCTGGCCGACGATCCGTCAATGCTCCGCAACCGCCGCGTCGCCGACACCACCGGTCCGGCACACCGACCGCCGCCTCCGCGCCTCAGGGCCCTCCCCCGCAGGGAGCCCCTGACCGCACGCTGCCGCCGTGCCTGCCCGGGTCGCGGCCGGGTGCCGCGACCCGCCCGGGCAGCGGGGTCAGCGGGTGCCGACCGCTGCACGCACCGCACGGCGCGCGAGCTGGCAGTCGTCGTGCAGACGCCGGAGCAGCAGGCGCTGTTCCTCGCCGACCGTCGGCCCGGCCGGCTGCCCCCCGGCAGCCGGCGGGACCGCGTCCTGCTCCCGCATGGTCCGCTGTACGGCGCTCTCGTACCGGCGGATCTCCCGGGTGAGCACGAGCATGAGGTTGACGAGGAAGGCGTCGCGGGCGGCCTGCCCCTGAGCCTGGGCCAGCTGGCTGATCTGACGGCGGGCCCCCGGCGCCTCACCGAGCACCGACCAGAGCGTGGCCAGGTCGTAGCCCGGCAGGTACCAGCCGGCGTTGTCCCAGTCGAGCAGTACCGGACCCGCCGGGGAGAGCAGGAGGTTGTTGAGCAGCGCGTCGCCGTGGCAGAACTGGCCCTGTGCGCCGCCGAGTCCGCGCAGCAACTGGTGCAGGTCGTCCAGGTCGCGGTCGGTGAGCAGCCCGAGGTCGTGGTACCGGCTGATGCGGCCGGGGTAGTCCAGCGGTGCGTCGAAGAGGCCGGCCGGGGGACGCCACTGGTTGAGCTGGCCGAGCACCCCGAGCGCGGTGCGGACGTCCGTCTGCGAGGGCGCCGTGCTCGGGTGGCGCTGGACCGAGACCACTCTGCCCGGCACCCGCTCCACGACCAGCGTGCAGCTGTCCGGGTCGGCCGCCACCAGACGCGGCACCCGGACCGGCGGGCGGTGGCGCACGAAGGCACGGTAGGCGGCTATCTCCTGCCGGAAGCTCTCCTGCCAGGCCGGCGAGGTGTCCAGCAGGCACTTGGCCACCGCGGAGGCGCGCCCCGTGGTGCCCACCAGGAGCACCGCCACGCCGCCCCGCCGCAGCGCCTGCACCGGGTGGAACTCGGGGCAGACCCGCTGCACCGCGCCGATGGCGGCCCGCAGTTGGGCCCCGTGCGGTCCGGAGAGGTCGAGCTTGCCGCTCACGGGGTTTCCGCTCTGGGCCGGGCCCCGGCGTGGCCGACCGCCGAGGCCGGGAAGGGCGGCGCCCGGGGCGACGGCGGCGGCCGGCGAGCCGGGGGAGGGGGACAGGTACGGGCCGCTGCCGGGCCGGCGCGGACGGTACTGCCGGATCGGGGCGGCCACGGCGGGCGATGCTGCGTACATGAGTGAGACAGATCCCTTCGTGTGCCGACGGTCGGTGAGTGCTCCGAACCCCGGCCGGTGGCTGCCGGTACCGCGGGTGACGGGGGTGTGGCGCTCACCGGGACGCCGGGGTACGGAGGTTCCGTCCCCGGAGGTGCTGTCCGGCGGTCGCCACGCCCCGGCGGCCCGCCGCGCCCGCCGCACGGGGAGGGGTGTGCGGGGCGGCGGTCCGCGCCCTTGGTGGTGGTGTCACCGCTGAACACACCCTGGGGAGTGCGCTCGCGGCACCGGGTCGGGGGTCGCAGATCTACAGAACAGCGGTCCATGGGTGGCAGACCACGTGGCGCACCCTGGCGAACCCTGGCGAATGTCCCCAGCCCCTGTCAGCGGCGGTTACTGTCAACCCAGTCGAGGAACCTGGGGGCTTGACGTGGACAGAGAGCCGAACACCCGTCTCGCGGACCTCTTCGGCATGGCCGGGTGGTCCAAGGGGGAACTGGCGCGACTGGTCAACCGGCAGGCGGCGGCCATGGGCCACCCCCAGCTGGCGACCGACACCTCACGGGTGCGCCGCTGGATCGACCTCGGCGAGAGCCCCCGTGACCCCGTGCCACAGGTGTTGGCGACCTTGTTCACCGAGCGTCTCGGCCGTGTCGTAACCACCGAGGACCTGGGGTTCGCGGGTTCCGGGCGTGCAGGGAGAGCGCAGGCCGTCGGCGGTCTGCCGTGGGCGCCGGAGCGGACCGCAGCGGTCCTCACGGAATTCACGGGAATGGACCTCATGCTCAACCGACGCGGCGTGGTGGGTGCCGGAGCGGCACTCACCGCCGGCTCCGTGATCAGCGGCGCCCTCACCGACTGGCTGCACACCGACCCGTCCCCCCACGCGGACCTCGCGGCCCGCACCGGCCCCGCCGGCCTGCCGGGCGGCGCCGACCGCTACGAGGCCGCGCCGGTCGGCGCGGAGGAGATCGACGCGCTGGAGCACTCCGTCGAGGTCTTCCGCCGCTGGGACGCCTCCCGTGGCGGAGGCCTGCAACGCAAGGCGGTGGTCGGCCAGCTCAACGAGGTGGGGGGCATGCTCACCTACCACCACCCCGACCACCTCCAGCGCCGCCTGTGGGCCGTCGCCGCCAACCTCGCGGTGCTCGCCGGGTGGATGTCCCACGACGTGGGCCTGGAGCCCACCGCGCAGAAGTACTTCGTCATCGCCGTGCACGCCGCCCGGGAGAGCGGGGACCGGCCCCGCGCCGGCGAGGCGCTGTCCCGCGCCGCCCGCCAGATGGTCCACCTCGGCCGTCCCGACGAGGCCCTGGACCTCATGCGGCTCGCCCAGTCGGGCTCGGGGGAGACCACCCTGCCGCGGACCCGCGCGATGCTGCACACCGTCGAGGCCTGGGCCCAGGCGGCCAGGGGCGACGGGCGGGCGGTGCACCGCACCCTCGGCGAGGCCGAGGAGCTTTTCGTCGCCGACAGGGGCGACCTCGAACCGCCCGGCTGGATGCAGATGTTCGACGAGGCGGACCTCCACGGCATGCAGGCCCTGGCCTACCGCACCCTCGCCGACCACGACCCGCAGGCGGCGCCGCTCGCCCAGCGTCACGCCCGGCGGGCACTGGAGCTGCGCGCCCACGGCAGGCAGCGGTCGAAGATCTTCGACTACCTCTCCCTGGCCTCGGCCTGTTACCTCGCCGAGGACCCGGAACAGGCCGACTGCTACGCGCGGTTGGCGCTCGGGGCCATGGGAGAGACGTCCTCGCAGCGCACCTGGCACAGGCTGCGCCAGATGTACCGCCTCAGCGCCACCTACGCGGAGCACCCGTCGGTGCGGCAGCTACGGGAGGAGATCGCCGAGGTGCTCCCCGGCCCCGCCACCACCGCACGGGCGGCGCGTACCGCGGAGGTGTGAGACCGGCCCCCTCCCGGCGCCCGTACCGGACGGCTGGCAGGAGTGCTGGCAGGACAGCGCGTTGCCCGGCTCCCCTAGACGAGGCGACGAAGCGGCGGCCCGTGCCCCCTCAGGCCACCCGGGCGACCATCACGCAGGCGTCGTCCTCCCGGCCTGCCGCCCCGAACTCCTCCACCACCAGCCGCAGCGCGTCCTGGGCGTCCCGGCAGGAGGCGAAGCGCGGGGCCAGGGTGAGCAGGTGGTCCGCGTCGTCGAGCCCCGCACCGGGAGCCTGCGCGCGGCGTGGCACCAGACCGTCCGTGTGCAGGACCAACAGGTCCCCCGGGAGCAGGTGTTCGGTGGCCTCGTCGTAGGCGCTGCCGCCGGTCGCCCCCAGCAGGACCCCGGCCGGCGGTGTCAACACCCGGCCCGCGCCCCCACGGAAGAGGACAGGCGCCGGGTGGCCGGCCTGCGACCAGGTCAGTTCTCGGGTGGCGGGGGAGTAGAGGCAGCACAGTGCCGAGCCCAGCGCGGGCTGGGAGCCGGTCTCCAGGAGGTGGTTGAGGCAACCCAGGAGAGGACCGGGGCGTTGGCCCGCCACGGCCATGCCGCGCAGGGCGCCCAGCAGGGTCGCCATGGTCGAGGTGGCGGTGAGGCCGTGGCCCGTCAGGTCGCCGACGGTCAACAGGGCCTGTCCGTCCGGGAGGGGGAGGGCGTCGTACCAGTCGCCACCGATGAGGGCGCGGTTCTCGGCGGGGAGGTAGCGGGCGGCCACCTCCAGAGCCGTCGGGCCCGCGGCCGGAAGACGCAAGGAGCCGCGCCAGGGAGGCAGCACGCTCTCCTGCAACTCCACGGTGAGGCGGTGCCGGTCGCGGGCGCGGTCCTCCTCCCGCCGGAGGGACTCCCGGCTCTCCCGCAACGCCGACTGGCTGCGCCGCAGTGCGCTCACGTCCCGCAGGACCGCCCACATGCAGGCCGTGGAGCCGTCGTCGGCGAGCACCGGTTCGCCCGTCATGTGCACGGTGCGGACCTCGCCGCCGGGCCGCACCAGGCGGAACTCCCCGTCGATCGGCCTGCCGTCCACCAGGCAGTCGGTGACCATGGTGGCCAGCGGCGGCTGGTCCTCCACGTGGACGAGGGAGGGGAGTTCGTCGAGGGTGAGCGGGCCCTCGGCGGGATCGCGGCCCAGCACCTGGTACATCTCGGCGGACCACTGGACCTCGTCGGTGAGCAGGTTCCACTCACCGCTGCCCACGCGGCTGACCAGGGAGCCGTGGCTCACCGGTGCGGGGGTGGGCGGTGCGGGCTGCGGCTCCTGGGCCGGCTCCTCCAGGGGCAGGCCCTCGCGCAGCTGTCCGAGGTGGCCGTCGAGGTCGTCGAGCTGGTGTGCGGCGAGGTCGCACAGGGCCTGCTGCCAGCGCAGCCGCCGGTCGTCCTCGGTCTCGGCGTCGGGACGTACGGCGGCCAGCCCCCCACGCAGCCGGCGGGCCTGCGTGATGAGCGCCTCCACCGCGTCGCGCTCGGGCGGCTGGGGCGTGGATCGGTCCGCGGACACACGGGACGGCATGACGTACTCCGAAATCAGGCGGCGCCTGACCGCCGACGCGACCAGGTGGGCCAGGTCTGATGCAAAGGGCCGGGACAATGACTCTCGCACAGCTCGCTGCTGCACGGCAGGGCTTTGGCACTACCCGATACGGTGGTGACGCTGGCATATGCCATTGGCTGCGCCGGGCGTACCGGGAGGGACGCCGGAATGTATCGTTCCCCACCTACCCCCGGTTACTCCCCACGGGGCCGCCGCCACCGGCCCCGACCAGTGGGAAAGCCGCCCCGGCCGTTCCGGCCCCCCTGTACCCGGCAACAATGGGGAAGACGGAAATCCCGTTGCCAGCCCGCCCCCCGCACCGGATGCTGACCTCATGTTCGATCCAGACATAGCGCCCAGCGGCACCCTGCTCGGCCTCCTCCAGCGAGGCCGCGGCGACGGGACCCTGCACGCCCTCGCCGCCCCCCGCGGCGAGGCGCTGGCGGCTCTCGACTCCTGCGTGGCGCACGACCCGCGCCGCGACTGGCAGGTCGAGAACCGTTCCCTCTACTACGCCCGCCTCTACGTCGAGCTGGACGGCGGCCTTGAGGGAATCGAGCGCCACCTCTTCGACCCCGAGGACGCGACCGACACCCGCGAGGAGCGGACCGGTCTGGCCCTGTCGGTCCTCGGCCACCTCGCCTCCTACGGCAGGCGGTCCGCGGTGCTGCTGCTGCGCGCCTACACCGCCCGGGGCGCCAACTGGCGCTGGGCGCTGGACGAGCTGGCCCTGCACGACGACGACGCGGGAC
The DNA here is from genome assembly GCF_042733155.1 of Streptomyces sp. NPDC059740. Lineage (NCBI taxonomy): Bacteria > Bacillati > Actinomycetota > Actinomycetes > Kitasatosporales > Streptomycetaceae > Streptomyces > Streptomyces sp. NPDC059740. The sequence goes on along the minus strand of NZ_JBHWGP010000021.1, from coordinate 27,516 downwards.
TGGCCTCGCTCGCCACCCCGGTCCTCGACCGGTTCCCCGTCACCCCCGAGGGCGACGCCGACCTCGCCGTCACCGTCCGTGACGCCTTCGAACCGCGCCCCTGGCAGCTCTGGGCGGAGGACCCGCGCCACGCGGGGCGGCTGCGGGCGGCACGCGAGCACGGCAGCTTCGACCGCTGGCAGCGCCAGCTCGGCCACCAGGGTCCGCGGCCGGGGTGGAACGTCGTCGACATCCTCCAGTGGTGCGAGGACGGCCTGCGGCGGTGCGGCGAATGGCGCTACGCGGCCGCGGCCCGCTGCCTGCTGGCGGTGGCGACGCCGCAGGACCGTCCGGTGCTGCTGGAGGCGGCCCGCAGCGGCCCGACGGGGGCCCGCGCCGCCGCCCTGCGCCACCTGGCCGACCGGAGTGACCCCGAAGCCCTCGACCTGCTCCACGCCGCCTGTGCCGACCCCGCCGCCGACAGTGAACTCCTCACCGCGGCCCTCCACACCTTCACGGGCATGCGCGGCCCCGGCGTCCTGCGGCAGGCCCGGGTCTGGGCCGCGCGCCCGGACCCGCTGGGGCTGGCGGCCTCGGCGATGCTGGCCCGCCACGGCACCCGCGGCGACGCCGTGGCGGTGCTCGCCGCCCTGCGGTGGACCGTGCGCCACCAGGGCGCGGACGCCGAGACGCTGGGCGATCTCGTGGACGGCGTCGGCCGGCTCGGCGTCCACTGCGCCGCGCCCGTCCTGCGCCACGTCTACCGCGAGACCGGCTCCTCCCGGCTGCGCGGTCGCGCCGCCGCGGCGCTCGCCGTCACCGACCCCGGCTTCCCCGCGGGCTTCGGGGTCGAGTGCCTGTGGGACTGCGAGGAGACCACCCGCGAACTCGCCGCCCGGCATGCCGCCACCGCGGACGACCGGGTCGTCGAGCAGCTCCGCCGGCTGGCGACCGACCCCGCCGAGGAGGCCGAGGTGCAGACGGCGGTGCGCAGCCGCTTCGAGCCGGACGCGACCACCGGCTGAGCCGCCCGCCGCGCCGCGCCCGGCCCGGCCCGGGCGGCGCGGCGCCGGCGCCTCACCGTGCGGGCCGGCGCCCCCGCACCTCGAAGCGGACCGGGGTGCCCGGGACCGCCTGCGCGGCAGCCGCGAGGTGCACCGCGGGGACCACGCCCACCACCGGGTAGCCGCCCGTCGTCGGGTGGTCGTTGAGGAAGAGCACCGGCGAACCGTCGGGCGGCACCTGGATAGCGCCCAACGCCATCCCCTCGCTGGGCAGTTCGCCCTCGCGGTCCCGCTCGACCCGGTCGCCCTCGGTACGCAGGCCGATCCGGTTGCTGCGGGAGGACACCGTGAACTCGCCGGCCGCCAGCGTCTGGAGGCCCTTCCGGCTGAACCAGTCCTCCCGGGGGCCGAGGAGCACCGGCAGCACCACCTCGCGGACGGGCAGCGCCGGCCCGCGCGGCGGCGCCCAGTCGACCGCGGGAGCCGCGGCGGACGGCGTTCCGAGCGGGAGTGCGTCCCCGTCGGCGAGCGGTTTGGGGCCCAGCCCCGAGAGCAGGTCGGTCGAGCGGCTGCCGAGCACCGGCTCGACCGCCACCCCGCCCCCCAGGGCCAGGTAGGAGCGCAGGCCGTGGGTGGCGGTGCCGACCTCCAGCACCGCGCCGGCCGGCACCCGCACCGCCGTGCCCCACGCCACGGGGCGGCCGTCCACCCGCACCGGGCACGGCGCTCCGGTGACCGCCGCGGTCACGGTGGCGGGGACGCGCACCGCGCACCCGTTCATGGTCGTCTCCAGCGTCGCGGCCCCGGCGGGGTTGCCGGTCAGGGCGTTGGCGAGGCGGTGGGCGGGCTCGTCGAGGGCGCCGGACGGCGGCACCCCCAGGTGGGCGTGGCCCGGCCGCCCCAGGTCCTGGACGGTGGTCAGCGCGCCGGCGCGGACCACCTGGAGCATCCCGGTCATCCGCGCACCTCCCCGCCGGTTGTGGGCACGGGGACGAACCGCACCCGGGTGCCCGGCGTCAGCAGCGCGGCCGGCTCCCGCCGCGGGTCCCACAGGACGACGTCGGTGGAGCCGATGAGCTGCCAGCCGCCGGGGGAGGAGCGTGGGTAGACGCCGGTGTACGGGCCGGCCAACGCCACCGAGCCGGCCGGCAGGCTGGTGCGCGGGGTGGCCCGTCTGGGCACGTGGCGCTCCTCGGGCAGTCCCGTCAGGTACCCGAAGCCGGGCGCGAAGCCGCAGAAGGCCACGTGGAACTCGGTTGCGGCGTGCACCTGGCCCACCTCGTGGGGGAGCACCCCCCACAGCGCGGCGACGTCGGCGATGTCCGGACCGTCGTAGCGGACCGGGATCTCGACGCTGCGCACCGCGCTCCCGGCGGGCGGGGCGAACTCCCACCCGGCCAGCTCGGCCCCCAGCGCCTGCGGTTCGGCCACGCCGTCCAGCAGCACGGTCCGCGCGGCCGGGACGACGTCACGCACCGGCGGACAGGCCCCCGAGGCGATCCGGCGGAGCAGCTCGGCGTGGAGCGCCGCGACCTCCGCCTCGTCCTCGCACTCCACCAGCAGCCCCCGGTCCCCTACCGGAAGCACCCGACCCACCCTCACGCGAAGCTCCGCACCGTGATGCCGGACTCCGCCAGCTCGCGGCGGACCCGTGCCGCGAGCCGCGCAGCCCCGGGGGTGTCGCCGTGGACGCACAGCGAACGGGCCCCGACCGGCACCCGCCGCCCGTCGCGGGAGACCACCCCGCGGCCGTGCGCCATGTCCAGTGCCCGTGCCACCACGGTGTCCGGGTCGTGGACCACCGCGTCCGCCTCCCGCCGGGGGACCAGCGTCCCCTCGTCGGTGTAGGCGCGGTCGGCGAAGGCCTCGGCCACCACCGGCAGCCCGGCCCCGGCGGCGAGCTCGTGCAGGCGCGACCCGGGCAGGCCGAGGACGGGCAGCTCCGCCCCGGCGGCGAGCACGCCGGCGACGACGGCCGCCGCCTGCTCCGCGTCGTGCACGCAGCGGTTGTACAGGGCGCCGTGCGGCTTGACGTAGGAGACGCGGGAACCCGCGGCGCGGGCGAAGACCTCCAGCGCGCCGATCTGGTAGGTGATCTCGTCCGCCAGCTCGCGGGCGGGTACGTCCATCGTGCGCCTGCCGAACCCGGCGAGGTCCCGGTAGGAGACCTGGGCGCCGATCGCCACACCGCGCTCGGCGGCGAGTTCGCAGACGCGGCGCATCGTGGAGGGGTCGCCCGCGTGGAAGCCGCACGCGACGTTGGCACTGGTGACGACCTCCAGCAGCGCCTCGTCGTCGGTGAGCTCCCAGCGCCCGAAGCCCTCGGCGAGGTCGGCGTTGAGGTCGATCACCCCCGGCGCCGGTCCGGTGCCGGGCGCGGCCGGGGTCGTGCCGGGAGCCGGGGGAGTCGTGTCGGTGGCCGGGGGCGGTGGCGTGGTGCTGGTCAATCCCTCTCCCGAGTGCGAGCGGCCGGCGCGTGCGGCGCGGCGGCCCCTCCAGGGGCACCGGGCCGGCCGGCGATGGGTCAACGGTAAGGATCGTTCAACAATCCGGCAAGATGTGACGTGGGTTGAGGGCGCCGGACGGTGACCGGCGTTGTCCTGCCCCGCCCGTCCGGGGTTGACTCGGTGCCGGTTCCGGCCCGGGGGTCTTCCGCCCCGGCAGACGGGCGCGCCGCGCCCACGAGCAGCAAGGTGAGCGCAGCCATGAAGAACGCCGCGGAGGTCTCGCCGGTCGCGGGCGCGGTGGGAGTGCCCGCCCCGGGCGCCCCGGGCGCAGGACTCGCCGCCGACCGCGCGGCGCTGGGTCGGGCCGGCACCGCGGAGCGGGTGGCCGACGTGCTGCGCGACCGGATCGCCACCGGCTCCTTCCCGCCCGGTTCGCGCCTGTCGGAGGAGAGCATCGGCGGTGCCCTCGGTGTCTCCCGCAACACCCTGCGTGAGGCCTTCCGCCTGCTCACCCGCGAACGTCTGCTGGTCCACCGCCTCAACCGCGGCGTCTTCGTGCGGCTGGTGACCACCGAGGACCTGGACGACATCTACCGGGTCCGCGCCTACGTGGAGTGCGCCGTGCTCCGGGAGCTGGGGGAGCCGCCCTTCGACCCCGCGGGACTCGCGGCGGTCGAGGCCGCGGTCCTCGCGGGCGAGGCCGCCAACCGGGACCAGGCCTGGCAGGACCTGTCCACCGCCAACATCCGCTTCCACCAGGCCGTCGTCTCCCTCGCGGGCAGCGTGCGCACCGAGGAGCTGATGCGCGCCGTCCTGGCCGAACTGCGCCTGGTCTTCCACGTCATGGCCGATCCCCGCCGCTTCCACGCGCCCTACCTGGTGCGCAACCGGCAGATCCTGGAGGCGCTGCAGAGCGGCGACGCCCCGGAGGCGGAGCGGTTGATGGCCTCCTACCTGGAGGACTCCCGGATACAGCTCTCCGCCGCCTACGGCCGCCGGGTGGGCGGTGCGGGGCGTCCGCGGCCCTGAGGCGGGCCGTGCGCCGGGGGACGTGACGAGGGCGACACCCACCAGATGTCGGACACCTATTGTGGGATTGTTCAACGATCTTTTAGCCTCCTCGCAACCTCGTACCGTCACGGCCGAGGTGTCACGACCCCCGGTTCCCTCCCGTGGAGCCGTGTACGCGAAAAGGCGGTCCCCATGATCGTGCTCCTCGGCGTACTGCTCGTCGTCCTCGGTTTCGCCACCCGGCGCAATCCGCTGCTCGTCGTCGCGGTCGCCGGCATCGCCACCGGGCTCCTCGGCCACCTCTCGCCCCGGGAGGTCCTCGCCGCCTTCGGTGAGGGGTTCGCCAGCAGCCGATCCGTGACGATCTTCGCCGTCACCCTCCCGGTGATCGGCCTGCTCGAACGCTACGGACTGCAGGAACAGGCGCGCACCCTGATCAGCCGGTTCGCCAAGCTCACCGCCGGGCGGTTCCTCGCGCTCTACCTCGGGATGCGCCAGATCGGTGCCGCGGTCGGCCTGACCAACGTCTTCGGCCACGCCCAGACCGTGCGCCCGCTCGCCGTCCCGATGGCCGAGGGCGCCGCCGAACGCAGCCACGGCAGCCTCCCGGCCCGTGCCCGCGAACGCATACGCGCCTACGCCGCCAGCGCCGACAACGTCGGACTGTTCTTCGGCGAGGACATCTTCCTCGCCGTCGGCTCGATCCTGCTGATCGCCTCCTTCGTCAACACCACCTACCACACCCACCTGGAGCCGCTCCAGCTCGCCGTGTGGGCCGTCCCCTCCGCGCTCTGCGCCTTCCTCCTGCACGGCTGGCGGATGCTGCGCATGGACCGGTACCTGGCCCGGGAGGCCGCGGCGGCCTCCGCCCGCCCCTCGACCGGCCCGGCCCCCGAGGGCCCGGCAGCCGACGGGGAGGTGGCCAAGTGATCAAGGCAGAGGCGTTCTACTGGCTCGTCGGCCTCATCTTCCTGGCGCTCGCCTGCCAGATGGCGGTCGACCGCACCAATCCCAAGCGCTACGGCTCCGCGGCCTTCTGGGGCCTCATCGGTGCCGGCTTCCTCTACAGCACCTTCGTCGCCGACGGGCGTGCCCCGGCCGAACCGCTGGGCGCCGTCGTACTCGTCCTCGCCGTCCTCGCCGGCTTCGGCTTCACCGGCCGCGGCACGCCCCGGACCACCAGCACCGAGGAACGCCGCGCACTGGCCCGCAGGTTCGGCAACAAGCTCTTCGTCCCCGCCCTCACCACCCCGGTCGTGGCGCTGCTCTGCGCGGTCGGCGCCAAGCACGTCCGCCTCGGCGGCCGGCCGCTGCTGGAGACCGGCAGCGAGACCATCCTCGGACTCGGCATCGGTGCGGTCGTCGCCCTCGCCGTCGGCATGGTCATGCTGCGCGAGCGGCGCCCCTCGGTGCCGCTGCAGTCCGCCCGCTCCATGCTGGAGGCGATGGGCTGGGCCATGCTGCTGCCCCAGATGCTCGCCACCCTGGGCACCATCTTCCAGCAGTCCGGCGTCGGCGACCAGGTCGGCCGCCTCACCGAGGCCCTTCTGCCCGACGGGTCCCGCCTGGCTGCCGTCGTCGTCTACTGCGTGGGCATGTTCGTCTTCACCACCGTCATGGGCAACGCCTTCGCGGCCTTCCCCGTCATGACGGCGGCGGTGGGCTGGCCGGTCCTCATCGGCCACTACCACGGCAACCCGCCGGCCGTCCTCGCCCTCGGTATGCTCGCCGGGTTCTGCGGAACCCTCGTGACGCCCATGGCGGCCAACTTCAACACCGTCCCCGCGGCGCTGCTGGAACTGAAGGACCCCTACGGGCCCATCAAGGCCCAGGCCCCCACCGCCGGCGCCCTGCTGGCCTGCAACGTCGTCATCATGGCCCTCTTCGCCTTCTGAGCAGGCCCCAGCCGGCGACAGCGCCCACCCCGCACCGGGCGACCGCCCGTCCCCGTACCGCCCCGCACGAAGTGAGTCCCACATGACCGCAACCGTCCTCCTCACCGGTTTCGAGCCCTTCGGGGGCGACGCACTCAACCCCTCCTGGGAGGCGGTCCGGGCCGCCGCTGCCGAGCCGCTGCCCGGCGCGGAGCTGCACGCCGTCCGACTGCCCTGCGTCCACGCCGAGGTGGGCGCCGCGCTGCGGCAGGCCGTCGAGGAGCACCGCCCCGACCTCGTCCTGTGCACCGGTCTCGCCGGCGGCCGCCCCGACGTCACCGTGGAACGGATCGCCGTCAACCTCGCCGACGCCCGTATACCGGACAACTCCGGCGCCCAACCCCTCGACGAACCCGTCGTCGCCGGCGGACCCGCCGCCTACTTCGCCCCACTCCCCGTCAAGGCCTGCGTGGCCGCGGCGCGCGCGGCCGGGGTGCCCGCCTCCGTCTCCCACACCGCCGGCACCTTCGTCTGCAACCACGCCTTCTACACACTGGCGCACCTCATCGCCACCGAGCGGCCCGCCCTGCGCGGCGGCTTCGTCCACGTCCCGTACGCCTCCGAGCAGGTCACCGGCACCGGGCAGCCCTCACTTCCGGTGGCCCTCGTCGCCGAGGGACTGCGGGCCATCGTGACCGCCGCCCTGACCACCACCGAGGACCTCCGGACCGTCGGCGGCGCCCTCCACTGAACCGGCCGCCCCGCCCCGCCGGGCACCGGCCCGCCCACCGCACGGCGGGCCGGTGCGCCCCGGCCCCGGCGACCCGCGCCGTTTCGTCCGTTGTCCGGGGTAGCGCCTACCCTGTGTGACGTGACTTCTCCCGCCCCCGGGGCCGCCGCGCCCCAGCTCACCGGGCCGAACCGGCCCGCCCCGGGCCCCGCAGCCGACGAGGGCCTGGCCCGCCGGCTGCGCGCCCTGGCCTGCACCGCGCCCCTGCACGACCTCGACGCGCGCAAGGCCAACCTCGCGGGGGAGTACGGCGGGTACGCCATGAGCGAGGTGGCGCTCGCCGCCATCGACCTCGTCACCCTCCACATGGACTTCGACACCGGCGCCGACCACGAGCAGATAGTGGCCCGGCTGCTGCCCCGCGTCGCCGCACAGGCCCCGCACCGCCCCGCAGCCGAGCACGAGCGCGTCGCCCGCTGGGTGCTGGAGAACCTCATCAACGTCGGCAGCGTCGACCGCGGATTCCGCGCCGTGTACGGCACCTTCGACGCCGACGGCTCCTACGTCCGCCGGGACTACGACTTCAAACTCATCGAGGAGGTCCCCGGCCCCGGCGGCGGCGTCTACCTGCGCACCACCGACGAGGCCGTCAACGTCCTGGTCGGCGCCCTGGACACCGACGTCACCAGCGCCCAGATCGCCGCCGAGGTCAAGCTCGAGGTGCTCATCAACCGAGGCCGCCTCGCCGACGCCCAGCTCGCCGCCGAACAGGCCCGCTACCGCACCGTCCAGTACGCCGAGTCGCTGCGCCGCACCCTGGAGGCCACCCGGCGCAACGTCCGCTCCGTGGACTGGCTCAAGGCCGTGCCCGACATGATCGCCGAGGCCCTGGAGCACGTCGCCGACCGGTACCGCCACGAGAACGCCATCCTCACCAACATCCGCCGCGTCCGCGACGAGGCGCCCTCCGACCGCAGCCCCGAGCACAAGCGCCGCGCGGCCGAACTCGTCGACATCGTCAAGGACTGCATCCGCCGCCACACCCAGCTCCAGTCCCGGCTGCTGGAGGCCGGCCCCCTCTTCCGCGCCGAACAGGACCGCCAGGCCTTCGCCGCACCCACCGCCCACTCCGGCATCGACCTGCACGGCCAGCTCCTCGCCCCCGTCCTGCCACTGCCCCTGGAGCAGGCCACCCGGGTCACCGACGCCTTCTTCACCCACGGCACCGGCCTGCGCACGCCCGTCGCGGTCCGCATGGCCGACCTCGTCGAGGTCCTGCTGACCCCGCCCGCCGAACGCGACCACCTCGGCGCCGAGATGCCCGAGCCCGACCTCGTCGCCACCCCGGACGACAGCCGCTTCAGCGAGCAGCAGCTGGAGGCCGCCACCGCCCTCCTCGACCTCCCCGCCGACGCGCCCCGCCGCCTCTCCGGCCTGCTCGCCGAAGCCCGCCGCAGCGACCCCGACCTGCCCTACCTGGTGGCGCTGCTGGCGGTGCACGCCGCCAGCCCGCCGGTGGGCACCGCACACCGGCAGGGGGAGCGGCGGCTGCTGTTCGCCGTCGACGACGGCACCGAACTGACCGACCACGAGTTCGGCGGTGCCGACCTCATCGTCGGGACGGCCCTCCTCGACACCGCAGCCGCCGCCCGCCCCGCCGAAGTCGGCTGACCGCGCCGCACCGCCCCGTCCGCACCCAGCAAGGAGCACCACCCGTGACCGACCATGCCGCAGCCGAGCCGTCCTGGGGCCCCACCCCGCCCGACGCGTTCGACCGGCACGCCGAGACCGGCGACGGCGAGGCCGGCGGCGGCGCCCACCCCACCCCGGAGCCCGCCGGCGCCGCCCTGCGCCCCGCCGACGCGGCCGACGCCGCCCGCCTGGTCTCCTTCGGCCTCCAGCCCAAACTGCTGCCGGCCCGCGACGCCGAGTACGCCGAACTGCTGCGCCGCTACCGCGAGGACCCGCCCTTCGCGCGCCTGGCCGACGCCGTGGCCACCGGGCTCGGCCTCGTCGTCCTGGAGGTCTCTGCCCGCTCCGGGATGGCGGTCACCGCGGCCGAGGACTCCGTCTTCGCCGTCCGCATGGGCGACTACGCCCGCCGCACCGCCACCGACTCCGCCGACCGCTTCCTGCACGGCCTGGCCCACCTGGCCGTCGCCGCCCTCGCCTTCCCGCGCCCCGAGGACCTCGCCGACGACGGCTACGTGGGCCGCATCACCGTCAACGGCGTGGACGCCTTCGTCCGCGCGGCCTGCCGCCGCCTGGAGGAACGGGCCGAGGAGGCCGGCGAGAACACCGACCCCGCCACCGGCGAACCCGGCCTGGAGGCCGCCTGGCGCGTCTACGCCCGCCGCGGCGCCACCGGCGCCACCAAGGACGCCCGCCGACTGGCCGGCTCCACCACCGGCATCATCGCCAAGGCCGTCACCTTCCTCGTCGACTCCGGCTTCCTCCAGCGCACCGGCGACGACGCCGGCGGCACCTACCGCACCACCGCCCGCTACCGCCTCCAGGTCCGCGACATGGCCGGCAGCGCCGCCATGGCCGAACTCCTCGAACTCGGCGTCGTCCCCGTCGGCGACGGCCGGGCCAGCCTCGTAGCCCCCGACGACAGCGACAACCTGGTCGCCGACGCCGGCCTGCCCTTCCACTCCGGCTGAGCGCCCCCGACCGCCGCCCACCCCTCACCCACACCCACCGGAAGACCCCATGTACGAGCTGTCCCGCATCCGCCTCTACTCCATCGGGCCCGCCGGTGCGCGCTACGCCGACACCCTGCTGGACCTGCGCGGGGTGGGCGCCGTCGTGCCCGAGCCGGCACCCGCGCAGGCGGACTTCTTCGAGGACGAGCCGGTGGGGCCGCCGCGCCGCCCCGCACCCGCCGGCGTGCTCTTCCTGGAGAACGGCGGCGGCAAGTCCGTCCTGCTCAAACTGATCTTCTCGGTGATGCTCCCCGGCCACCGCAACACCCTGGGCGGCGCCAGCTCCGGAGTGCTGCGCAAGTTCCTCCTCGCCGACGACTGCGGCCACGTCGCCCTGGAGTGGCAGCACACCCGCACCGGCGAGAGCGTCGTCGTCGGCAAGGTCAGCGAGTGGCGCGGCCGGCAGGTCTCCGGCGACCCCCGCAAGTTCGCCGAGGCCTGGTACTCCTTCCGCCCCGGCCCCGGCATGTCCCTGGACTCGCTGCCCGTGGCCGAGGCCAACGCGGTGCGCCCCCTGGTGGAGGGCGTCTCCCAGGCCCGGGGCCGGCGCCGCACCATGAAGGGGTTCCGCGACGCGCTCACCGAGGCGGGTCGCGCCTACCCCGGCCTCGACGTCACCTGGGTCGAGGTCCACGAACGCTGGAACGAACACCTCACCGAACTCGGCCTCGACCCCGAACTCTTCCGATACCAGCGGGAGATGAACGCCGACGAGGGCGAGGCCGCCGGCCTGTTCGCCGTCCGGCACGACTCCGACTTCACCGACCTGCTGCTGCGCGCCGTCACCGACACCCGCGACACCGACGGCCTCGCCGACCTCGTCCACGGCTTCGCGCACAAACTCGGCCGCCGCGCCGAACTCACCGCCGAACGCGACTTCACCGCCGGCTCCCTGGACCTCCTCACCCGCATCGCCGAGGCGGCCGACGCCCGGGCCCGCGCCCGCGACGTGCACGCCGCCGCAGCCCGCCGCACCCGCCTCCTCGGCCGCCGCCTGCACGCCCGCGCCACCGAGGAACGCGGCCGGGTCGCCGAACTGGCCGAGCAGACCGACGCCGCCGCCCGCGCCGTCGCCGACGCCGAGGCCGGCCGCAGCCGCTGCGCCCTCATCTCCGCCGAACTCGCCTACCGCCACGCCTCCCTGGCCCTCACCGCCGCCGAGAAGGCAGCCACCGCGCAGCGCCGCGAACTCAACGACGCCCGCACCCTGCACGCCGCCTGGCAGGCCGCCGAGATCGCCCTGCGCCACCGGGCCGCCGCCGACCGCAGCGCCCGCGTCGCCGCCGCCATCCGGGAGGCCGAACGCGACGCGGCGCCGGCCCTCGCCGCCCGCGCCGAGGCCGCCACCGCCCTGGTCCGCGCCCTGACCGCCGCCGCCCAGGACGGCGAACGCCTCGCCGGCGAGGAGGAGGAGCGGGTCACGGCGCTCCAGGAGACCAGCGACGCCGCCTACCGCGACGCCACCACCGCCGCCACCCAGGCCCAGCGCGCCCGCAGCGAGGTCGACCACCTCACCCAGCGGCTCGCCGAGGTCGAGCAGGAGACCGCCGAGGCCGTCTCGGCGGGCTGGCTCGACGACAGCGGCGACACCGACCCGGCCCGCGCCGCGCTCGCCGCCTCCGACGCCGACAAGGCCGCCACCGCCGTCCTGGACAGCGCCCGGGAGACCGCGACCCAGGCCGCCGACCGCGCCCGCGCCGCCGCCGAACGGCAAGCCACCGCCGACCTGGCCGCCGCCCGCGCCCAGGACGCCGCCGACGCCGCGGCCCGCGCCCACACGGGCGAACGCGGGACCGCGGAGGCGCTCGGCGCCGAGGAACGCCTGGCCGAGCTCCTCGGCCTGCCGCCCGCCGCCCGCACCGGCCACCTCCCCGGCCAACGCACCGGCGAGAGCGAGGAGCCGGCACCGACCGGAAGCCGGCTGACCGCCGAGGAACTCGACCGCAACGCCGAGGAGCTCCAGGAGATCCTCGACCAGCAGGTCGCCGCCACCGAACGCCACCTCTTCGACCTGCGGACCGCCGCCGCCGACGACTCCCGCATCCTCGGCGCCCTCGGCGACGGCGGGCTGCTGCCGCCCGGCCCCGACGTCCTGGCCACCGTCGAGTACCTGGGCGAACACGGTGTCCCGGCCCTCCCCGGCTGGCGCTACCTCGCCCAGTCCGTGGACCCCGCCGACCACGCCCGCGTCCTGGCCACCCGGCCCGAACTCGTCGACGGCGTGGTCATCACCGACCCCGACACCCACGCCCGGGCCCGCGAGGTCCTCGCCCAGGCCGCGCTGCTGCCCCGCTCCGCCGTGGCCGTCGGCACCGCCTCGGCCCTCCTCGCACCGGGCGAAGGAGGCGACGAGCGGCGCGACGGCGTCTTCCTCGTCCCGCCCAACCCCGCGATGCACGACGAGACGGCAGCCGACAGCGAGCGCCACGCCCTGCGCGCCCGCGCCACCGCCCGGGACGAGGAGATCCGCGCCATGGCCGCCCGGCTCTCCGCCGACCGCGCGCTCGCCGCCCGCCTCACCTCCTGGCGCACCCACTGCCCGCCCGGGCACCTCGCCGAACTCGCCGCCGAGGTCGAACGCACCCGTGCCGCCGCGGAGAGCGCCGCCCAGGCCCTCACCGAGGCCCGGTCCGCCCGCGCCGAGGCGGACGAGAGGGCCCGGGAGGCAGCCGCCATCCGCGACGAACGCCAGGAGGCCGCGCAACGCGCCCACCGGGTGGCCGACGCCCTCGCCGGACTCGCCCACCGCCTGCGCGAACGCTCCACCTGGCAGCAGCGCATCCGCGAACTGCGCGACACCTCGGCCGAACTGGAGGAGCGGGCAGAGGAGTTGCTGGTACGCGCCAGGACCGCTGACGAGGACCGGCGGGCGGCCCAGCGCGCCGCCGACGACGCCTGGCGCACCGCCCGCGCCCTGCGCGCCGAGCGCGCCGAGATCGCCGGCGTCCCCGACGGCGCGGAGGAGGAACCGGACGCCGCCGCGCAGGCCGACCGCGCCTCCCTCCCGGCCCTGCGCGAAGCCCACCGAGCCGCCTCCCAGCTCTACGAGAAGGTCGGAGTCGGAGCCGACCTGCGCGCCGAACAGGCCCACGCGGAGAGCGACGAGAGCGCCGCGCTCGCCGAACTCGACCGCCTCACCAACAAGGTCCGCACCCGCGCCGAGGCACTGCTGCAGAGCCCCGACGCCGCCGACGGCCCCTCCCGGCAGGCCGCGACCGCCCGCGCCGAGGCCCTGGTCGCCAAGCTGGAGGGCCGGGCCTCGACCGCCAGCGAACAACTGGGCCGCCTGCGCGGTGAGACCGAACGACTCGCGCCCGCCGACGGGGACGCCCACACCGAGCTGCCCGAGGCCATGACCCCGTCCGACGCCGACCGCGCCAAGGAGCTGCTGCGCGCGGCCAACGCCGAACTGGCGAGTGCCACCGAGGTGTTGGAGACCGCCCGGGCCACCGAGGCCGACCTGGTACGCGCCCACCGCGCCGCCGAGGACGCCGCCGGCGGGTTCGACGAGACCGCCGCCCTCCTCGGCGACCTGCTCCGCGACCACTCCGCCCGCGAGGCACCGGAGGACGGCGAGAGCCCCGAGCAGTACGACGGGACCCTCGCCGAGGCACGGCAGGCCGCCGCCGAGTCCCGCCGCTCGCTGCGCGGTTGCGCAGCCGACCTCTCGGCGGCCGAGGCGGCCGTCCGTGAAGCGAGCGACATCCTGGTCCGCCACGCCAACTCCACCCGCTACGAGCAGGTCCGCACCCCCGCACGCCAGCAGATCCGGGAGCTGCCGGCCGCCGCGCTGCCCGACCACGCCGTCCAGTGGGCCGAGGCGTTCGCCCCGCGCCTGCGGGTCCTCACCGACGAACTCGCCCAGCTGGAGCGGAACCGCGACAGCATCGTGGACCGGCTGCGCGGCCTGGTGGAGACCTCCCTGGCCACCCTCCGCTCCGCCCAGCGGCTCTCCCGCCTGCCCGAGGGCCTCGGCGAGTGGTCCGGCCAGGAGTTCCTGCGCATCCGCTTCGACGACCCGGACCAGGCCACCCTCACCGAACGCCTCGGCGAGGTGATCGACGAGGCGACGCGGGCCGCCGTCCGCAAGAACAGCGACCTGCGGCGGGACGGCATGTCACTGCTGCTGCGCGGGGTCAGCGCCGCCCTGCAACCCCGCGGAGTGGCCGTGGAGATCCTCAAGCCGGACGCCGTGCTCCGCGCCGAACGCGTCCCCGTCGGGCAGATGGGCGACGTCTTCTCCGGCGGCCAGCTGCTGACCGCGGCGATCGCCCTGTACTGCACCATGGCCGCGCTGCGCAGCAACGACCGGGGCCGCGACCGGCACGCCCACGCCGGGACGCTCTTCCTCGACAACCCGATCGGCCGGGCCAACGCCACCTACCTGCTGGAGTTGCAGCGCGCCGTGGCCGATGCGCTCGGCGTCCAGCTCCTCTACACCACCGGCCTCTTCGACACCACGGCACTCGCCGAGTTCCCCCTGGTCATCCGGTTGCGCAACGACGCCGACCTGCGAGCGGGCCTGAAGTACATCAGCGTCGAGGAACACCTGCGGCCCGGCCTGCCCGCACCGGAGTCGGGAGCGGAGGGCGTGCAGGGCGAGATCACCGCCACCCGCATGTTCCGCCGCCCCGAGGAGACCCCGCCGCAGCCGCCCGCCCCACGCCGCCCGGCCGGGGAGCCGGCGGGGACACCGGCTCTCCCCGCTCCGCCGAGCCGGGAGACGGCCGGGACAAAGCAGCCGGCAGCCGAGCCGGTCGCCGGCACCGAGAACCCCGCAGGCGGAGCTGCCTGAAGAACCTCGCCTGCCGGACAGCACCCGGTCGCCGTCTGCAGGACAGCGGAGTCGACGGGCCGGAGCCGACGGGCCGGAGCGAAGGGCCAGGGCCGAGCACGACCAGCGGCCCCACCCGCCCGGCAAGCCACCCGCCCGGCAGGACGTCCGCGTGCGGCGGCCTCCCTCAGGCCGCCGCCCGGTGCGGGGCCGCCGTGTCGTCAGCGGCCCCCCGGCGGCCGGCCGCCCGGTGGGAGCGCACCGCGCGCACCGGCTCCGCCACACTGCTCGGCTGCGACCGCACCCCGTGGCGCTGCACCCACACCTGCCGGGTGATCCAGACGTCCAGCACCGCCCAGGTCGTCACCACCACGCTCACGACGGTGCTGAGCACGACCGGGAACGCCCACCAGGAGCCCGCCACGGTGAACAGGAACGCCACCATCGCCTGAACCAGCGTCACCGCACAGACCAGCACCGCGCGGACCGAGGCGGCCCGCACCGAGTCCGGCACCACCCGGCGGGGCGGCGCCTCCTGCCACACCGACCGCTCGACCGCCGCGACCGCGGACACCCCCGAACGACTGCGCACGACCCACCTCCCGGAACGCCACGACGCCCGCGACCGCACACCACGCGGCGCCGCTGCGCAAGCTCTGCCCGATATCTGCCCCGCCACGCCGGCTTCATGCGGCGCGGTACCCTCCCGTGACCTGCGACGGACCGCCGGCGCGCGGCCCGCGCCGCCCGGGAGGACGAGTGGGCCACGCAGCCTCCCGGCAGGCAGTCGACACCCGCGACGGCGCCCCGCCTGCGACCGCGGCGCGCCCACACCGCACTGCCGCATCTCCCCGAACCGGCGGAAGACGGACCGCGCACCGGTGTCCGCCACACGCCCTCGGCTGATCCACCAGGGATTGCGGGACAACCCTCAGGCAGCCCCCGGGAGGCGGCCCACTGGAGTAGTCTCAACTCCCGTCGCGTCCCGTCAACTTCCGTCATCGGAAGGGTGAGCCGTGGGGGAGGCCATGCGATTACGCGGTAGACCACTGCGGCGCAGGTTCCTGATCCTGCTGCTCCTGCCCCTGCTGCCGCTCACGGCCATCTGGATGTACGCGACCTACCTCACCGGTTCGCAGGCATGGCGGCTGCTGGAGTCCGCCACCGCCGTCGACGTCGTCGCGCCGGCCACCGAGACCACTGTCCGGGCCCTCCAGAGCGAGCGGAAGGAGGCGCTGCGCTACCTCGCCGACCGGCGACGCGTCGACGCCGTCCCCGCCCTCCACGCCCGGACACGCGCCACCGACACCGCCGTCCGCCGGCTCCGCGAGGCCATCGCCCGCCCGGAGGCCGACGAGGCGCTGAGCGGGACGCTGGACACCCGGGTCGACACCCTGCTGCGCACCCTGCACGGCCTGCCCGGCCTGCGCACCCAGGTGGAAGGCGCCACCGTCAGCCACGACGAGGCCTTCACCACCTACACCGCGCTGCTCGCCCCCTGCTTCGACCTCCTCACCGGCCTCCGCTCCGCCGGCGACGCCCACCTCGCCGAGCAGTCCGACGCGGTCGTCGCACTCGCCCGCGCCCGCGAGGACCTCGCACAGGAGGACGCCCTCGCCTCCACGGCCCTCCTCACCGGTACCCTCACCGCCCCCGACCTGCGCACCTTCGCCGACGTCGTCGCAGTGCGACGCAGCCGCCTCACCGAGAGCCTGCCCCGCCTGCCCGCAGCCGACCGCAACGCACTGGACACCTACCGCTCCTCCGCCCCCGCGGCACTGCTGGCCGCCGACGAGCGACGGCTGACCGGCGCCCACCCCGGCCGCCTGCCCTCCACCCTCACCACCGACCGCTGGCGGACCGACGCCGACGGGGCGCTCGCCGCCCTGGCCCACCTCGCCTCGGAGGCGAGCACACACCAACGGGCCCGCCTGCAACCCGTCATCCGCGGCGCCGTGTTCGACGCCGGGATCTGCGGTGTCCTCGGCGTCGTCGCGCTGCTGCTCTCCGTCCTGGTCTCCTACCGGGTCGGCCGCCGCCACGTCCGCGCCCTGGTGAGCCTGCGCGACACCGCCCACGAGATGGCCGGGGTGCGCCTGCCCGGCGTCATGCGCCGCCTGGCGGCCGGCGAGAAGGTCGACGTGGCGGCCGAGGCCCCCTACCCGCAGTTCGGGCCCGACGAGACCGGACAGGTCGGCCACGCCCTGGGGACCCTGCACCGCGCCGCCGTCGAGGCCGCCGTCAAACAGGCCGAACTGCGGCACGGCGTCTCCGAGATGTTCGTCAACCTCGCCCGGCGCAACCAGGTCCTCCTCCACCGCCAGCTCCGCCTCCTGGACGCGATGGAGCGACGCACCGAGGACACCGGAGAACTCGCCGACCTCTTCCGCCTCGACCACCTCACCACCCGCATGCGCCGCCACGCCGAAGGCCTGGTCATCCTCTCCGGCGCCCCGCCCTCCCGCCAGTGGCGCCGCCCCATCCCGCTGCTGGACGTGGTACGCGCCGCCGTCGCCGAGGTCGAGGACTTCCTGCGCATAGAGGTGCGGCCGCTTCCCCGGCTCGCCGTCGACGGATCGGCGGTCGCCGACCTCACCCATCTGGTCGCCGAACTGCTGGAGAACGCCACGGCCTTCTCACCGCCCGACTCGCCGGTACGGGTGCAGGGCGAACTGGTCTCCAACGGCGTCGCCCTGGAAATACACGACCGCGGTCTGGGCATGAGTGCCGACGCCCTCCTCGACGCCAACCAACGCCTCGCCCAGACACCGGAGTTCACCCTCTCCGACACCGACCGCCTCGGCCTCTTCGTGGTCAGCCGCCTCGCCCGTCGCCAGAGCGCGCGGGTCACCCTCCAGACCTCCCCCTACGGCGGCGTCACCGCCGTGGTGCTGCTGCCCCCCGAGAGTCTGCGTGACGTACCGGCACCGGCCGGGGACCGGGACACCCCACCCGACCCGCAGCCGCCCGGGGAACGGACGCTCACCGCCGGCGACGGGGGCCCGGACGCCGCCCACGACACCGCCGGCCGGCCCGCCCTGCCCGCCCGCCCCCACCTGGCCGACACCCCCGAACCACCCGCCGCCCCGCAACCCTCCGCACCCGCCACGACCCGCAGCGGACTGCCGCGACGCGTCCCCCAGGCCGGCGCCGCCCCCCGCAGCCCGGGCCGGCGGAACCCCGCGGCCGCCGGTGACACCCGGGAACGCCCGGCCGACGCCCCCACCACGGGCCCCGAACCGGAGCAACCGGCCACCACCGCACACCACGACCGCGGACGGCCCGCCCCCGACCCGCAGCAGGCAGCGCGACCCACCACCGACGCGACCCGCGACGCCCTCGCCGTCCGCGCCCGCATGACCGCGCTCCAGCAGGGCTGGCAACGCGGCCGGAGTGAGGAACAGAGCAGCGCCGAGGACACCGACACGACCACCGGAGGGGAAGGCCCATGACGACACCACAGGCCACGGGCGCGGAGCCCGCACCACGCAGACCCGGAGGACTGGGCTGGCTGCTGGACGACTTCGCCACCCGCGTCGGCGGCGTACAGGCCGCCCTCGTGCTCTCCGGCGACGGACTGGCCACCGGCGCCACCGCCGACCTCGCACCCGAGGACGCCGAACAGCTCGCCGCCCTGGCCTCCGCCCTGCACAGCCTCGCCGACGGCGTCGGCCACCGCTTCGGTGCCGGAACGGTACGCCAGACCATGGTGGAACTGGACGGCGCCTACCTGTTCGTGAGCACCGCGGGGGAGGGCAGCCGCCTCGCCGTCCTCTCCGACACCGACACCGACGTGGGGCGGGTCGCCTACGAGATGACACTCCTCGTGCGGCGGGTCGGCACCCACCTGGCGACCGCCGCCCGCACGTAGTGACCCGGCAGGCGACATGCGCCCCCTCGCGGAGCCCGGCAGACCGAGGGCACACACCCGACGCCACGCCCGGACGCCGCCCGCCGGGGCACCGGTGAGGGCACCGAGAGGAACCACGGGACCCGCAGGACGACCACGAGGACGAACCGGGGGACGGTGCGATGCACGAGAGGGCAGGCACGAGCTGGTACGACGAGGACGCAGGCCCGGTGGTGCGGCCCTACGCGATGACCCGGGGCCGGACCGGACCCCCGCAGGGCCCGCGACTGGACCCGGTGGCCTTCGTCGTCGCCGAACAGCGCACCGGGCAGGAGGGCGCCGAACCGCCCCTGGGCCCCGAACACCTGGCGATCGTCTCGCTCTGCCGCGACCGCCCCGCCCCGCTCACCCGGCTCAGCAGCGAACTCGACCTGCCGGTGGCCGTGGTGCGCGTCCTGGTCGGCGACCTCCTCGACCAGGGACTGGTCCGCGTGCGTCGCCCGGTACCGGTGGCGGAGCCGCCCGACGTCCGCCTCATGCGGCAGGTCATCGCGGGCCTGCGGGCCCTGTGAACGACGCCGGGAGACCACCGGCCGCCCCCGGCCGACCGACGGCCGTGGGCTCCGGAGGACCGGCCTCACGGACACGGCCGGTGCGGCCCCGGAGGCCTTCAGCCGGCCCGCCCCTCCCGAGGGTGTTCGGCCAGCCAGCCGCGGGCCACGGCGGCCAGCTCCGCGTCCCGTCCCGCCAGCATCGTCGCGATCATGCGGACGTCCCCGCGCAGCGACCACAGCGGGTGCCCGAAGGTCGCCGGGTTGTTGCCCTCCACCAGGAAGTGCGCCGGCCAGGCCGTCCCGTAACCGATCACCGGCAGCCCCCACAGGTACCGGCGGCGGCGCCGGGCCGCCCCGTACGCCGTGACGGCCAGCCCGCTCAGCGTCCCCACCAGGTGGATCCAGCGTGTGGCGGCCTTCGAGTGCATCGCCACGTAGTAGGGCCAGAACTCCTCGTAGGACGCGAAGTGCTCCTTCTCGGCGGGGATGCCTCGCTGCGAGGCCGTCACGGAAGCCATGGCGGCACGCTAGTCGCGCGCCGCCCGGCTGTCAGCCCCGCCCCGGCGTCAACGACCGCCGGGAGACGGGGAAGTCGAAGTAGGTGTCCGGGTAGGTCTCCGGCGTGAAGGTGTAATGCCACCATTCGTACGGATAGTTCTCGAACCCGGCCTTCTCCAGTCCCTCCTTCAGCAGCAGCCGGTTGCGCAGCTGCTTGCCCCGGACCCGCGGGTCCAGGGTGTGCGCCAGGGTGTCGAAGCAGTCGTAGCCCGTGCCCATGTCCAGGGAGTTGTCGGGGAACCGGGCCGCCCTCGGTCCGTGGCAGGAGGTCAGGGGCTCACCGGGCACGTACGGCCGGGTGGGCGTGGCGGGCAGCCGCACCAGCGTCAGGTCGACCGTGCTGCCGCGGCTGTGCCCCGACTTCGCCGCGATGTACCCGTCGTCGAAGAGCGCCGACTTGTCGACGTCCGGGTAGAACTCGCCCTTCATCGGCTGGTCGTCCAGGTTCTTGGCCCACGCCACGAAGCTGTCCACCGCACGCTGAGGCCGGTAGCAGTCGTAGACCTTCAGCGTGTACCCGCGCCGCAGGAAGGACTGCTGCGCCCGGTGCAGCGCCCGCGCCGTCTCCCGCGTCACGATGCACATCGGCTGCCGGTAGCCCTCCACCGGACGCCCGGTGAAGTTGTGCGGCGTGGCGTAACGGATCTCCTGCAGGATCGTCGGGTCCACGTCGTGCAGGGCCACGAACCGGGCCGGCGCCTTCGGATCGGAAGACGGCCGGTGGCCGGGGGCGGGCCGTGCCGCGGCCGTCCCGGCGAGGGGCAGCAGTACCGCCAGCAGACCCGCGAACAGGGGGAGGAGGGCGCGCGGGAGACGGCTCCCGGCCCGGGAGCAGACGCGCCCGGGTGCTTCGGAGGATCGGTGGAAGGAGGTCATACCCCCTTCTACAGCCGTCCGGCCCCGCCGCGGAAGAGCGTCCCCGACGCGTCGTCACCGGCCTGCGTCACCCGTGGACCGACCAGCGCCGCCCACCCCGGCAGCACCCGCTCGGGCGCACCCACCAGCACCCAGTACCGCAGCGGACCGCCACCGACCCGCAGCTGGGCGCCGCCGGGCACGTCGTGCCCCGAGCCGCCGCCCTCGCGTCCCCGCCGGACCGCCAGCACCCCCTCGCCCGCCAGGTCGTACCAGACCAGATGGGTACCGGCCGAGGCCGTCACCACCAGCGCCGGCTGCGCCAGGGCCGGCGGCCGCCCACCACCGCGCCCCGACTCCCCGACCCGGTACGCGCCGTCGGGCAGCGACGGCTCACCCACCGGGCCGGCCGCCCGCAGGAACCGTGCGTCGGCGGCCACCTGCCCCCGCAGCACCCACCGCCCGGAGTCGTGCCCGGCCTCGGCTGTCTCCCACCACCTCGGCGGCTCGTCCCTGCGCAGCAGCGCACCGCCCGGTGTCCGGATCTCCACCGCGCCACGGGCCGAGACGCCCACCGTCACCCGCTCGGACACCACCCGCCACCCGCCCTGCGTGTCCGGCTCGAGCGCCGCACGCGGGTCGGCCTCGGGCATCGGAGCGCCGAGCTGCCGGGAGGGCGCGGCCTCCGCCCCGTCCCAGCCGCACAGCACCGCCCCACCCCGCGCCACCCGCACCGCGACCGCGGCCCGCGCGAACCGGACCACACCACCACCCGGCAGCTGTGTCACCCCGGCCCACGCCCCGGGCACCCGCGCCCGCTCCGGCCCCCGTCGGCGAGCGGCCCGCCGCAGCGCGCCCCACGCCCCCGATCGGCTCGCTCCGCCGTCCGCCTCCGCCGTCCCGTCGCCCGGGACCGCGCCCCGCCGGTGCGGCACCGGACCGGACAGCGGAACCCCCGCCGACCCTCCCGGCCCCACCAGATCACGCCCGTCCATGGGCTCACCCTGTCACCCACCCGACCGGGCGGCGGACGGGTTCAGCCGTCGTTCACCGGCCCGGCACCCACCGTCCCCCCGCACGCCACCCGGCGAAGGGTCGCCCCACCGCCCACCCATGTGGGCCGGCCACACACCACCGCCCGTCAAGACGTGATGTTCCCCCTGGTGCGAGAGTTGATCACATGGCATCGTCCTGCTTGCCGTGGACCGGCTCCCGCGGGCGCCGCCCGGCCCACAGGACGACGTGTCACCGCCCGGGAGGCGCCCCATGACCACCACCCCGCAGCCCTCCGCCACGCCCACGCCACTCTGGGCCCCCGGGCCGGACCGCATCGCGTCGGCGCAGGTCACGAGGTTCCACGACTGGGCGGCCGCCCACCACGGGGCGCCCGCCCGCGACACCGGCGACCCGGCGGCGGACTACGCCGCCCTCCAGCGGTGGTCCACCGGGCACCTCCCCGAGTTCTGGGCGGCCGTCACAGGCTGGTTCGACGTCCGGTTCAGCACCCCCTACGAGACCGTGCTCGCCGACGCCGCGATGCCCGGCGCCCGCTGGTTCCCCGGGGCCCGCCTCAACTACGCCGAACACGCCCTGCGCGCCGCGGAGGACCCCGCCAACGCCGACCGGCCCGCACTGCTCTGCGCCGACGAGAGTCTGGAGATCCGCCCCGTGACCTGGGCCGAGCTCCGCGCCCAGGTCGCCTCCGCCGCCGCCGTGCTGCGCCGGCTCGGAGTGCGCCCCGGCGACCGCGTCAGCGGCTACCTGCCCAACATCCCGCAGGCCGTCGTCGCCCTGCTGGCGACCGCCGCCGTCGGCGCCGTGTGGACCTCCTGCGCCCCCGACTTCGGCGCCCGCAGTGTCCTGGACCGGTTCCAGCAGGTCGAACCCGTCGTCCTGTTCGCCGTCGACGGCTACCGCTACGGCGGCAAGGTCCACGACCGCCGCGACACCGTCGCCGAACTCCGCCGGAACCTGCCCTCGCTGCGCGCCGTGGTCCACGTCCCGCTGCTGGGCACGGAGCCGCCCGAGTCCGCCCTGACCTGGGACGAGGTCACCTCCCACGACACCGCACCCGTCTTCGAGCAGGTCACCTTCGACCACCCGCTGTGGGTCCTGTACTCCTCGGGGACGACCGGCCTGCCGAAGGCCATCGTCCAGTCCCAGGGCGGCATCGTCCTCGAACACCTCAAGCAGGCAGGCCTGCACTGCGACCTCACCACCGGCGACCGCTTCTTCTGGTACACCTCCACCGGCTGGATGATGTGGAACTTCCTGGTCGGCGGCCTCCTGGTGGGCGCCACCCTGGTCCTGTACGACGGCAGCGCCGGCCACCCCGACGTCCAGGCGCAGTGGCGCGTCGCCGAACGCACCGCGCCCAAGCTCTTCGGCACCTCCGCCGCCTACGTCATGGCCTGCCGCAAGGCCGACGTGCACCCCGGCCGCGACCTGGACCTCTCCGCGGTCCGCTGCGTGGCCACCACCGGCTCCCCGCTGCCCCCGGACGGCTTCCGCTGGCTGCACGAGGAGATCGCCGAGGACCTCTGGATCGCCTCGGTCAGCGGGGGCACCGACGTGTGCACCTGCTTCGCCGGCGGCGTGCCCACCCTCCCCGTCCACGTCGGCGAACTCCAGGCCCCCTGCCTCGGCGTGGGCCTCCAGGCCTGGGACGCCCAGGGCAAGCCGCTCACCGACGAGGTCGGCGAACTGGTGGTCACCACCCCCATGCCCTCCATGCCCACCGGCTTCTGGAACGACCCGGACGGCTCCCGCTACCGGGACAGCTACTTCGACACCTACCCCGGCACCTGGCGCCACGGCGACTGGATCACCCTGACCCCGCACGGCGGCGTCGTCATCCACGGCCGCTCCGACTCCACCCTCAACCGCCAGGGCGTCCGCATGGGCTCCTCCGACATCTACGAGGTCGTCGAGCGGCTGCCCGAGATCCGCGAGTCCCTCGTCATCGGCCTGGAACTGCCCGACGGCGGCTACTGGATGCCGCTCTTCGTCCACCTGGCGCCCGGCGCGGTCCTCGACGACGCGCTGCGCGAGAAGATCCGCCGAGCCGTCCGGGAACAGCTCTCCCCGCGCCACGTCCCCGACGAGGTCATCGAGGCCCCGGGCGTCCCGCACACCCTGACCGGCAAGCGCATCGAGGTCCCCGTCAAGCGCCTGCTCCAGGGCACCCCGCTGGAGCGCGCGGTCAACCCCGGCTCGGTGGACGACCTGGAGGTGCTCCGCTTCTACCAGCGCGTCGCCGAGGACCGCCGGAGCTGACGACCCGCCCGGACGCACTCCACGGCCGTCACCGATGTCAGACCCTCCGGCTACCTTCGGTGACGGTGCGGAACCCCGCACCGCACACGCTCATGACACCGGGGGAGCCATGACACCGACACCACGCGACGCCCGAGACCACCGAGACCGCGCAGGCCGCCGGGCGGAGCGGGCCGCCCGCCGCAGGGGACCACGGGGCAGCACCCGGCCGGGGCCGCGCCGCGAGGTCCCGGGCACGGTCGCCGTCCTCGCCGGGGCGCGCGACTACGCCGCGATGCGCCGCTACCCGAGCTTCCAGCGGGCCTTCCCCTTCGAGGACCACGGGGCCTACCTCCGCGGCATGGACGAACTGCTGCGCCTGCTGGACGACGAAGGCCTCCACACCAGCCTCGCCCTCTTCGACCCACCCGAGTTCGCCTCCTTCTGCCGGGCCCACGGACTCGACCCCGACGCCCCCGCCAGCCGTACCCGCTACACCGCGGAGGTCGCCGGCGGCAGGCCGCTGCTGACCTACGAGGGCCAGGACCTGCGCGACCTGCTGCCGGTGCTGGCGGAGGAGAGCGAACACCAGACCGTCTGGCGCGCGGCGACGGACGTCCTCGCCCGCGCCGCCGCCTCCGACGCCACCGGCCGACTCGTCCACACGGCCATGGACACCGCCACCGGCATGCTGGCCGCCGTGCTGGCGGCGCTCGGGGAGGGCACCCACCACCTGGTCGTCAGCACGGCACACGAGGACACCTCGCTCACCGCGGCCCTGCACGCCGTGGCCGCGACGGACCGGCGGCCCCGGCTGGCGTCCACCAGGTCCGTCGTCTTCTGCACGGTCCTCGCCGCCGGCATCGTGCTCGGCGGCTCCACCGGCCTGGTCTCCCGCACCAGCAGTGCGGCCCGCGACACGGTCAGGGGCTGGTCGGTGCGGGAGGGACGGGCCCGCCCCCTGACGGCGGGCGAGGTCTT
Organism: Streptomyces sp. NPDC059740; assembly: GCF_042733155.1. Taxonomy (NCBI): domain Bacteria; kingdom Bacillati; phylum Actinomycetota; class Actinomycetes; order Kitasatosporales; family Streptomycetaceae; genus Streptomyces; species Streptomyces sp. NPDC059740. The sequence goes on along the minus strand of NZ_JBHWGP010000021.1, from coordinate 2,939 downwards.
CGCCGCCTACTGCACGGACGCCGAGACCGGTGAGCCCCTCGCCCCCGAACCGGACGTCGACCACGCCCCCGGCCTCCCCCTCGAACCCCCCGGCCCACCCTGGCCAGGACGCCCCTGACCCCTTCCCCTCCGCACTCCGGGCCGTCCGGTCCCCCTACGACGAAGGCCGTCCCGTCCCGGCGCGCAGCCGGGGCGGGACGGCCCTCACCCTCCTGTTCCGCCCCTCGGCGGAGCGGCCGGACTCACTCGCCCGAGAGCACTCCCTGAGCCGCGGCCCGGGCCTCCTCGGCCGAGTCCGCGGAGCGCGCCGCCGCAGCGGCCCGCTCGCACTGCGCCAGCGTGTGCTTGGCCAGGGTCGCCCGCACGTACGGGATCGACGCGGCCCCCATGGACAGGCTGGTGACGCCAAGGCCGGTCAGCACACAGGCGAGCAGCGGGTCGGAGGCGGCCTCACCGCACACACCGCAGCTCTTGCCCTCGGCCCCGGCAGCCTCCGCGGCCAGGGCCACGAGGTCCAGCAGCGCGGGCTGCCACGGGTCCTGCAACCGCGAGACGGCCCCGACCTGCCGGTCCGCGGCGAAGGTGTACTGCGCCAGGTCGTTGGTGCCCAGCGACAGGAACTCCACCTCCTTCAGCACGGCCCGGGCCCGCAGCGCGGCCGAGGGGATCTCGACCATGGCTCCGTACTTCGCCTCCAGCCCCGCCTCCCGGCAGGCGTCGGCGAACTGCCGGGCGTCACGTCGGTCCGCCACCATGGGGGCCATGACCTCCAGGTGCACGGGCAGCCCCTGCGCAGCGGTGGCCAGCGCCACCAGCTGGTCGTGCAGCACCTCGGGGTGGTCCAGCAGCGTCCGCAGGCCCCGCACCCCCAGAGCCGGGTTCGGCTCGTCGCCGGGGGTGAGGAACTCCAGGGGCTTGTCGGCACCGGCGTCCAGGACGCGCACCACCACCCGGCCCTCGGGGAAGGCCTCCAGCACCTGCCGGTAGGCAGCCACCTGCTTCTCGCTGGAGGGGGCCTGCTTGCTGTCGTCGAGGAAGAGGAACTCCGTCCGGAACAACCCCACGCCCTCGGCCCCGGCCTCCAGCGCCGCGGCGACGTCCGCCGGTCCGCCGATGTTCGCCAGCAGCGGCACCTTGTGCCCGTCGGAGGTGGCGCCCGGCCCGGAGGAGGCGGCGAGCGCCGCCTTGCGCTCCTCGGCACCGCGCAGCAACTCGGCGCGGCGCTCCTCGCTCGGGTCGAGGAAGACCTCCCCGCTGCTGCCGTCGACGGCGACGACGGTGCCCTCCACGAGCTCACCCGCGCCCGGCAGCGCCACGACGGCGGGGACGCCCAGGGCACGGGCCAGGATCGCGCTGTGGCTGGTGGGCCCGCCCTCCTCCGTGACGAAGCCGAGGACCAGCGACGGGTCCAGCAGCGCGGTGTCCGCCGGCGCCAGGTCCCGGGCGATGAGCACGTACGGCTTGTCGCTGTCCGGCACCCCGGGCATCGGCACACCCAGCAGCCGCGCCACGATGCGGTTGCGGACGTCGTCCAGGTCGGCGACGCGGCCCGCGAGGTACTCGCCCGCGTTGGCCAGCAGCGCCCGGTAGGCGGCGAAGGCGTCGTAGACGGCACGCTCGGCGGAGCTGCCCACGGCGACCCGGCGGTCCACGTCCGCCATCAGCTCGGGGTCCTGCGCCATCATGGCCTGCGCCTCGAGCACGGCCTGGGCCTCACCGCCGGCGAGGTTGCCGCGAGCGATCAGGTCGGCCGCCACCGCCTCGACCGCCCGCCGGGCGCGGGCCTGCTCGCGCTCCGCCTCCTCGGCCGGGATCTGTTTGGCCGGCGGTTCCAGAACGGCGGTGCCCATGTGTCGGACCTCGCCGACGGCCACACCGTGGCTCACACCGACGCCGCGCAGCGTTGTTTCCATCTCTCTCCTTGGTGGGTGTCCCGTGCCGTACGGGGGAGTGCGCCGTGGGAGGCGAGTGGTGACTCAGTTCCAGCTGAACAGCTGGTCGCCGGCGACCAGGTCGCCGTCCTCGCGCACCTCGGCCAGCGAGTCGGCGGTCGCCTCCAGCGCCACCACGGGGCAGACGGCGGACTTGCCGGCCTCTTCGACCGCGGCGGGGTTCCACCGCACGACGGCCTGGCCGCGGGTCACGGTGTCGCCCTTGTTGACGAGGAGTTCGAAGCCCTCGCCGCCGAGCTGGACGGTGTCGATGCCGAGGTGCGTGAGCACACCGTGCCCGTCGGCGTCGACCACCACGAAGGCGTGCGGGTGGAGGGACACGATGACGCCGTCGACCGGAGACACGGCCTCCGAGGGCTCACGCACCGGGTCGACCGCGGTGCCGGGGCCCACCATCGCGCCGGAGAAGACGGGATCGGGGACGGCCGCCAGTCCGATGGCTCGTCCGGCGATCGGGGACGTCACGGTGGTCATGGGAAGCCTCCCGGAATGAAGATCAGAAGGCCGTCGCCACTACCTGTACGCGACGACGCGCCGGTCAGAAGCGTAAGTCATAAGAACTGACCGTTCCGCTCCATGGCTCCCGGCCCCCGCGCGCCGTCAGCCCCGCCCTCCTTCCCGCACGCGCGCCCGCCCGCGCGGGCGGGCCCCACTGCTTCAGGCCCCCGGAGGCGATTTGCCTCGCCCATAGGGGAGCTGTACTGTCGTATGCCTGCCCGCTCACCGGACGTGACTTCCACGTCTCGACGGCGGGGAGATCTACAGTCACTTGGCAGAAATCGCCTGGCACAGTCATGTCTGTTCATGAACGTCCGGCGAAACCACTGAAAAGTCTCTGATAGAGTTTGAAACGCCGAAAGGGAAAGCCCGGAAGGGCCGGACCGGAAAGCGAAACCCCGCTCCGACAGGGGGCCGGAACCGGAAAACGGATCTGGTAAGGTTGGAAACACCGAAGGGAAGCGCCCGGAGGGCCCGAAAGGGACCGAA
>NZ_JBHWGP010000020.1:0-111316 GCF_042733155.1 Streptomyces sp. NPDC059740 | reverse complement strand
CGAACCGCTCCCGCAACACCCCACCCATCCCCACCCGCTGAGACCCCTGACCCGCAAACACCACACCGAGCCCACCACCCACCGACACCCCGGCGTCGTGCCTCAGCAGCCCGGGGGCGGTCCGGCCGGCGGCGAGCGCACGCACCCCTTCGACGAGGGAGTCGTGGCTGTCGGCCACGACCGCGGCGCGGTGCGGGAAGACGGTGCGGGTGGTCGCCAGGGCGTGGGCGGCGCCCACCGGGTCGGGGGTGTCCGTGTCGGCCATCCGGGCTGCCAGGTCCCGTGCCCGGTCACGCAGGGCCTGGTCGGTGCGTGCGGTGAGCACCCAGGGCACCGGGTGCTCCGGCGCCGCGGCCTCCTGGGGTGCCGGCTCGGTGGGGCCCTGCTCCAGGATGAGGTGGGCGTTGGTGCCGCTGATGCCGAAGGAGGACACCGCCGCCCGCCGGGGCCGCCCCAGCTCCGGCCACGGCACCGGCTCCGCCAGCAGCGCCACCTGCCCGGCGCCCCAGTCGACCTTGGTGGTGGGCTGTTCCACGTGCAGCGTCCTGGGGAGTTCGCCGTGGCGCAGGGCCTGGACCATCTTGATCACGCCGGTGACGCCGGCGGCGGCCTGGGTGTGGCCCAGGTTCGACTTGACCGACCCCAGCCACAACGGCGTCTGCGCACTGCGGTCCTGACCGTAGGTCGCCAGCAGCGCCTGGGCCTCGATGGGGTCGCCCAGCGCCGTCCCCGTCCCGTGCGCCTCCACCGCGTCGACGTCGTCGGTGGTCAGGCCGGCCGCCGCCAGCGCCTGGCGGATCACCCGCTCCTGGGACGGGCCGTTGGGCGCGGTCAGCCCGTTGCTCGCCCCGTCGGAGTTGACGGCCGACCCGGCGATGAGCGCCAGCACCGGGTGGCCGTGGCGGCGCGCGTCGGAGAGGCGTTCCAGCACCAGTACACCGGCGCCCTCGGCCCAGGCGGCGCCGTCGGCCGCATCGCCGAAGGACTTGCACCGTCCGTCGGGTGCCAGCCCCCGCTGCCTGCTGAACTCGACGAACACCCCGGGGGTGGCCATGACCGTCACCCCGCCGGCCACCGCCATGGAGCACTCGCCGGCCCGCAGCGACTGCGCCGCGAGGTGGGTGGCCACCAGGGAGGAGGAGCAGGCGGTGTCCACCGTCAGCGTCGGCCCTTCGAGGCCGAAGGTGTACGCCACCCGGCCGGAGGCCACACTGCCCGCACTGCCCGTGCCGAGGAAGCCCTCGTACTCGGCGGGCACCGGGTGGATGCGGGAGGCGTAGTCGTCGTACATCACGCCGGTGAAGACCCCGGTCGCGCTGGAGCGCAGGCTGTGCGGATCGATGCCGGCGTGTTCGAACGCCTCCCAGGTCGTCTCCAGGAGCAGCCGCTGCTGCGGGTCGGTGGCCAGGGCCTCACGGGGGCTCATGCCGAAGAACTCGGGGTCGAAGTCGGCGGCGTCGTGCAGGAATCCGCCCCTGCGGGTCGAGACCCGCCCGGCCTTCCCGGGGTCGGGGTCGTAGAGGGACTCCACGTCCCAGCCGCGGTCGGTGGGGAAGTCCCCGGTGGCGTCCCGGCCTTCCTTCAGCAGGCGCCACAGGTCCTCCGGCGAGCGGACGCCGCCCGGCAGGCGGCACGCCATGCCGATCACGGCGACCGGCTCCCCGGGGTCGGCGACGGTGCCCGGCCGGTCGCCGCCGGCCGCCGGCCGGTGGTCCGGGGCGAGCAGCGGCAGGAGGTGTGCGGCCAGGGCCGCGGTGGTGGGGTGGTCGAAGACCAGGGTGGCCGGGAGGGTCAGGCCGGTCTCGGCCGCCAGCCGGTTGCGGAGCTCCACCGCGGTGAGCGAGTCGAAGCCGAGGTCCTTGAAGACCCTGTCGGCGGCGACCGAGTCGGCCGAGCCGTGCCCGAGCACCGCCGCCACCTGGGCGCGCACCAGGGCGGTCAGGGCCGCGGGGCGTTCCTCGGCGGGGAGGGCGGCGAGGCGCTCGCGCCAGGAGGACGGTGTGCCCGCTGCCACCGCGTGGTGGGGGACGAGGCCGCCGACGACCGGCGGCAGCACTCCCCCTCGCAGGCCCTCCCGGACGGTCGGCAGGTCCAGCCGGGCCGCCACCACGGCCGGTCCGCCGGTGGCCGGTGCGGCGTCCAGGAGGGCGAGGCCCTCGGCGGCGGACAGCGGGACGAGTCCGGCGCGGGTCAGCCGGCGGCGGCCCTCTTCTCCCAGGTGGCTGGTCATGGCGCTGTCCTGCTCCCACAGCCCCCAGGCCAGGGAGAGAGCGGGGAGCCCGGCGGCGGACCGGTGGGCGGCGAGGGCGTCGAGGTAGGCGTTGCCCGCGCCGTAGGGGGCCTGGCCCGCCGAACCGAGCACGCCGGCGGCCGAGGAGAACAGGACGAAGGCGGCCAGCGGCAGGTCCGCCGTGAGCCGGTGCAGGTTCCAGGCGGCGTCCGCCTTGGGCCGTACCACCCGGTCCACGTGTGCGGCGGTGAGCGAGGTGAGCACGGCGTCGTCACCCACACCCGCGGCGTGCACCACGGCGGTCAGCGGACGGTCCTGCGGTATCTGCGCCAGCACCCGGGCGAGCGCCTCGGCGTCGGCGCAGTCGCAGGCCGCCACAGTGGCCCGGCCGCCCGCCGCCTCGATGTCCGCCACCAGGGCGGCGGCCCCCTCGGCCGCCGGGCCCGAGCGGCTGACCAGCAGCAGGTCCCGTACTCCGTGCCGGGAGAGGAGGTGGCGGGCGGTCAGGGCCCCCAGCCCACCGGTGCCGCCGGTGACCAGCACCGTGCCCTCGCCGAAGCGGGCCTGGGCCGCCGCGTCGTCCCCGGGGGCCGGGGCGGGCGTGCGCACCAGCCGCGGCACCTGCGCCCGGCCGGCGCGGACCGCCACCTGCGGCTCGGCCACCGCGAGGCCCGCGGCGAGGCCCTCGTCGCCGGTTGCGGCCGGGTCGAGGTCGAGGAGGGAGAAGCGGCCGGGGTGTTCGGCCTGGACGCCGCGGAGCAGGCCCCACAGCGCGGAGGCGGTCAGGTCCGTGGCGGTGCCGTCCTGCGGCAGGCAGGCCCCACCCCGGGTGAGCAGGGTGAGGCGGGAGCCGTTGAGGTCTTCCCGGCCGAGCCACCACTGGAGCACCTCGACGGTCTCGGTGAGCAGTGACCGCACGGCCGCGCCGTCCGGTTCCGCAGCCGCCGGGAGGGCGGGGACCCGCACCACGACCACCGCGGCCGGCTCCGTCAGCGCCCGCAGCTCCTGGTAGCCCTCGGCCAGTGTCCAGGGCGCGGGTTCGGTGCCCGGTTCGGCGGCGGGCACCCAGTCGGTGCGCAGCAGTGAGCGGGAGACGTCCGGCAGGGCGGCGTCGGGCAGTTCACGGGTGCGCAGCGCGGCCACGCTCAGTACCGGTGCGCCCTGGGCGTCGAGGAGCTCCACCGCGACGGCGTCGGGCCCGGCGGGCGTCAACCGGGCGCGGGTGGCCTCGGCGCCGGGCGCGTGCAGGGTCACCCCGCTCCAGGCGAACGGCAGCCGGACCGTGCGTTCCCCGGCGGTGAGGGCCGACAGGGCGCTGAGGTGGAGGGCGGAGTCCAGCAGGGCCGGGTGCACGCCGAATCCTGCCGGGTCGCTCTCCGGCGCGGGGGCGCACTCGGCGAGGAGTTCCTCGCCCCGCCGCCAGGCGCCGCGCAGGCGCCGGAAGGCCGGGCCGTACTCCAGTCCCACGTCGCCGAGCAGGTCGTAGGCGTCCGAGAGGTCGACGGCCTCGGCCTCGGCGGGCGGCCACGGGGCCGGCGGCTGGGACCGGGGGGCGGAGTCGGCGGCGGTGAGGGTGCCGAGCGCACACCGCGTCCAGGGTCCGTCCTCGTCACCGCCCACCGTGCGGGCGTCGACGGTGACCTGGTGGCCGCCGTCGGCCTGCGCCGGCCCGACCGTGACCCGTAGGGCCACCGCTTCCGTCTCCGGCAGCACCAGGGGTGCCTCGACGGTGAGTTCGGCCAGGCCGGGGCAGCCGGCCTGGCGCCCGGCCCGCAGGGCGAGCTCGACGAAGCCCGTCCCGGGGAACAGGGTCCGGCCCGCCACCCGGTGGTCCGCCAGCCAGGGATGGGTGCCGGCGGAGATCCGGCCGGTGAGTACCAGTCCGCCGTCGGCGAGTTCGACGGCCGAGCCGAGGAGCGGGTGCTGGGCGGCGGTCTGGCCTAGGCCCGCGGCGTCCAGGGGCGCACCGGTGTCCTCCAGCCAGAACCGCCGGCCCTGGAAGGGGTAGGTCGGCAGGTCGACGTGGCGTGCGGTGGCCGCTGCCAGGTCCGCTTCCCAGTCGACCTCCGCGCCCGCCACGTGCAACTCGGCGGCCGCCGCGACGATCTGGTCCGCGCCGCCGCGGTCGCGGCGCAGGGTGCCGGTCGCCGTTCCCGCCACCCCCGCGCGCTCCAGGGTCTGCTGCACGGCGGTGGTGAGCACCGGGTGCGCACTGACCTCCAGGAAGACGGTGTGCCCGCGTTCGGCGAGCAGGTGGACGGCCGGGCCGAAGCGGACCGGGTTGCGCAGGTTGCGGTACCAGTAGTCGGCGTCCAGGGCGGTGGTGTCGGCCAGCGGCCCGCCCTCCAGGGTGGAGACGAAGTCGACGGTGGTCCGCCGGGCGGGCACGTCCCCGAGCAGGTCCGCGAGGCGCTCGCGCAGCGGCTCCATCTCCGGCGTGTGGGAGGCGTAGTCCACCGGTACGCGCCGGGCCCGCACGTCCCCGGCCGCACACGCCTGAAGCAGTTCCTCCAGTGCCTCGGCGCGCCCGGCGACCACGGTGCTCTCCGGACCGTTCAGCGCCGCCACGTGCAGCGCGCCGGACCACGGGGCCAGCAGCGAGGCGGCGTCCTCGGGGCCGGCGGCGAGGGAGACCATGCCGCCGGTGCCGGCCAGCGACCGCAGGGCCCGGCTGCGGACCGCCACCACGCGGGCGGCGTCGGCCAGGTCCAGGGCACCGGCGACGCACGCCGCGGCGATCTCGCCCTGCGAGTGCCCGACGACCGCTGCCGGCCGCACTCCGCGGTGCTCCCAGACCGCGGCGAGGGACACCATGACGGCGAACAGCGCCGGTTGGACGACGTCGACCCGTTCCAGGCCGGCAGCCGCCCCTTCGCCGCGCAGCACGTCCAGGAGGGACCAGTCGGTGTGCGGCTCCAGTGCCCGGGCGCACTCCTGGACGCGGGCGGCGAACACCGGCGACTCCGTCAGGAGGCGGGCGGCCATGCCCTGCCACTGGGAGCCCTGGCCGGGGAAGACGAAGACGGGTCGGGTGGTGCGCTCCGCCACCCCGCGGACCAGCTGCGGGGCGGGCTGCCCGGTGGCGAGGGCGCGCACGCCGTCCAGGAGTTCCGCCCTGCTGCCGCCGACGACGGCGGCGCGGTGGGCGAACCTGGTGCGGGTGCGGACCAGGGCCCGGGCCACCTCGGCAGGGCCGTCCTCGGGCCGGTCGGCCAGGTGGTCCGCGAGGCGGGCGGCCTGTTCGCGCAGGGCCTGCGGCGTGTGCGCGGAGAGCGTCCAGGGCACCGCGCGGACGGGCTGCGGGGACGTGGCGTCCGCGGGCGCCGCCGGCTGCTCCCGGTGCGCCGCGTCGTCCGGTGCCGCCTCCTCCAGGACGACGTGCGCGTTGGTGCCGCTCATGCCGAAGGAGGAGACGCCGGCCCGCCGGGGGCGGCCCGGGTCCGGCCAGTCCTGCGACTCCTCCAGGAGCCGAACCGATCCCGAGGACCAGTCGACGTGGCGGGTCGGGTTCTGGGCGTGGAGGGTCCGGGGCAGTACGCGGTGGTGCAGGGCCTGGACCATCTTGATGACGCCGGCGACGCCGGCCGCGGCCTGGGTGTGGCCGATGTTGGCCTTGACCGAGCCCAGCCACAGCGGGGTGTCGCGCTCGCGGCCGTAGGTGGCTAGCAGCGCCCTGGCCTCGATCGGGTCGCCCAGGGTGGTGCCCGTGCCGTGCGCCTCGACCACGTCCACCTCGTGCGGGCGCAGTCCGGCGCCGGCCAGGGCCTGCCGGATGACCCGTTCCTGCGCGGGCCCGCTCGGGGCGGTGAGGCCGTTGCTGGCACCGTCCTGGTTGACGGCGCTGTCGCGGACCACGGCCAGCACCGGGTGTCCGTGGCGGCGGGCGTCGGACAGGCGCTCCAGCAGGAGCATGCCCACGCCCTCGCCCCAGGCCGTGCCGCTCGCGTCGTCGGCGAAGGGCCGGCAGCGGCCGTCGGGGGCCAGGCCGCCCTGCCGGCTGAACTCGACGAAGGCGGCGGGTGAGGCCATGACGGTGGCTCCGCCGGCCAGCGCCAGGTCGCACTCCCCGCGGCGCAGGGCCCGTCCCGCGAGGTGGAGTGCCACCAGGGAGGAGGAGCACGCCGTGTCCACGGTGAGCGCGGGTCCTTCGAGGCCGAGGGTGTAGGCGATCCGGCCCGAGGCGACGCTGGTGGTGTTCCCGCTGGCCAGGTAGCCCTCCAGGTCGGCGGGCTTGCTGCGGACGCGGGAGGCGTAGTCGTTGTAGAAGGCGCCGACGAAGACACCGGTGGCGCTGGAGCGCAGCGAACCGGGTTCCGTCCCGGCGCGTTCCAGCGTCTCCCAGGCGACTTCCAGCAGTTGCCGTTGCTGCGGGTCGGTCGCCAGCGCCTCGCGGGGGTTGATGCCGAAGAACTCGCTGTCGAAGAGGTCCGCCTCGTGCAGAAAGCCGCCCTCGCGGACGGTGGAGGTCCCCGGGCGGTCGGGGTCGGCGCTGTGGAGCGCGGCCAGGTCCCACCCGCGGTTGGCGGGGAAGGGCGTGATGGCGTCCACCCCGTCCACGGCCAGCCGCCACAGGTCCTCCGGGGTGCGCACCCCGCCGGGGAAGCGGCAGGCCATGGAGACCACGGCGATCGGCTCGGCGTCGGCGGCCTGCGCCTCCTCCAGCCGCTGCCTGGTGCGGTGCAACTCGGCGGTGACCCGCTTGAGGTAGTCGGTGAGCTTCTGTTCGTTCGTCATTGCGGATCGGCTCCCTGACGGTCTTCGGCGGGCAGGCCACACGGCGGCCGTACCGTGCCGTGATCGTCCGGCACACCCGTAAAGCCGTGCTAAACGCCGGCTTTGCGGCAGCGGCCCGCGCGATACCCGGGGTGGTTTCGGACCGATCCCCAAGAAAGCGTCAACGAAATCGCCGGTGCTTGACCCCGGAGAAGGGGCGGGGCTACTTTTCGATACGTCGGTGAGACGGTTGGTCCGGTTTTGGAGGAACGGCGCAGGCGCAGCGGAGCCACCAGGCCGTCGCGGGGAACGACGACGTTTCCAGCAGTTCAGAGGAGAGAAGCCGGCCGGGGCTGCCGGCGGCTCTCTGCGCGTCCGGTTCGGCCGGTCCTCCAACGGCGGGTGATCGCGCCTCGGTATGTCGTTCCCCAGGCACCGTGAGGAGTACCTGTCACGATGGGCGCACCACCGTCCACTGCGAGCCCTCGGCAACCTTTCGTCCGCCACACCGAATTGGCCGTTTTCCGGAACGCCCTGCACCATCTGGGAGAAGGCCGCAACACGTTTCTCGTCATTTCCGGTGAACCGGGGTCAGGTAAAACGCGATTACTGGCCGAATTCTTGCGCACCGCGGATTCCTCCGGCGTGCGCGCGCTGAGCGCCTGCTGCGTCGACACCCCGAACGCCCACCCGTGGGACGCCTTCGCCCCGCTGCTGGCCAGCCGGTTGGCCGACGAGGTGGGGGCCGCGCTCGCCGGTGGCGGGGCCTGGGCTCCCACCGGGCCCGGTACCCCGGACCGGGCCCTGGTGGCGCAGGCCCTGTCCGGTTCCCGCCTCGGTGTCCGGGTGTTCCTCCACCGCTGCGTCGGGACCGGACTCGTGCTGCTCCTGGACGACTTCCACCTGGCCGACCCGGACTCGGTCGAGCTGGTGGCCGACCTCATGCGCAGCCCCCTGGACCTGCCGCTGCTGCTGGTGCTCTCGCACCGGCCGCGGCAGAGCCCGGGCCGGCTGCGCAGCGCGCTGGCCCACGGGGTGGAGACCGGCACGGTGCGCGAGGTGGCACTCCGTCCCCTGACGCGCCGGCAGAGCGCGCAGATACTGTGCCGCTCCCCGCAGGACCCCGAGGTCTCACCGCTGCACCGGCGCAGCGACGGCAACCCGTCCTACCTGCTGGCGCTGTTGGCGGAAGGCGTGGAACCGATGCTGCCGGGCGCCGGGCCGGCCCGGCGGGAGACTGCTGCCGACCGGGCCGGGGCGGCGCCGTCCGGTGGTGAGCACTCCCTGTCCCTTCTCGGGGAGACGGCGGCGCTCGGCCCGCGGGAGCGCACCGTGCTGCACGCCCTGACCGTGCTGGGCGACGGGTACGACCGGGCGGCGCTGTCCCGCGTCGCCCGGTTGCCCGAGGAGGCCACCGGCCCCGCTCTGGAGGAGCTGCACCGCCGGGACCTCCTCAGCACCACCGACGGCCGCCCGGTCTACGTACTGCGCCACCCCGCGCTGCGCGGTGTCCTGCACCGCCACATCGCCCCCCTGTGGCGTGCCGACGCGCACCGCCGCGCCGCCCGGCTGCTGGCGGAGCGGGGGGCCGGCCCGCTGGAACTGGCGCACCATCTGGAGCACTTCCGGGAGGCGGCCGGGCCCGGCGACCTCGACCTGCTGGAACGCGCGGCGCGTGAGGCGCTGTGGTGCGCCCCCCGGTACGCGGTCCGCTGGCTGCGCACCGCGCTGCGCGTGCTGCACCAGGACCCGGCCCCCCAGGCGGCGCACAACCTGCGGCTGTCCCTGCTCCTGGCGTGCGCACTGACCTTCGCCGGTGAACTCGGGGAGGCCAGGAGCATCTTCCAGCGGTTCGCCGGGGCGGTCCGGGCCTGGCCCTGCGAGGCGCGCCTGTCGCTGATCGCCGTACACGTCATGGTGGAGAGCCTGCTGGGCCACCACACCGAGGCGGCCGCCCTCGGGGAGACGCCGCCCGGCGCGGACTCCCCCGAGCCGGTGGAGGCGGTGATGCTGTACGCCGTGCAGGGACTGGCGGGGCTGCTGGCCGGCCGGCCGCCCGCGCTGCGCCAGGGCCGGCGGGCCGTCCGGGTGGCAAGGGCGCACGAGGACCCCTGTGCCCTGGGCGGGGCGCTGTCCCTCCTCGGCCTGTGCCAGGGGCTGGCGGGCGACACCCCGTCCGCCCGGTCCACGGTGGCGGAGGCGGCCGCCGTCCTGGACGGCATCGCCGCGCAGCGGCTGCGGCACCACCCCGAGTACCTGGCCCTGCTGGGGCGTGCGGAGCTGCTGCTCGGCCTGTTCGACGACGCGCGCCGGCACTTCGAGCGGGGCGTGGCGCTGCTGCGCGCCGCCGGCCACCGCCACCTGCTGCCCGTCCTCCTGACCGGCCTGGCCTCCGCCTCGCTGTGCACCGGGCCGTTGCGCGCCGCCCGGCAGGCCGCGGAGGAGGCCGAGCAGGCCGCGTCGGAGCTGGGCGCCGACCGGTTGCGCGGCATCGCGCTGTCCCTGCGGTCGCTGGCCACGGGGTGGGCCGGTGCCGGCCGGGTCCCGCTGGCCGCGCTGCTGGCCGAGCAGGCGGCCCGGTCGGCGCCGCCCGGCTCCCACGGCTGGGTCGGTGAGAGCGCCCTGGTCCTCTCGCAGGTGGCCTGGTGGCACGGCGAACCCGGGCGTGCGCTCTCCTCGTTGGTGTCCTGCTGCGGCGGGCCCGCGCTGCCCGGGCTGCCCGTGGTGCTGCGCCCGGGCGCGTACGAGTTGCTGACGGCGGCCTCGGTGGCGGCCGGCCTGAGCGCCCTGCCCTGGGCGGACTCGGCCGCCGCCGCCGCGCACACCGTGCCGGGCCCGCTCTCCGCGGCCTACGCCCTGGCCGCCCGGGCCCACGTGCAGCGCAGTCGCGGGGAGCGGGCGGAGGCGGCCCGGCTCTACCGGGAGGCCGCCGAACGGTTCGAGCAGGCCGGACAGGTCAACCAGCAGGCGCGGGTACTCCTGCTCGGAGCCGAGTGCGGGGGCTCCGCTGCGCTCACCGGGCAGGCGCGGCAGATGCTGACCACCGCCCGCCGGCTGGCCCGGCGCTACGGCGGCGAGCGGCTGGGTGCGGACGCCGAGCGCCTGCACTCGGCGTGCACGGCGGGCAGCGGGCCCGGGGTGTGGTGCGCCGGACCTGCCCAGTCGCTGTCGGTGCTGACCAAACGCGAGCGTGAGGTCACGGACCTTGCGGGCACCGGCATCCGCACCCGGGACATCGCCAAGGCACTCGGGGTCAGCCCGAAGACGATCGACGTCCACCTCACCCGCATCTACCGCAAGCTGCAGGTCGCCTCACGCACGGAACTGGTGCGCCGGCTGGCGGAGTACGGCTGAGGTACCCGGTGGCGCGGCACCCGGGGCGCGTCGCGGGCGGGCCCCGGGTGCTGTGCCACGGCTCAGGGCCGCCGGGGCAGTGCCCGCAGTGCGGCGAGCACCGCGGCCAGCAGCGCGGTCCTGACGCCCGGGCCGCGCTGGAGCCGCACCACGTTGAGCAGCGCCCAGACCCGGGTCTGCGCCACGTGGGAGGGAGCGCCGTGCACGTCGTCGTGCGCCACGACTCGCAGGTCCCGGACGTGGCGGCGGAGCAGTGCGAGGTCGGCCGCGGGCACGATCTCGTCGCGGAGGCTGGCGCTGTAGGCGACGGGAATCCGCAGCGCTGCCAACTCCTCGCTGCTCAGCGCCAGTTCGGAGAGGACCTCGGTGAGCCGGTCCGGCGTCGTCCGGCTCAGCCGCGCGAGCGCGTCCACCGTCACCCGGGGCAGCGCGCGGATCCACTCCTCGTCGGTGAAGAAGGCGCTGACCGGTGCGCCGGCCGTCACCACGCCGCGGATCCGCGGGTCCTCGGCGGCGGCCCGCAGCGCCAGGTGGCCGCTGAAGCTGAGGGCCATGGCGCAGCTGCGCGCGACGTCGGCGCGGTCGGCCACGGCGTCCAGCAGGCGGGGGAAGAGCCGCCAGGACTGCGGGCCGTAGACCGTCTGGTTCTCACCGACCCCCGGCATCTCGGTGACGACGCCCGCCAGGCCGGCGCGGCGGATCGCCGACAGTGCGGGCGCCCACTGCTCCTTGGGGCTGACGATGCCGCCGCACACCAGGACGAGCGGCCTCGGCGCCGAGCGGGAGAGTCCGGCGGCCCAGCACGCCACGCGCTCCCCGGGCGGGCCGACCTCCAGGCGCTCCACGCCGTGGTCCGCCGCCCAGTGGGCGAAGGCCCGTACCGCGGCGTCCGCGGCGCCCCGCCGCGCGGGGCCGTCCACGCCGGGGAAGCGGGCCATGTTGTAGTGGCGCACCGCGTCGAGCAGCCGGCCCCGGGCGTGCAGGGCGTCACCGCGCCGGCGCCACTCCCCGGCCCAGGAGCCGGGCTCCTCCCCCTCGTCGGAGGTGATCCGGGCCAGCAGTTCCCCGGTGTCACCGAGGTTCTGGGCCCGGGCGTGGGTGAGCGCGAAGTGCTTGAGTTCGGCGACGTCGTTCATGCCCTGCCCCGCACTCCGTCCGCCGGGGCCGCGGTGGCCTCCGGTGGCGCGTCCGCGAAGCCCTCCAGCGCGTCGCGGATGCCGGTGAGGACCTCGGCGGCCTCCGCGCCGTCGATGACGCGGTGGTCGAAGGTGAGGTCGAGCCGCATCACCGGCGCGATCGCCGGTGCGCCGCCGCGCACCACGACGCGTTCACTCACCCGGCCGGTGTTGAGGGTCACCGTGGTGCCTCCCGCGGAGTGGAAGCCGTCGACCGCCGTGTGGCCGAGGGAGGAGAGGGCGAACGTCCCCATGCGGCGGCGTCGGCCGGCCGGGGAGCGCAGGGCGGCGCGGAAGGCGGCGGCGCCCAGCGGCAGCGGCAGCCGGTGCAGCAGGCGGGTGCCGGCGAACTCGGGCATGGTGTGCGGGTCGCCCTCGCGCAGACCGTCCACCTGGGCCTGGAGGGCGTCGAGGCCGGCGTGCTGGACGTCCGGCAGGACGGCGGAGAGCACCACGCGGTGCCCGTCCAGCCGCCGGTCCAGGGCGATCTTGGCGTCGACCGACTCGCCGCGGGTGATCCGCGGAAGCACCCGGCCGGTGAGGACCGCGTTGGCCTCGGGGTGGTCCGCCAGCACCCGGCCCGCGCAGTGCAGCAGGTACGTGGTCCACGAGTAGCGCCGGCCCGCGGAGCGTGCCGCCGTCCGGTGCGCCGCCACCGCCGTCATGTCCACCTCGGTGTCGAGGTGGACGGGGGCCTGGGCGCGGGCGTAGGAGAGGAAGTGCAGGGTGTGGCGGCGGCGGCGCGGCAGGGGGACGGTCGCGGTCACCCGGCCACCGCCAGGCGGTAGAGGGAGTTCAGGTCGGTGGCCTCCAGGACGTCGGGGAAGGACAGGGTGCGTCCGGTCTCCCGTTCCAGGACGGCGACCAGTCTCAGCAGGTGCAGTGAGTCCCAGTCCGGCACGCCGTCGAAGGCGGTGTCGAGGTGCTCGGCCGTCACCGGCAGCCCGATCTCGTCGCGGACCAGGGTGACGAAGTCGTCGATGGTCTTCACGTCCGTGTCCTCTCGTAGTCCTCGGTCAGCCTGATGTGCTCGGGGGTCGCGAGGACGTCCACCAGGTCGTGCCGGAAGACCGTCCCCGCCGGTCCGCCGGCCCACTCGGTGAACCCGTGCCGCGGGTAGAAGGACGCCACCTTGGCGTTCTTCGGCCCGCTGCGGTAGGTCGCACGGACCTCTTCGGCGCCGGTGTCACGCGCCGCCCGCAGCACCGCCGACAGGCACGCCTGCTCGATGCCGCGGGCGAACACCCGGCAGCTGAGCAGGAAGTTGTCCAGGTGGAGCACCGCGCCCTCGCGCCGGCAGAAGACGGCCCCGACGACGCCGTTGTCACCGAACCGGTCGGCCGAACGCACGGTCAGCACCGACCGGCCCGGCCCCTGGGCGTACTCCTGTACCGCCGCGGGCTGAAGGCGCTCCACGGTCAGGTTGAACTGGTTGGTGCGCAGCGTCATCTGCGAGACCCGCGCCACCTCGGCGGGCGACATGGCGGACAGGCGTACCTCGACGCCCAGCCCCCGCAGGAAGTCCGCCACGCCGTCGGCCGAGTCCAGGAAGTCGCGGCGGGCCGCCTCCGCCCGGTAGGCGTCGGTGCGGGCACGGTCCTCACCCGTCAGCTCGGCGACGTCGAACCAGCCCTCGCGCAGCAGCGCGGACACGTGCAGGGCGGGGTCGGTGCCGAGCTGGACCGTCTCGACCTCCGGGAGTTCGTGGCGGGCCAGTGCGCACTCGTAAGTGCTGTCGTCGACGAGAACGAAGGCGTCGGTGCCGAGGTTGAGGCGGCCGGCCAGGGCGGTGATGCTCTCCGGCTTGGGGTGCCAGCCGGCGTGCACGGCCACGAAGTCCTGCTCGCCGAGCACCATCGCGGGGTGGTCGCGCAGCACGCGCCGCACGGGCTCCTCGTCGTTCTTGCTGACCACCGCGAGCAGCACGCCCTGCGACCCCAGCTGGCGCACCAGACGCTGGAAGGCGGCGAACGCCTCGCCGCGGTAGCCCTCCCCCAGCTCGATGCCCTCAAGACCGTCGTCGCCCAGCACCCCGCCCCACAGGGTGCCGTCCAGGTCCAGCAGCAGGCACTTGCGGGTACGGCCGGTGATCCGGCGGGCCAGGTGGGCGATCTCCCTGGCGTGGCCGGCCACCAGCGCCGGGGAGAGGTGGGCCTTGGCGTAGGCGCTCAGCCGCGGGTCCTGCGCCGGCAGGCCTTCGGCGAGCAGCGGGGCGAGGTCGACGACGTGCAGGCGGGGGTGGCGCTCGCCCAGCCGCAGCAGCCGGGCCGTCCACTCGTGCCAGGCGGCGGCGGCCCTGGCCCGGTCGCGGGCGGCCACCAGGGCGTGGGTGACCTCGCGGGTCAGCGGGACGGTGTTGAGCACCAGGGTGCCGCTGCCCGCCCCGGCGAAGGCCGCGGCCAGCCGGTCCAGCAGCGCGGCCTTGGCGTCCAGGACCCGTTCGAGGTCCTCGGGTGTCCAGGGCACGGGGAGTTCGTCCAGCACCGTCCGCGGGTCGAGCAGGCACACCGCGATGTCGGGCCTGCTGCGGTGCAGTTCGCTGCCGGGGTCGGTCAGTTCCTGCACGTAGGTGCCGAAGTCGGCGACGTGGTGGCGGGTCAGCAGTCCGTGCCGGGCGGTCTCGGCGGTCACCGCCTCCACCAGTCCCGCGGGCGTGCCGTGGCCCGTCACGGCCAGTCGCAGGACGGGCTGTTCGGGGTGGTGGGCGAGCACCTCGTCCACGTCGAGCCGGGCCAGCAGGTGCCCCAGGCCGGTGAGGCGCTCCTCCGGCACCTCGCGGAGCAGCCCCCGCACCTCGGGGTAGCGGCGTGCGAGGAGCCCCTCGTGGTGGAGGCGGGTCAGGGTCCGGTCGGGTGCTTCGCGGGTGCCGGACGGGGCCTCGGCGGCGGTGTGCTCCTGGGCCACGGCCCTCACACCCGTTCCATCGTGAAGCCGGACTTGATCCACTTGCTGGACTCGATCGCCACCGCCACGGCACGCTCTCCGCGCTCCATGCGCGGCAACAGCCGCTCCATCTGGAGGAAGGGCAGGGCGTTGGCGGTGTTGCCGGTGTCCGCGACGCAGTTGACGGCGGTGGCCGTGGGCAGTGCCAGGTGCTCGACGATGCGGTCGGTCATCCGGACCGAGAGCTGCGGCGGCAGGAGGTAGTCGACCTGGTCGGGCTTCCAGCCCTCCGCCTCGACCAGTTCGGTCAGCGTCTCCGCGCTGAGCCGGGGTACGTGCTCCTCGATGGCCTTGAAGTCCTCGTGCACGGCGGAGCGTTGCTCATCCTTGTCCCCCATGCCGAACCACTCGACCACCTGGCCGGGGCGGCGCCCGCGGCCCACCAGGCGGACCAGGACCCGGCGCAGCACGGCGGCGTCCGGCGACGGCCGGGTGGACAGCACCGCCGCTCCGGCCCCGTCCCCGAAGAGGACGGTGTTGACCAGCTCGCTGGGCTGGAGGGCGGCCACGTCGACGTCGAGGTCGACGTGCTTGGCGCAGACGTCGCCACCGAGCACCAGGGCGGTGTGGTGGCGGCCGGTGAGGAGCATCTGGCGCGCCACGTCGAGCGCCTGCATCGCCCCGGTGCATCCGGACTGCAGCTGGAAGCTGGGGACACCGTCGATGCCGAGGCGGTCGGCCACCATGTTGACGGTGGTCGGCAGCAGGCTGTCGGGCATCGAGGTGCCCATCACGACCAGGTCCACCTCACCGGGCTCGGTGCCGGCCGCCGTCAGCGCCCGGCGCCCGGCCGTCTCGGCGAGGTCGGCGAGTGTGGCGTAGCGTTCACCGGTCTCCAGGTCGACGGCCAGGTGCCGGCTGCGGGTACCGATGAAGGCGTCCACCCAGCCCTCGAAGGCCGCCGACGCACCGAAGGCGCGGGCGAGGGCGGAGTTGTCGACCGGTGAGCCCGGCAGTGCCGACGCCACGGCCCGGAGGTGGGTGAGGGTCTCGCCCATGCTGGTCCCTTCGAAGTCACTGCGGGACGGGCGATCCGACCCCGCCCGTCCCACCGGGGCCGTCAGCATCGCGGCGTCCTGCAAAGCACCCCTTAAGGGGGCCTTGCCATATGAGCGTCCGATGAGGTCGCGTGGTCTGGTGCCGTGCATCGCAAGGCGCCGGAGAGTCCTCGTAGCGGAGCTACCAGGGCTTTTCGGCAACGCCGCGAGGTGCGGTGCCAGACCACGCGGCCCGGGCGGGCATATGGCAAGGACCCCTGAGGAGTCCTTGCCCTGCCTTGCTCCCCGCGCCGGCGCAGGGCTCGGGAGGGCGGGGCGCGCCGGGGCGTCGGGCAGTGGGGAGGCACCAGGGAGGCTGCGGTCCCTCGCCGCCTCGGCACGGGTGGGCGGTAGCGGCAGGCGAGGGTCTGCGCCCTGTCCGCCACCACCGGCGTCCGGCCACCGGCGCACTCCGCACCAAAGCCGCGCGGTCGGCCCTCAGCGGGCCAGGACGCCCTGTCCGCGCGGGAGTTCCTCGGCGCGGAGAATGGTCTGGTGCAGGTCCCGCAGCCGCCGGCAGGGATCGATGCCCAGGTCGGTGTGGAGGACGTCGCGGGCCCGGCGGTAGGTCCGCAGGGCGTCCGCACGCCGTCCGACGTTGTTGAGGGCCGTCATCAGGCTCAGGTAGAACTCCTCGTGCAGCGGGTACTCGCACACGAGGGAGTGCAGCGTGCCGATGAGTTCCTGGTCGCGTCCCAGGACCAGGGTCGAGGCCACCCACCGCTCCAGGCACTCCAACCGCAGTTCCTCGGCCCAGGTGACGAAACCGCTGACGATGCGTCCCTTCCCCAGCCCTTCCAGGGCGGGTCCGCGCCACTGCCCGAGCGCCGCCTCGAAGGACGCCACGGCCCTCTCGCAGGCGCCGGCACTCGCCTCCTGTCTGCCCCGCGCCAGGTGCCGGCGGAAGGTGGCGAAGTCCGTCTGCCCCTCGGCGACCTCCATCATGTACCCCGGCGCGCGGGTGACGATGGGCGACGGTGACGCCCCGTGCCCCCGCAGGAAGTTGCGGAGCTGTGAGACGTAGACGTGCAGTGCCGCCGACGCGCTGCGGGGCGGGGTCTCCCCCCACAGCTCGTCGACGAGCTGGTCCTTGGAGACGACCTGCCCGGCCCGGATGAGCAGGGCCGCCAGGAGCGTCTCCTTCTTTCTCGCGCTGAGGTTCCGCACCTCTCCGTCGTGTACCACCCTCAGCGATCCCAGGATCTCGTACCGCATGCGCCCCCCTTGTCACTTCCCGCTGCGTGCACGGTGGTTCGCACCGGCACGCGCAGAACGATCGCAGGGGGCCGGGAGGCGGGCAATAAGGGAAAGTACCTACCCGGGTGGCCCGGCGGCCTCCCGCCCCTCCGCGCTCCGGCAGACGTCGCAGCAGGTGGCGGGCTGTGTGCCGCCACCTGCCGCCGCCCGTACGGCCGGTGGTGGGGCCGGTCTGCGGAGCGACGTGCTCCCCGGGCGGGGCGGTCCTACTCGGCGATACGGGTCCGGTAGCTCCACTCGAAGACCTGGAGGTGGCCCTGGTCGGTCATGACGGTCTCCTCCGTGGCCTCGAAGTGCTCGAACCCGCTGCCGTGCCGAACCCTGACACGTTCGTCACGGTTCTCCACGTGCCGCAGTCGGTCCGTCTCGGTCAGGGCGGCGGGACCGCCCCTCAGCAGGACGTTGGGCCGGCGGGTGCTCATCGCCTCACTCCTTCCGCGACATGACAGTCGGTCACCGAGGATGCTCGCCCCTTGCGCTAACGCACACCTTGCGCCGTTCTTCAGCCACGCGGTTCCGGTCTGCACGCCGCCTCGGTGGGCCCGGCGGCGTCCGCAACCCGGCGCCGCCCCGCCCGCCCACGCCGGCCCCGGCGCGCCGCCGCCGCTCCTCACCGCCCGGCGAGCGACGCAGATCACACCGCCTGAAGCCTTGACGCCACCGGCTCAAACCGGTTTGGCTGACCCCGTCCAGTCGTTCAAACCGGTTTGACAGCGGGCCGTCCGCGGCCCGCCGACAGGGAGTTCAGGCGCCATGGGACGCAAGCCCACCATCGCGGATGTCGCACGTCGTGCGGGTGTCTCGCGCGCCACCGTCTCCTTCGTCCTCAACGGCCGCCCGGGGGTCGCCGAGGGGACGAAGGCCCGGGTCCTCGCCGCCGCCGAGGGGCTGGGGTGGACACCCAGTCGCCAGGCCCGTGCGCTCTCCCTGGGCAAGGCCGGCGCCTACGGCCTCGTCCTGGCCCGCGACCCGGAGCAGATCGGCGCCGACCCCTTTTTCCCCGCCTTCATCGCCGGGGTGGAGGCCGTCCTCGGCCGGCGCGGCGACGGCCTCATGGTCCACGTGACCACCCCGGAGCGGGAGCAGGACGTCTACCGGCGGCTCGCCGCGGAGCAGCAGGTGGACGGCGTCCTGCTGACCGACCTGCGTCGCGACGACCCGCGGCCTCCGCTGGTCCGGGAGGTCGGCCTGCCGGCCGTCGTGGTGGGCCAGCCCGAGTGGGGCGGCGGCCTGACCGCGGTGAGCCTGGACGACGAACCGGCCTACGCGGCCGCCGTCCGGCGCCTGGCGGAACTGGGGCACCGGCACATCGCCCACGTGGAGGGGCCCCAGGACCTGCTCCACGCCCGGCGCCGCCGCCGGGCCTGGGAGACCACCCTGCGCGCCCTCGGGCTGCCCGAAGGCCCGGTACTGCCCGGCGGGTTCACCCCCGAGGGCGGCGCGCAGGCCACCCGGGAACTGCTGTCGGGCAGGGCCGAGCCGCCGACCGCGATCGTCTACGGCAACGACCTCGCCGCGATGGCCGGGCTCTCCGTGGCCCAGGAGCTGGGTGTCCGGGTACCGGAGCAGGTGTCACTGGTCGGCTACGACGACGCTCCCCTGACGCGGTACAGCTACCCGCCGCTCGCCTCCGCACGTGCGGATGCCCGCGGCTGGGGGGAGGCCGCTGCCCGCGCCCTGGACGCGGTGATCGCCGACGGCACCGCTGCGCACGTGCAGTTGCCGCCCGCCCAGTTCGTGCCCCGCGCGTCGATCGGGCCCGCACCCCGCGGGTGACGCCAGGGGACAAGCACCGGTCGGGTCGACACCGACCGGGGATTCCGTGTGGCGACGAGGCCACGCGTGAACAGTTCGGAGATCAATCATGCTGAGGAGAACGGCGTACGCACTGCTCGTGCTCGCCCTCGCGGGCACGGTGAGCGCCTGCGGCCGGCCGGCTCCGGATCCGGCCGCCGCCGCCACGTCGCGCGGGCCGATCACGGTCTGGCTTTCCAACAACGCGCAGGAGGTGCAGTGGGGCAGGGCGATGGTCGCCGCGTGGAACCGGCGCCACCCCGACCAGCACGTCACCGCGCAGCAGATCCCGGCCGGCAAGACGTCCGAGGAGGCCATCAGCGCCTCGATCATCGCGGGAACGACGGCCTGCCTGGTCTTCAACACCTCACCCGCCGCGGTGCCGACCTTCCAGAAGCAGAACGGCCTGGTGTCCCTGAGCGACTTCCCCGACGGGGAGAAGTACATCACCGGGCGCGGCGGCGGCCTCACCGACCAGTACCGCTCGCCGGACGGCAGGTTCTACCAACTGCCGTGGAAGAGCGACCCCGTCATGATCCTCTACAACAAGAAGCTGTTCGCCAGGGCCGGCCTCGACCCGGACCACCCGAAGCTGGCCACCTACCGCGAGTTCCTCGACACCTCCCGCCGGCTCGTCCGCAGCGGCGCCGCCAAGGCGGCGATCTGGCCGACGCCCAGCAGTGACTTCTTCCAGCCCTGGTACGACTTCTACCCGGCGTTCGCCGCGCAGAGCGGAGGCCGGCAGCTCATCGAGAACGGCCGGCCCACGTTCGACTCGTCCGCCGGCCGGCAGGTCACGGCGTTCTGGCGCAAGCTCTACGCCGAGAAGCTGGCGCCGCAGGAGGCCTACCCCGGCGACGCGCTCAACGACGGGAAGGCCGCCATGGCCACGGTCGGTCCGTGGGCCGTCGCCGCGTACAAGAACAGCGTCGACATCGGTGTCGCGCCCGTGCCGACCGCCGACGGCCGCGGGAAGGAGTACTCCTTCAGCGACGAGAAGTCCGCGGCGATGTTCAGCTCCTGCCGGAACCGGGCCACGGCCTGGGACGTGCTGAAGTTCGCCACCTCCGCCGGGCAGGACGGGAAGTTCCTGAAGGCGACCGGCCAGATGCCGATGCGCGAGGACCTGACCGGGACGTACGCCGCCTATTTCGCGGCACACCCGACGTACCGGGCCTTCGCCGAACAGGCCAGGCGTGTCGTGGAGGTACCCAATGTCGCGGGCTCGGTCGACATCTGGCAGGCCTTCCGCGACGAGTGGACGAAGTCGGTCGTCTTCGGCCGGCAGTCCACCCGCTCGGGGCTGCGCCACGCCGCCTCGGAGATCACCGACCTGCTGAAGGAGTACGGGGACCCGTCATGAGCGTCAATCCTCGGTCGGCGCCCGCCACCGCACGTGAAGGCGCATCCGCCCGGCGCGGAACCGGTCGCGGGAGGCGGGGCGCCTCCCGCGTCGGCGCCCTGTTCGTGTCGCCGTACGTACTGTTCCTGCTGGTCGTCTTCGCCGTCCCCCTGGTCTACACGGTCTGGATCTCCTTCCACCGGTTCTACTTCACCGCCCCCGGAACCGACATCGACTCCCCCTGGGTGGGCCTGTCGAACTACCGGGACGTCTTCACCGACCCCGTGGTCGGCCGGGCGTTCCTGAACATCCTGGTCTTCCTCGTGATCAACGTGCCGCTCACGGTGGGCGTCTCCCTGGTCCTGGCCACGGCGCTCAACGCCCGCATACCGGGCCGCGCCTTCTTCCGCGCCGCGTTCTACCTCCCCTACGTGACCGCGAGCGTCGCCCTGGTCGCCGTCTGGCAGTTCCTCTTCGGCTCCGACGGCTTCGTCAACCACCTGCTCGGGTCGCACGCCCCCGACCCGTCGTGGCTGGTGAACTCGCACCTGGCAATGCCGATGATCGCCGTCTTCGTCACCTGGAAGCAGCTCGGCTTCTTCGTGATGCTGTACCTCGCCGCGCTCCAGAACGTCGGCAGGGAGCTGTACGAGGCGTCGGCGATGGACGGCGCGGGCCGCGTGCGGCAGTTCCTCTCGGTGACCGTGCCCGGCGTCCGTCCCGCGACGACGCTCGTCGTGATCTACGCGGTCATCACCGGCGCCAACCTCTTCAGCGAGCCCTACCTGCTGACCGGCGGCGGCGGACCCGACCACGCCTCCACCTCGCCGACGCTGCTGATGTACCAGAAGGGCATCGAGCAGGGGCACCCCGACTTCGCAGCAGCGCTGGGCGTCGTCCTCGTCGCCTTCGTCATGGTCGTCTCGCTCCTCGCCCGCAAGCTCACCGAGAAGGGCGACTGACATGACCGCCACCCCCTCCGCACCGGCCCGGCGCCGCGGCGGGAAGGCCGTTCGCCACCTCCTGCTCTCCCTCGGCGCGCTCGTCTTCCTCTTCCCCTTCTACTACATGCTCGTGGGCTCGCTGCGCACCACGACGGCCGGCGACCTGTCGGCGGCTGTCCCCACCGGCCTGACCGGCGCCAACTACACCGCCGTCAACGGCGCGATCTCACTGGGCCGCTCGCTGCTCAACTCGGGCGTGATGACGATCGGCGTCCTGGTCTGCACCCTCGTCTTCGGAGTGCTCGCCGGCTACGCGCTGGCCCAACTCCGCTTCCGCGGCAGGGGAGCGGTCTTCGCCGCACTGCTCCTGGTGCAGATGGTCCCCTTCCAGCTCCTCACCCTGCCGCTGTACGTCCTCGTCGTGCGCGACTACGGCCTCGGCGACAACTACCTCGGGATGATGCTGCCGTTCGCGGTCAACTCGACGGCCGTCTTCCTCTTCCGCCAGTTCTTCCGCCAGATGCCGCCCTCCCTCTTCGAGGCGGCCCGCATCGACGGCGCGAGCGAACTGCGCATCCTGTGGAAGATCGCCCTGCCGATGGCCCGGCCCGCCGTCCTGACCGCCCTGCTCCTGACGTTCATCGGACCGTGGAACGAGTTCCTGTGGCCGTTCCTGGTCACCAAGGACGCCGACATGCAGCCGCTGGCCGTCTCCCTCGCGAGCTTCCTCTCCAACCTCCAGGGCACGGTCGCCAACCCGGCCGGCGCCCTGCTGGCCGGCGCCTGTGTGCTGGCCGTCCCCGCGGTGGTCCTGTTCCTCCTGTTCCAGCGCCACTTCACCACCACCGACATCGACTCCGGAGTAAAGGGCTGATCCCCATGAGCACCACCGCCATCCCCTACCGCCTCGTCCGCAAGGGCGTGGTCATGTCTGCGCTGCCCGGTGAGGAGAACGAGGCCGAGGGCGTCCTCAACCCCGCCTCCGGCCGCACCCCGGACGGACGGCTGCACCTGCTGCCCCGCCTGGTGGCCGAGGGCAACGTCTCCCGTGTCGGCCTCGCCGAGGTCACCTTCGACGAGGCGGGCGTCCCCGCGGGCGTCGAGCGCCGTGGCGTCGTCCTCTCCCCCGACGAGGGCTGGGAACGCGGCAAGAACAACGCCGGTGTCGAGGACCCCCGCATCACCTGGGTCCCCTCGCTCGGCAGGCACGTCATGAGCTACGTCGCCTACGGCCCGCTCGGCCCCAAACCGGCGCTCGCCGTCTCTCAGAACCTCACCGACTGGACCCGTCTGGGACCGGTCCAGTTCGCCTACCAGCCGGACCTCGACACCGACCTCAACCTCTTCCCCAACAAGGACGTCGTCCACTTCCCCGAGCCGGTCCCGGGCCCGGACGGCGAGCCGGCTTACGCGATGCTGCACCGTCCCATGTGGGACCTGGGCTGGTTCCGGCCCGGCGAGGGCGTGCACCTGCCCGCCGGCGTCACCGACGAGCGGCCCGGCATCTGGATCAGCTACGTGCCCGTCGCCGAGGCCGAGGCCGATCTCCGCGCCCTGACCCGCCCGCGCGACCACCGCCTGCTGGCCCTCTCGGAGTTCCCCTGGGAGTCGCTGAAGATCGGCGGCGGCCCGGCCCCGATCCGCGTCCCCGAGGGCTGGCTGCTGATCCACCACGGCGTGTCCGGCTCCATCGAGGACCCGTGGGCGCAGAACCAGAACGTCTCCTACGCGGCGGGAGCCATGATCCTCGACCCCGCCGACCCCTCCAGGGTGCTGGCCCGCTCCCACGAGCCGCTGATGGCGCCGGAGACCGAGGAGGAACTCTCGGGCACCGTGCCGAACGTCGTCTTCCCCACGGCCGTCGAGGAGGTCGACGGCAAGCTGTACGTCTTCTACGGCATGGCGGACGCCCACATCGGTGTCGCCCTCCTGGAGCGCACCGCATGAGCGGCGCACCACCGCCGTTGGGCATCGGGCTCCTCGGCTGCGGCTCCTTCGCCGAGTTCGTCCTGGACGCCGCCGCGGGCCTGCCCGGGCTCCGCCTCACCGCCGTCGCCGACCCCTCGCGCGAGCGCGCCGGGCGACTCGGCGCACGGCACGGCGTCCCGGCGCTGGCCTGTCTCGATGACCTGCTGGAACGGGACGACGTGTCCGCGGTCCTGATCGCCACGCCACCCGCCACCCACGCCGCGACGGCCCGCACCGCGCTGCGGGCGGGTCGCCACGTCTTCGTCGAGAAGCCCCTCGCCACCACGGCCGAGGACGCCGCGGGGGTCGCCGAGGAGGCCCGCCGGGGCGGACGCGTCCTGGTCGTGGACCACGTGCTGCGCTACAACCCGCTGCTGCGGGCGGTGCAGCGGCTGACCGGGCGGGGGCTGCTCGCGCCCGCCCGCCGCTTCCTCTTCGAGAACGACGCCGCCGACGAGGACCTCGACCCCGGCCACTGGTTCTGGGACCCGGCCCGCAGCGGCGGCATCTTCGTCGAGCACGGCGTCCACTTCTTCGACGCCGCCCGCGCCCTGCTCGGCTCCGACCCGCTCAGCGTGCGGGCCACCGCCCTCAGCCGGCCCGGCGGCCCGGTCGACACGGTCAGCGCCGACGTCGTCCACCCCGGCGGCGTCCTCGCCTCCCACCTGCACTCATTCACCCACGCCCACCGCGCCGAGCGGCAACTGATGCGTCTGGACCACGGGTTCGCGGAGACGAGGATCAGCGGCTGGATACCCGTCCGTGCGCAGATCTCCGCGTGGACCGACGAGGCGGACGCGCTGCGCTGGGAGCAGCTCCCCCAGGAGGCGTCCGGACTGCTGTCCGTCGACGGCTTCCGCCCGCACGGCGAGGAGCGGATCACCGTCCACGTCGCACGGAACGCCGGCCCCGCCGCCCCGGCCCGCGGGCGCAGTGAGGAACGCACGGTGCCCCACCACGTCCGCGCCGTCCTCGACCTGGGGGGCGAGGCCCGCAAACCGTATGTGTACCGGCAGAGCGTGCGCGCCGCCCTGGCCGACCTCGTCCGCGCCGTGGACGAGGGCACCCGCCCCGTCGCGGACGAGGTCGGCGGTGTGCACGCCGTCGCCGTCGCCGAGGCCGCCACGATCGCCGCCCGCACCGGCACCGAACAGGCCGTGCCGGCCGGCCCCGACCTGACGGGAGCGCCCGCATGAGCTGGTGGCAGGACATGGTCTGCTACGAGGTCCACCCCCGCGCCTTCGCCGACTCCGACGGCGACGGAATCGGCGACCTGCCCGGCCTGACCTTGCGCCTGGAGCACATCCGGGACCTGGGGGCGGACGCCGTGTGGTGCACGCCGTTCTACCCCTCCCCCCTGGCCGACGGCGGCTACGACATCGCCGACCACACAGCCGTGGCCGCGGACCTGGGCACCACCGCCGACGTGGACCGGCTCACGGCCCGCCTCCACGAGCTGGGCCTGAAGCTGATCGTGGACCTCGTCCCCAACCACACCTCCGACCAGCACCCCTGGTTCCGGGAGGCGCTGGCGGCGGCGCCCGGCTCGGCCGCGAGGGAGCGGTACCTCTTCCGCCCCGGGCGGGGGGCCGCCGGTGAACTCCCGCCCAACAACTGGCAGTCGGCGTTCGGCGGCCCGGCCTGGACACGGGTCGCCGACGGCGAGTGGTACTGCCACCTGCACGCGTCCGAACAGCCCGATCTCAACTGGCGCAACCCCGAGGTCCGGGAGTCCTTCGCCGGCGTGCTGCGGTACTGGCTGGACCGGGGGGTGGACGGTTTCCGCGTGGACGTGGCCCACGCCCTGTTCAAGGCGGAGGGGCTGCCCGACGCCGGACCCGGCCAGCACCGCGACCCCCTGCGCAACCACCTGATGCCGTACTACGACCAGGAGGAGCTCCACCCGCTGTACCGCGCGTGGCGGACCCTGCTCGACACACATCCCGCCCCGCCCGGCGCCGTCCCCCCGCACGAGCGGGTGATGGTGGCCGAGTCCGCCGTCTTCGACCCGGCCCGCCTCAGCCGCTACGTCCGTCCCGACGAGATGCACCAGGCCTTCAACTTCGCTTTTCTGGAGACCCCCTGGGACGCGACTCAGCTGCGGCGCGTCGTCGACGGCTCCTTCGCCGTCCCGGGCGCCGCCGTCACCTGGCTGCTCTCCAGCCACGACGCCGTCCGCCCCGTCACCCGCCTCGGCTCCCTGGCCCGCGCCCGCGCCGCCGCCCTGCTGATGCTGGCGCTGCCGGGGTCGGCCTACCTCTACCAGGGCGAGGAACTGGGCCTGCCTCAGGCCGAGATACCCGTCGAGCGCATCCGCGACCCGCTGTGGGAGCGCTCGGGCCACAGCGAACGCGGACGCGACGGCGCACGCGTGCCCCTGCCCTGGTCCGGCGACCGCGCTCCCTACGGATTCACCACGGCGCCCCCCGAGGACACCTGGCTGCCGCAGCCCGCCGACTGGGCCGGCCTCACCGCTACCGCGCAGCAGCAGGACCCCGCCTCCACGCTCGCCCTGTACCGGGCGGCCCTGCGGTTGCGCCGCAGGCATCCGGCGCCCGACCCCACCGCCCCGCCCACCTGGCTGTCCGATCCCGGCTCCCCGGTCCTCGCCTTCCGCCGCGGGGAGTTGACCTGTGTGGTCAACCTCGGTCCCGAGGCGGTGCCTCTCGCCCCACTGCCCCGGTCCGGTCCTCCCTTGCTGAGCAGCGGCCCGCTCGACGGCGACGCCCTGCCTCCCGACACGGCGGTGTGGCTCCTGTCGCCGTAGGGCCCGGTGGTGGCCGGCGGTCGGCCCCCACCGGGCGGGAGGTCCGGGACGATCGCGGAGGGGCGGCGGCGCGCGCGGGGGCGGCGGCGGTGGTGGGTGACCAGGGCCGGGCCCTACTTCCGGGGCGGGGTCATGTGCACCAGGACGCGGCCGCTGTTGCCCGGGTCGGCCTCGACGGAGTGGTAGAGCTTCCTGATGTGCTTCTGGGCGAGGAACGCCAGCACGCGCTGCTTGAGTTTCCCCTCGCCCTTGCCCGGGATGAACTGGATCGTCTCCTCGCCCGCATGGGCTGCCTTGAACATGGTCTGCCTCAGCGTCAGTTCGATGTCGCGGTTGTTCCGGAAGATCGGGTGCAGGTCTACGGTCATCATGGCGGGCGCCTCCCAGTCGGGCTTTGTCCTGGTGATCATCCTCCACCACGGGCGGGCGCGGCGGACGTCCGCCCGCCTGCACCCGCCGGCCGCCCGGCCCCCTCGCCTCCCGCCCCTCGCCACCCCTTGCCCGGGTTCAGGCGAACAACCGCGCTCCGAGCGGCAGTTGCTCGTCGAACCCGGGGAGGACGAGGAAGGTCGCGCCGGCGGTGGTGGTGGTGTACCGCAGCAGCGCGTCGGAACCCTCCATGTGCGCGAGGGTGCGGGTGAAGGTGCGCAGGTCGTTCTGGAAGCTGATGAAGAGCAGGCCGGGGGCGGGCTGGTCGATGCTGTAGGAGCGGCGCAGCATGAGGCCGACACCGACCGCGCGGGGGTTGGCCCGGCGGACATGGGAGTCGGCCGGGACGAGGTAGCGCCCGTCGGGTGTCTTGGCGCCGAGGTCCGGGTCCGAGGCCGCGGTGCCGCCGGACAGGGGCGCGGCGGTGGCCCGGCGGCGGCCGAGGGCGGCCTCCTGGTCGGCGACGGAGAGCGCGGCGAACCGCGGCAGGTCGATTTCCATGCGCCGCACCACGGCGATCGTGCCGCCCGCGACGGGGGCCGGTCCGGACAGCCACAGGTGGCGCCGGCGTTCGGCCGTCGTGTGCGGGCCCACGATGCCGTCGACGAAACCGAGCAGGTTCCGGGGCGCGGAGACCCCGTGGCCCACGGTGGTGACCGGGCCGCGCTGCCCGGACTGCCGCCAGCGTTCGCGTACCCGGTCACCCGCCTGCGCCAGGAGCGCGGAGGCGACGACGGGGAGCAGCAGGGCGTCGCCGGCGCAGATCTGCAGCAGCAGGTCCCCGCCGCGTGCCTGGCGAGCCATCTCCTCGCGGGAGTACCCGGGGAGGTCGGCCGCGCCGGGCAGGGCCGCACCGGCCGTGCGCACCAGCCGTGGTCCCACCCCGATCGTGACGGTGAGATCGCCCGGCGGCAGTCCCAGCAGCCGCGGGTCGGCGCCCGCGGTGAGCGTGCGGACGAGGTTGCCGAGGTCGGCGAGCAGCGGGCCGGGGGCCGCCGCCTCGTCGAGGTCGGCCACCACCGCCAGGAGGTTGGACTGGGCCGGTTGCGGGAGGGTGATGCCTGCCTGGTGGCGGCCGGTGGGCGTGACCCCCGTGCCGGGCGGGGCAGAAGGGGGCCGGCCCGGCCGAGCAGCGGGCGTCTCGCACCCGGCGGCGAGGCCGGTGGCCGCCACGGCCCCGGTGGCCCGGACGAACGCGCGGCGTGACGGGCGGGAGTCGGCTCGGCTCACAGCGCGAAGAATGCCATATCCCGCCCCATGACGGCGAGTTGTCGCCCTTCGTGCCGGCTTGGCTTCGTGCCAGGATGTGGTCATGCCTGGTCTCCGTCTTGCCCTGGTGGTCGCGTTGCTGTCCACGCTGACCTGCGTCCTGGCCGGCTGCGGGTCGGGCGACGACGGGGCAGGTGGCGGCCGGCGGCCCTCCGGTGCACACGTGACGATCCGCGTGCCGGCCGACGCCCCGACGATCTCCGCCGGGGTGTCGCTCGCCCACCGCGGTGACCTGGTGCTGGTCGCCCGGGGCGTGTACCACGAGTCGGTGAGGCTCGCCACGCCCGGTGTCACTCTGCGTGGCGAGTCCCGGGACAAGGTCGT
The DNA here is from genome assembly GCF_042733155.1 of Streptomyces sp. NPDC059740. Classification (NCBI taxonomy): domain Bacteria; kingdom Bacillati; phylum Actinomycetota; class Actinomycetes; order Kitasatosporales; family Streptomycetaceae; genus Streptomyces; species Streptomyces sp. NPDC059740. Next base: position 83,770 of record NZ_JBHWGP010000020.1, on the reverse strand, counting down.
CATCGACGGGCGGTTGCGGCAGCCGAACGGTGTCGTGGTCACCGCGCCGGGGGTTGCCGTGGAGAACCTGACCGTGCGGGAGAACACGCAGAACGGGGTGCTGGTCACCGGTTCGGCGAAGGCGGTCGCCGGTCTGCCGGGGCATTCCGGCGGCTACGACACGGGCGCGGAGCCGGTCACCTTCCTGAAGTCGTTCCTCGTCTCCCACGTGAGCGCGACCCGCAACGGCCTGTACGGCATCTACGCGTTCTCCGCACAGAACGGTGTCATCGAGGACTCGTACGCCTCGGGGGGAGCCGATTCGGGCATCTACGTCGGCCAGTGCAGGCCCTGTCACGTCGTGGTGCGGGACAACATCGCCGAGCTCAACGCGGTCGGTTACGAAGGCACCAACGCCGGCGGGGACATGTACGTGGTCGGCAACCGACTGACCGGCAACCGGGTCGGGCTGACCACCGACTCCGACCACCAGGAGAAGCTGCTCCCGCAGCGACAGGCCGTCGTGGCGGGCAACCTGATCGCGGCCAACCAGCAGAAGGCGACCCCCGAGCAGGCCGACGGCGGGTGGGGCATCGGCATCGGCGTCGACGGCGGCAGCGACAACCGGTTCCTCCGCAACCGCATCACCGGCAACAGCAACGCCGGCCTGGTGATCACCGCGAGCGCCGACCTGGCTCCGGACGGCAACCAGGTCGTGGACAACTCCTTCGCCGGCAACGGGGTGGACGTGGGCTGGACCTTCCCCACCGCCACCCGCGGACGGGGCAACTGCCTGCGCGGCAACGTCGGTGTGCGCACCACGGTGCCGGACCGGCTCACGAGTACCGCGTCCTGCCCGGTTCCCAAGAAGTCGCCGTCACCGGCGGGCAGCTGGGCGATGCCGACCGCGCCCGGCGGTATCCCGTTCACCGAGGTCGCAGAGGTCCCGCCGCAGCCGGAGTTCCCCCACGCCACCACGGCGGGCGCCACCGCCGTCCCGGCTGTTCCTGACCTACCGGACACGGCGGACATCCCGCTGCCGCCGGCCTCCCTGCTCGCGGCGGGCGCGCGGGTGCGGACGCCCTGAGCGTGCGCGCCGGCTACCGCGTCAGGGTGGCTTGGGGAGCGCTCCGACCGGGTGGTACTTCCGGGTGCCGAAGTCGACCACCACCTCCTGCGAGGCGGAACCCACGCTGACGCTGATTCGGTACATGGTGCCGTCCGCGCCGATCCAGTAGCGCACGTTGCCCGCCGTCGCGGAGCGGTCGCGGGAGGACGGGCCGGTCATGACGTCCACCCGGTGCCCGTCCACCCGGTCCCGTCCCCACCAGGCGGCGCCGTTCTGCGGCAGCAGTTGGGCGTTGTCCGGCCGGTCGCTGCCGAGGCTGAGCACGATGGCCAGCGAGCTGTCCAGCGAGCTGCCGGACGACTGGAGCGGGCGGGCGTACCAGCCCGACCGGGGCGGTGAGGCGGGCGCGTGCGCCGGGGCACCGGTCATCGGGAGGACGGACACCGAGGTGGTCGTCCACGCGATCAGCCCGTCGCTGGAGGTGTCGCGCCCGGTGCCGTGCACCACGCCGTAGCCGCGCTTGTCGCGGTAGTCGACGGAGGCGGTGACGACCAGTTCTCCGGCGGTGCCCGGCACCGTGATCGTCACCGCGCGGCCGTGCGCCTGGTAGTTGCGGAACCGTGTGATGGCCAGGCGGTCCGCTTCGTCCGAGGTCGGCGTGCGCGGACCGCCGGGGTCGGAGCCGCTGCCGGCGATGAGAAGCGCGGCCACCGCGACGGCCACCGCCGTGCCGAGGGCGGCGACCACCCGGCGGGGGCGCAGCCACCGGCGCCGGCCGGCCGCGCGGTTCTTCGGGTCCTGCCGGTTTCGCACACCGTTCGACCGTGACACTTTTCCGGTTCTCCCTCTCCCTCACCACGCTGATCGGTCACCGCGCGGTCGCGGTGGCGCTCGGTGGTACCGGGGCGGACGACGACGCCGGGGCCGGCCCCCGTGGCCGGCCCCGGTCGTGGTCCGCCCGCCGCCCGGACAGCCGGCGGGCAGGCCACTGGTGGTGCGGGGCGCTCAGTGTGCCCGTGCGCGACGCCTGCGGCCCGTCACCACGACGACCAGGCCACCACCCACGAGCAGGCCGACGAGGCCGAGCATCTCCGGCAGTCTGGCGACACCGGTGGCCGCCAGCGCGCCTCCGCTCCCCCCGGCCGGGGCCGGTCCGCCCGGCGCGGGCGACGGGGGCGTGGCGGCCGGTGGTGAGGTCGGGGCGGGGGTCGGCGTGGGTGTCGGTGTGGGTGTCGGGGATGCCTTCGGGACGTAGACCCCGGCATCGATGGTGTGGTCGACGCCGCCGGCCCTGGCCGGGGCCGTGACCGGCGCGTACCCGTTGCACAGCCGCCCGCTGGTCGGCGGGGTCACGTCGGAGTCGTGCACCCGGTCGGTACCGGCCCGCGGAAGCGTGAAGCGCAGTTCGTCGGCTGTGGGCCGGCTCGGCACCTGGCCGGTGTCCGCGGTGCACACGTCGAACTGCACCGTGTACTTCGCTCCCGGCGTGAGCTGGTACTCGGCGCCGACACCGCCGAAGTAGTACTCGCCTGCGGCATCGGTCCGGGTCGTGGCAACCTGCTTGCCGTCCGCGTCCAGCAGGTTGACCGTCGCTCCCGGCAGCAGCACCTCCGCCGGGTCCTGGGCCCCGTTGTGGTCACCGTCGAACCAGACGAGGTTGCCGATCTGGACCGGTGCGTTCGCCGCCGCGTAGGCGATGTCGCCGAGTCCGCCGGCCTTGCCGAACCCGCCTTGCTGCGCGCTGACGAACTGGAACCCGTTGCCGGTCGGGTCGTTGCCCGGGCCCTGGCCGGTGGTGACGTCGTGGTACCCGGTCCCCGAGGTCGCGACGTTGACGACCGGGTCGAACTCCGTGCTGACGACCCACTGCTGCTGCGGGATGTAGGCCACCGAGCCCAGCGCGGTCTCCTGGTGCGCGTTGGCGAAGGAGTCGCCGGGGAAGTACTCGACGACACCGGCGGCCTGGCCGCCGCTGTCGGCGGGGGTGGCGTGGTTGGGGCAACTCCCGGTGCCCTCCCACTGGTACTCACCGGTGGGGGTGGCGCAGACCATGGTGATGTCACCACCGGACATGCCGTTCTCGGCCGCGTCGTTGCCCGGGCGGGGGTCGAGTCCGCCCCAGCTGAGCACGTCCATGAAGCGGTCGCGGAAGCCCAGGACCATCGATCCGTCGCGGGTGAAGGCGAGGGAGGCCAGCTCCGGCTGCGGATCGATGAAAACGGAGCCCGACTTCCGGTCGTCCCAGGTGGCCAGGCCGGTGTTCCACGGGTTCCAGTGGGTGGCCTTGTCACCCGAGCCGTAGACGCTGCCGCGTTCGTAGGTGAGCGGGTGGCTGAGCACCGTGGTGAACCGTTTGCCGTCGTAGGCGGAGACGAAGACCTTGAGGTCACCGCGCTGTTGGGTGCTCTCCGCGCTGCACACGCCGCCGACGTACAGCGTGTCGTTGTGGACCTGGAGACCGGACGGCCGCCAGTCCCCGGGGCTCGCGCACCCCGGGTCCGGGATCGGGACCGTCGACTCCGGCGCCGCAGCGGTGGCACCGGTCGCGTCGAAGCTCACCAGTGCGCGGGTGCGCAGGTTCACCGCGTACAGGGTGGACCCGTCCTCCGACAGGGCCAGGCCGCCGATGCTCTCCTTGCCCGGTGCGTCGGTGAATCCGGCGTCCTTGTTCAGGTCGGCGGTGGCGTGCGGTGTCACCGTGGCGCCCGGCACCTGTGCGAACAGCTGCGGCGTGCCCTGGCCGCCGACCGGGACGGTGTAGATCGCGCCGCCGCCCCCTGGCCCGTACGGGGCGTACCGGCGGGCGAACGCGCTCTGGAACAGCCTGCTCCGCGAGGTGTCGTACGCCAGCCCGAAGGTCGTCCCCACCTGGTCCTTGGTGGCCAGCGTGGCCGGGCACGCCACGTCGGTGGGACAGGTGCCCCGGTCCTTCGTACCGAACGCCACCAGGGCCCGGTCGTCGTTCCCGCCGGCGCCGCTCTGGACGGGGACGAAGTACCGCGTGTCCGGCAGCGTGTAGTCGGCCGGGTCCCACACGCCCGTCACCACCGTGGCGTCCTTGCCTCCGGACACGTCCACGAACGAGGTGAAGCTGTCGAAGTGGTTCTCGGCCGTCGAGGCCGGCGCTGCCCGGAGGTAGTCCCGGTACGGCGCCGGGACGGTGACGTCGACGCGGTACCGGCCGCCGCTCAGCACGGCCGACTGCGAGACCACCGCCTTCCCGGTGGCGTCCGTGACGCCGGTGACCGTGTGCCCCGTCGGGTCGGATATCTCCACCTGCATGCCGCGCTGCGGCACGTCCATCGTCGCGTTGATCACGCCGGTGCCGAAGAAGTCACGCAGCACCTCGACCGTCAGCGTCCCGTCGGCGGACGCGGCGCCTGCCGGTCCGGCCGACGCCGCCACGGCGCCGCCGGCCAGCAGGAGAACAGCCAACCCGATGCGCGCCAGTGGCTCCACGAGCCCCGTCTCCGAACGGCGCGGGTCTCTGCCGACCCGGTTCATCGCATCACACTCCATGTTTCTCTCGTCATGGAACGAAGCATCCGTTTCTCGTTTCACGCCTGCCCCGCACGTCTCGGTCGGGGAACCTCACGGAAAAGCAGAAAAGCGGTCCACCGCTGTTGCTGTGGACCGCTGAGAGGCGTCTGGGGATTGCGGAGTCGCGCCACCGGCACCGCAGGCCGGAAAAAGCGAACGCGTGTTCCCTAATTCTCGGGTGGGAGAGTTTCGCACGCGGCTTCTCTGCAGCTCAATCACGGTGCACTCGCCCCCACCGCCGACCTCACCGACCGCGATCGCGAGCAGCGCGCGCCGTACGATACTCGCCGGAGTTTCCGCCTCACCAGACGGATATCCGACATTCTCCGAAAGCCGGGAGGGCGCCCGGTGCGGGGCGGGGAATGGGGACCGGAAGAATGTGCGCCGGTGAGGTGGTGGCCGGATCGTTCCTTATGGGCAACGCAGCTGTAGTTGCTGCGGCAGGTTCTTCTCCACCCCGTCCGCCGGGACCCATCCGAACTCGGCGCGGGCTATCTCCAGGGCGCGTCCCGCGCCGATGACCCGGTAGTGGGAGTCCTCGATGGTGAGGTGGTACAGGCCACCGCCGCATGAGAGGTCGAGGCCACCGTCCGCCGTCCTCACCACGGGGCGGTCGCCGCCGTCCCTGGCGAAGCGGTAGGTACTGCCGGAGCGCGGAGGTGTTATGCGCCCCGTCCCCGGCTGGGCCAGGCAGGGCGGCAGGTGGTCAGTGAGGAGCCGGCGCAGTTCCTCCTCCTGCTGCCGCGGATCGGTGGCCCGGTCCAGGCGCAGCCGCTCCCGATCGATCCACATGCGCCGACGCCAACGGGGCCGTCCGAAGGATCCGCTCGAGCCAGTGCCCTGTACGTCCACCTCGAGCACCGTGAGGAGGATGATCGGAAGGCGCACGAGCAACCAGAGCGGCGGTCCCCACAGCCACTGGACGATGTAGCGCGACCAGATGCGCACGAGGGATTTCGGCTTCCTGGGCGCCCAGGCACGGCCGGAGTCAGTCATCGTGGCGATCATCCGAACGCTCCGTGGATCATTCCCTTGACCTGGTCGTACTTCCCGTGCACCTCGTCTGAGAGCGCGTTCTCCGCGGCCCCGGCGAACTTGTGCACCCGCCAGGCGGTCTCGGCGCCGCGTGAGACCCAGGAGGTGGGGTCGATGAAGGTCTTGCCGTTCTCACCGAGCTTCACGGCGTCGGCCAGCGAAGGGATCTTGCTCAGTGGCGTCTTGTCGATGATTTTGGGGAAGACGTGCTGGTCCAGCCACTTGACTGGGCTGGTCAGCGGCCTTTCGTAGCGGGTGGCGTCGTTGAAGACGCGGTCGGCGGCCATGGCGAAACGGTCCTTGAAGGTGTCGGCCGTGGCTCGGTAGACGGACTTGCCCTCACCGAACACTCCGAGCAGCTTTTTGGACTCCAGGAACACTTCGGCGTTCCGCGCCTTCGCCGCGATGTCGCCGATGCGTTCCGTCGCCTTGAAGGAGTCCGCGGCGATCTCCACCCCTTTGAAGGCTCCCACGGCCGCTTTTCCGCCCTTGATGAGGTCCCCGAACGGCACGAATCCTGCGAGGTCGAGCCCGATGTCCGTCCATGACCCCTTCTTCGCACCCGCGGCCCAGCCCACCGCGTGGGCCGCCAGGGCACCGGTGTTCAGAGCCCGGCCGAGGCCCTCGAAGACGAGCGCCCCGATGCCCGTCTCGGAGAAGACGATGGCCAGCACATCGCAGGCGGCCGCCGCCATGCCCAACCAGTCGCCGATCTTGTAGATGTCGTCTGCGTGGTCCTTTATCCAGCTCCAGACGTCATCGGCGAGCTCCTTGATCTTGTCGCCGAGTCCCTCGAGCGCGTCCATGAAACGGTCGAACAGCCCCGGCTCGTCCGGAGCCCGCTCGGCGGCTCGACGGATCGCCTCGATGATCTCGCGGGCAGCCCGGCCGTGCTCGTCCAGGAGGTCCTGGGCCTTCTTGATGATGTGGTTCAGGCTCTCCCTCGCGGAGTCGAGCCGCCGGGTCGCCCCGTCCAGACGCTTCTGCGCCGCCTCCAGAGCCTCCTCGGTGCCGAAGGTCAGGCCCGCCAAGCTCAAATCGGGATCGGCCTCGGCCTCCTTCAGCTGTCGCCGCGCTTCCTGGGCCTCTGACTCGTACCGGCCCGCCAGCGACTGGAACTCCGTCAGCTTGTTGTGCCAGCCGTTCATCGCATGCGCGGCGTCGATGAGTGAACCGTGGCCGTCGGCCAGGTACTTCGGCAGCTCGCCGACCTTCCGGGCGAAGCCTGAGGCGGCGTCTCCCTCCCAGATGCCGTTCTGGCGCCCCACCTTGCTCAGCGTTCCGCGTGCCTCGTCGAGCTGGTTGCCCACCCGGCTCAGTACGGTGGCGACGCGCTGGACCGACTCGGGTATGCCCGGTGCCGGGTCGAACCCGAGGGCGTCATAGGTCCTGGTGCTCATGCGGTCACGTCCTCCTGACGCGGTCATCCGAAGGGGTTGGCGGGGGCTTTCGGAGTCGTGGCGGAGGCCATGACCAGGGCGTCCTCTCGGCTCTGGTCGCGGTCCCGCGCACCGTCGCCGGCGAAGGTGATGGTGTCGGCGATGTCGGCCAGCACGGCCTGGTACAGATACAGGTCCTGGACATCGGTCGTGCTGATGCAGAAGAGCAACAGCCGGTCTTCGTCCGGGAAAGGCATCCACAGCTCGATCCGCACGGCGAACGTCTCCACCTCCCCCTCGGGCCGCTCCCACACCGAACGGCTCCCCGCCACGTGCACCACGGCGGGCCCTGCCGGCAGCCCGACGGGTACTGCCTCCCCGCCGTCCCTCCCCCGGGCCAACATCTCGGCGATCCCCGCGGCGGACAGGGCGGGGTCGGGGTTGGCGAGTTCGCGGACGCTGACCAGCAGCGAGCAGCGGCTGATCCGCTCGGGCGGCTGCGCTCCGTCCGCAGTGCCCCCAATCGGGAAGACCCCGAACGCACTGTGGACTGCGCCGTCCTCCGCCAACTGCCGCGAGTTGACGCCGTAGAGGGCCGCGGTCAGCGCGCGCAGTGGCTCCAAGTCCTCGCGCTCGCCCCAGTAAGCCCGGGCGAACGCGCCCATCTGAGCGTCGAGCGTCTCCTCGTCGACGTCGATGCCGAGCGGGATTTCGTGGAACTCCGGAGGGAGCTGGAATCGGAACGCGGGGACGGCAGACGGTTCTGGGTCGGAGACGGCCGGAGCTCCGGCGTCCGCCGGGTGCGGTGTCGACGTCACTTACCGACCTCCTGCCCGCCGGACTGGAACATCTGCGAGGTCTGGTCCTCGAGCTGCTGGTAGACCTTGCGGGTCTGCGACAGCCCTTCGGCCACCCCACCGGTGGCGTCAGCGATCAGCTTGATCCCGTAGCCCCACTTGTCCTGGAAGTCGTCACATGCCTGCTCCAAGTCGGCGTAGCCCGCCCCCTTGGGACCGATGTCCTTCAACTCCCGCATTGCGTCCCGCATCCCGTCCGCGGCCTCGCCCAGCTGAGTGACAAGGCGGCCGAGCGCGTCGAGCTCGACCCTGTAAAAGCCGGCCATGGTGCTTCTGCTCCCCCAAGTACGTTTCCTTCTCAGGGCACAAGAATCCCATACGCGAACACTCGCCCCCATGCCGGTGACCTGGGCTCCGCCCTCGCCGCCGGTTGTGCAAGGCTGAGGACACGTGTGACCGACTGGTCTGGCATCGCTAGCTCATGCACAACTCGCCGCAAGAGACACAGCGGACCACGGGTAGGGGCACGCCCGCAGTGCAGGGGTCGCCGGCGTGGCATGGCCCCGGTAATCCCCTCCTGGTAGTCCTCTGGGATGTTGAGATAGTCGGCCCAGGCCTTCGGTACGTGCATAAGAGTGCGTAACACGATCAGACCGCACGATCTTCTTGAGTCGTCTCCAGCAGATGAGGCCGCAGGCGAGGGATACGAAGGCGTCGTGGAGTTCGGTGCGGCGTTCCCAGCGGACGGTGAGGCGTTTGAAGTGGTGGAGGAGCGCGATGGTCTGCTCCACCACGTAGCGGAGCTTTCCCAGGCCCTTGATGTTCGGGCAGCTCTTGCGTGAGATGACGGGCAGGATCCGGCGCTTGCGCAGTTCGTCGCGGTTGGGGCGGAGTCGTAGCCCTTGTCGCTGAGCAGGGCGTCGGGTCTGCGACGAGGCCGACCAGGGCGACCCGCGACAGGCGGGATCCCGTCGACCAGGGCGAGGGTCTGGGTGACGTCGTTCACGTTGGCCGCGGTCGTGGTGACCTTGAGTGGGGTGTCGCGTCCGTCGCATATCAGGTGGTGTTTGCTGCCCGTCTTCCGCCGGTCGACCGGCGACGGGCCGGTGTCGGCGCCCCTTTTTTCGCGCGGATGTGAGAACCATCCACGCACGCACGTGACCAGTCGGGCTTGCCGGCCGCGTTCAGCTCGGCAAGCAGGACCCGGTGCAACTGGTCGAACACCCCTGCCTTCTGCCATCGGTCCAGGCGACGCCAGCAGGTCTGACCTGAGCCGAACCCCAGCTCCAAGGGCAGCAGTTGCCAGGCTATGTCGTTGTAGAGGACGAACAGGATGCCCTGGAGACAGAGCCGGTCCGACACCGGCCGCGGCCCCGGAGACCGCTCCGGCCGCGGCGGCAGCAACGGCTCAATCAGCGCCCACAACTCATCGTCCACGTCCACGGTCGAGTACCCACACCCTCACGAACGGCCGAATCATCACACCGGTCACGGCCAACCAGCAGACTTCAACAAGATCGTGTTACGAGCTCTCCGTCGACGGCGTCGCTTCCGGGAGGACTGCCGGCCGGAAGCGCCGGACAAACGACCCCGCACTCCTCGCATTCGTCGCCCTCGTCGCACCCGCCTCGGCTCTGCGGGCCGGTCAGGCTTCAGGGACCGGAGGGCAGAAGCGGGGGCCGACCCGCAGGCCGGCCCCCGGGTGGGACTGATGGTGCTGCCTGTCGGTTCAGGCGTCGTGCACGCTCGGCTTCACCCCTGTGCTGCCTCCGGTCGCGGCGGAGTGCAGCTGGAGGAGAACGGCTGCCGTTCCGAGTGCCGGTACCTCCACCGGGACGGTCCCGTCCGGCTCCGGCGCGACCTCGCGCGGGTTCCGGCCCAGGTAGGTGGTGCGCGATGCGCGGGCGACGGTGAAGGGGGTGCTGAGGCGGCAGGTGACGGGGACCCCGGCCACCGACTGCAGACGCACCAGGAGGGCACCACTGCCGGGAACGGTAACCCCCACCAGGCGTATCCGGGGGTCGTCCACGGACAGGAACTGCGTCTGCGCCGGGCTGCCGGCTCCGGTCCTGGCGCGGGGACGCACCGGTACCAGCGGGTGGCTGGTGACGGCGGCGACCCGTACGCCGAGTTCGTCGGCGTACGATGCGTCCCTCTCCGCGGTCGCGGCGAAACAGACGCTGTAGCGGAAGACGTGGTCGAACGCCTGCTGGGCGGGGAAGTTGGTGTCCCAGATGTTGTTGTGCACCCAGGAGAAAACGGTGGCCGGCTCCTCCCGGGACAGCGACCCGGGGTAGGGGACGTAGGGGATCGCGATTTGGCCGATCTGGACGAGCGGGGCGTCGGCCGTTGCCAGCGCGGCGTGGTGGGTGCCGTCGCTCAGGCTGATCCAGCGCCGGACCGCGCGCATGTGCGCTGCCGAACCCGGCACCCTCTCGCGGTCGGTTCCCAGGACACCGCCCGTGGCCTCCGTGTGCACGGTGGGGTCCTCAAGGGCGAAGGGGAAGCAGAAGAAGGCGCTCTCCTTGGTGAGCGTCGCGGTCTTGTCTAGACGGTTCTCTATGTCGATGCGCGCCGCGTGGTGCGGAAGGTGCACCCTCACCCGGAGCCGGCGGGCGCCGGGCGGGGAGCATGCGTAGAGGAGGGTCTGCCCGGTGGCGTCCGTGGTGCGGTCGAGGAGAGCCGCGGGCGGGGCGGTGCTGCGGGAGGCGAGCAGGTGCATCGAGCCGTCGGCCACCGTCTTGCTGGACTGGTGGTTGAACGCGCCGGCCGTGGCGTACTCGTCGTAGACGTATCCGTTGAAGCCCACGACCGCGTCCTGGCGCACCATCTCGCGACCGGTGGCCTTGTCGACGACGGAGGCGATGCACGCCTCGCGCAGGTCGACCGTGACGCGCAGGTGGTCGTTCTCCAGGACGGTGGCCCCGGCGGACGGGTCCGCCGCCTCGGCGCCCGGCGCCGGAGCCCCGCCGCCGGTCACGACGTCCAGGCGCACGGCTCCGCAGGCCGGAATGTCCGTGACGGGCACGTGCAGGAAGCGGCCGGCCGCGCGGTGGCGCTCGTTGCTCTGGGCCTCCTCCGCGAAGGGCAGGGGGGTTCCGGTGCGCGCGTCAAGGACCTGGACCGGGTCGCTGAGCGCAACGGTGCTCTCCGGCAGGAAGAGCCGCGTGGTCTCGGTCCGCGGCCAACTGCAGGTGTTCACGGCGTAGAAGGACGCCGCGGCGTCCGCGCAGGGGGCGAAGGCTTCGCCGAGCAGGGCGGCGGCGGAGTCCAGGAGCGTCTCGGCCGCGTCGTGGGCCCGCATGGCCTGGGAGTACTTCCAGTGCCACTGCTTCTCGCCGGACCCGTGACCGTGGTCTCCGTGCGTCCAGGGGTCGCCGGCTCCCCAGGTGTGTTCGTTGAAGAGCGAGGCGGACCGGTAGACCTCCGGTGCGCTCGCGGTGACGGCCGTGCTGCCGGGTACGCCCATCAGGTGGGCGTACCCGGCCACGGTCTGCGCCTCGGCGAGGGCCGCCTGCCCACGCCGGGTGGCGGCCAGCGGGGCGGCACCGGCACCGACGCCGTCGACCCACCAGTCGCTCCAGTCGCCCCTATAGGTCTCCAGGCGGTCTGAGACACGCTGTTCGGCGTCCTCGAAGAAGTCCTGGTTGCGGGAGGCGCGCAGCTGCGGGTACGCCCACTGCTCGTTCCACCGGCGCACCGTGTCGGAGATGATGCGGCGCGGCGGTCCGTTGTCGGCGAACTTGCCCAGCACCCGCAGGTGCAGCACGTCCCACGGGTAGGGGTCGGCCGTGTCGGGCAGGTCGAGCGCGGGGAAGCCGGGGATGCCGCGCCCCTGGTGCGGGTAGGGGAAGGCGGCCAGGGCGCTGAGGTAGGCGGGCAGCAGGTCGTCGACGTGGTCGTAGGACTCGTCGAAGCCGAGGACGGAGCCCTCCATGTAGGCCAGGCCGTGCGGGGTGTCCGTGCGCCAGACCAGGACGCTGTTGCCGCTCGGTGCCTGCCAGCGGAACAGGCGGGGAAGGTGCTCCCCGCCGACCAGGTGGGGTGCGGCGCGGCCCGCCCAGTTGTGCGCCACGGACAGGTAGCGGATGCCGTTGGCCGCGAGGGCGTCGGGCAGGCCCACCACCTGGCCGGGTACGTCCGTCTGCATGGCCGTGGTGATGTCGATGCCGTGCCGGTCACGCAACTCGGCCACCGGACGCAGCAGTTCGTGGAGTTCGTCGGTGGAGCAGGTCTCGGTGTGGAGGTTGAAGGGCATGGCCGTGAGTTCGAGGCGGCCCTCGCGCACCCGGTCCAGGAAGCTCTCCACCTGGCGCCGGGGCCGGTTGGCCTGCCAGTCCTGGAAGGAGTGGAACCCTTCGACGGCCCAGCGGAACCGGGCGGGGTCCGGCCAGTCGTCGGTGTCCCGGCACAGTTCGAGGAGCGAGTCGAGGTAGGCGCGGCTCTCGGCCATCACCCGGCCCTGCGGATCGGTGTAGCCGATGTCCAGGTGGGAGTGGAGCACCAGGTGCAACGTCCAGTGGCGCTGCGGGCGTGCCTCGAAGGCGAGCCGGGTGCCCTCTTCGATGTCCGGGAGCTCGATCAGCAGGGCGGTGGGGGCGTCGACCTCCGGGACCAGGAGGCGCGCGTCGCCCTCCGGTCCCGGCAGGAGCTCACAGTGGACGGGGGTACCCCCGCTGGTGGTGACGCGGGCCCTGGTGACGCGCCGTGGCAGGGGCGCGCCGTCGGGACGCCGCACGCGCAGCCGGATGGACTGCAGCAGTCCGCCCGCCCCGTCGTGGCGCAGCAGGGGTTCTCCGGACAGTTGCACCTGCAGGCCGCCCAGGCCGGCGGTGGTGGCGACGCGCTCCTTGAGGATGTCGCGGGCGATGTCGGCGTCCCACCAGGACGGCCTGGTCAGCGGTGGCTTGGGCATGGTGCGTGAGGTCCTTTGCGTTGGGGTGCGGTGGTGGGTCCGCCGCGTCAGGAAGGCCGGCGGCGCTGGTGGGTGGCATCGGCGAGGGTGGCGAAGATCTGGACCATGGCGGACTGGTCGAGGGTCGCGGCCGGCGCGGTGGGGTCGTAGTCACCGCCGCCCGAGGCCTGGAAGCGGAACAGGCCGCCGGCGGCGTCCCGGTTGGTGCGGTAGGTGCTGTCCGCGTAGGCGCTCATGGCCTTCAGGTAGGCGGGGTCCGGGCGGACGGAGTCCAGGTCGAGCAGGTCCTTGAAGTAGAAGGCGTTGAAGACGGCCGGCTGGTCGTGCAGGCGGCTGCCGGCGGTCCAGTACGCCAGGGAGCCGCGGGCGTCCGCCACGGCCCTCTTCAGGTATCCGGCGTCACCGGTGCCGCGGTAGAGCGCGGTGGCGGCCCCGATCATGGAGCCCGAGTTGTAGGTCCACAGCGTCCCGTTGACGCTGCCGTCGTCACCGCGGTCGTTGACGTACAGGCCGGGTGCCTTGCGCATGCACGAGTACACCCAGCCGTACCACTGCTGCGCCGCCTCCAGGTAGGCGCGGTTGCGGGTGTGTTCGTAGAGCCGGGCGGCGAGCTGGGCCGAGAGGGCGGTGACGTTGGTGGCCCGGATGTCGTTGCCGGGCGCGTCGTACCAGTCCATTCCGCCCGGGCAGGTCCGGCTGCCGTCGCCGTCCCAGGCCCGGGAGACGACGGGCACGGCCTGTTCGGCCCGCTTCAGGGACCGTGCGTCGCCGGTGGCCTCGTACTGGTCGAGCTGGGTCAGGGCGACCACGGCGTTGTCGTCGTAGTACACGTCGCCGCCGGGGCCCAGGGGGGCGGGCAGGGACGAGGCGTAGCCCGGGCGCGGGCCGGAGGTGTGGTAGAGCTCGGCCGTGCCGAGCCGGTACGCCGCGTCACGCCGGTAGGAGGCCCCGGTGCTCGGGAGATCCTGCATGTCGACGGCTGCCTGTGCGGCCTCGCGGAACGACCACAGGTAGGAGTGGTCCGGGTCGGCGGGTTGGCGGGGTGTGTGCTCCAGGTACAGGCCGTGGCCCTCGGGGCCCTCGTAGAGGTGGTGCTGGAGGGCGCGGTAGGTGCTGGTGGCACGTTGGGCCCAGGTCTCGGAGGAGACCGGGCGGGTGGGTGCGGGGCTGAGGGCACGGGCGGGGGCGGCGGCCCAGAGCAGGCCGGCGCAGAGGACGGGAGCGGTGGCGCGGATGAGCAGCGATCGCAGCAAGTGTGGTTCCCTTCGCGGCGTTTCAGGAGGGCGCGGACAGCCCGCGGGCTCAGCTGTGGATCTTCAGGCTGCTGACGAAGAAGCGCTGGGCGGAGAAGAAGAGCACCAGGGTCGGCAGCGAGACCAGGAGGGCGCCGGCAAGCACGACGGGCGGTCCGACGTTGGAGTAGTTGCCCTGCAGGTCGGCGAGCGCGGCCATGACGGGCCGGATGTTGCGGCTGGTGACCATGGTGATGCCGAACATGAGGTCGTTCCAGACGGCCACGAACTGGAAGACGAACACCGCGATCACGGCGGACCGGGTCAGCGGGACGTGGACCTGCCAGAACACCCGCCACCACGACGCACCGTCCATGCGTGCGGCCTCCACGACCTCCCGCGGCAGCGTCAGGGCGTGGTTGCGCAGGACGAAGAAGGCGAACGGGACCGCGATCGCCGTGTAGATCAGCACGAGGCCGGTCTGGGTGTCGTACAGCGAGGTGTGCGCGTACGACAGGAACAGGGGCCGGAGGAAGACCTGCAGGGGCAGCAGGGTGCCGGAGTAGATCACCCAGAACCACCAGGACCGCCGCCTGACGGGCATGACGATCGTCGCGAAGGCGGCGAAGGCGGCGACCACCGCGGCGGCCACGGCGCTGACCACGGCGTACAGGAGGCTGTTGCCGAGGGCCGGGCCCAGGTCGGCCCTGTCCCAGGCCTGGGACATGTTGTCCAGCAGCGCGAAGTCCCGGGGCAGCCAGTGCGGGCTGCCGGAGTAACCCCCCACGGGCACCATCGCGTTGACGACGAGGAGCCAGGTGGGGACCAGCCACAGCACGGCCAGTATCGCGAGGGCGGTGTTGCGCAGCACTCGGCCAGCGGACATCGTCATGCGCCTTTCACGTCGAGTTGGCGGCGCAGGTAGAGCCAGGAGGCCGCCAGCACGATCACGGTGAGGACGACCGCGATCGCCGCTCCGGCGCCGGGCCGCAGGTCCAGGAAGGTCTCGTTGTACATGGACACGGCGAGTGTCTCGGTGGCCCGCCCCGGGCCGCCCTGGGTCAGGACCCAGATCAGGTCGAAGGACTTGAGGCCGTTGACCAGGCTCATACCGATCACGACGATCGACACCGGGCGGAGCTGCGGCAGGACGATGTGGCGGAACTGCTGCCGGCCCCCGGCACCGTCCAGGGCGCCGGCCTCCAGGGTCTCGGCCGGGATGGACTGCAGTCCGACCAGGAAGAGGATGACGGCCACGCCCGTGGCCTGCCAGGCGTTGGCGAGGATCATCACGACGGTGTTGCCGGGCCATGTCAGCAGCCAGCCGTGGGCCCACGAGTCCAGCCCGAGGCCGGTCAGGACCTGGTTGACGGCACCGTCCGTGGTGAGCATGAAGTTCCACACCACCGCCACCGCGGAGCCCGACAAGGCGTAGGGCAGGACGACGCACAGCCGTACGAGGCGTGAGAAGCGGCCGGCGTTGGTCATGCAGGCGATGGCGAGCCCGAGCACGAAGGGGAGCACGACCGTGCCCGCCACCCACATCAGGGTGTTCTGGAGGGCACGGGACAGCGCCGGGTCGGAGGCGAACAGCGCGTAGTTGGCGAACCAGCTGAACGGCGAGGTCCGCGTGTCGCTGAAGAGGCTCCGGTAGATCGTCCAGCCGAACGGGGCCAGCAGGAACAGTGCGACCAGGAGGACGGCCGGCGCCAGGAACCCGCCGGCCACCAGGCGCTCACCTGCCCTGTGCCTGGTGCGGGCCGGGTGGGAGCGCCGCCTCGCGCTCCCGGGCGCTGCCGGAGCGCCGACCGCTCCCGCCGGTCGGCGGTCGGTCGTGGAGGGGGTACTCATGCTTCGTCTCGCTTCCAGGCCGCCCATTCCTCGCGTGCGCGCTCCTGCATCCGGCGCAGCGTGGCGGCGGGAGAGGTCTGCCCGGCCATGAACCCGCCGAGGTCGTCGGTGTTGCCCTGGATCAGGCTGGGCGGGCCGGACTCCCAGTAGCGGACCAGGGCGAGCCGGTGATTGCGGGCGATGTCCCGTTGGAGTCCGGCCACCACCGGGTTGCTGGAGCGCACCCGGGGGTTGGCGGAACTGTCCTGCAGGAAGTCGCTCCACACCCGCTGGACGGACGGGTCGAGCCATGCCGCGACGTTCGCCGTCGCGGCCTCGTGCGAGGCGGCGCGGCTGGGCACCGCGAAGACGCCCGACTCGGCGATCACGCTCTCGGGAGTGGCGGGCCGCACCACCGGCAGGAAGAAGGCTCCGTAGTCGGTACCCGGTCTCATGCCTGCCGCCGACATCCCTGACGCCTGCCAGGTGCCGTGCAGGAACATGCCCACCGTCCCCTCCTTCAGCGCGCCGGGGCCGCGGGCCTGGTCGAAGTCGGGCGAGGTCATCCACCCCTTGCGCAGGAAGTCGTGCCAGATGTCCATTGCCCGGCGGGCCGGATCGTCGGTGTAGGAGGCTTCGCCGGCCACCAGCCGCTGGTAGAAGCGGGGGTCGACCTTGCTGACCAGTTCCTGAAACCACTCGATCGCGGGCCAGCCGCCCACCTGGCTCGCCAGGAACGGCGTGATCCCGTTGCGCTTGAGGACCTCGGCGCAGTGCAGGAGCCCGGCCCAGCTGCCCGGGGCGGACAGGCCCAGTTTCCGGAACACCGGCTTGCTGTAGAAGAGCACGTAGTACGACTCGTACAGCGGAATCCCCATCGCCTTTCCGCGGTAGGACACGGCCTCCCGCGACGTGCGGCGCACCCACCCCTTGGCCGCGTACCCCTCCCAGATGCGCGTCAGGTCGGTGAGCCCGCCGGCTCGCGCCAGACGCTTGAGCTGATAACCGGAGGCCCATTTGACGAGGTCGGTGGAGTTCGAGGTCTGCAGGGTCATCTGCACGACCTGCTGGTAGGAAGTGACCGACGGGTTCGACAGCGGTCTGAGTGCGTACCCGGTGATCTTCGCCAGCTCGCGGCCGGCCGCGCGGTAGCCGTCGTCCCAGGTGGCGTTGTCGTTGGAGATGCTGGTGGTCCCGGGCTGCGCGGACGTGCTCGCCCCCCGGGCGCAGCCTCCCGCCGCCACGGCGACCGTTCCGGCGGCCGCCCCGGCGAGGAAGCGGCGCCGGGCAAGCGGCGCGGCCGCACTGCCGGTCCTGCCCGATGCTGACATTGATCCCCTTCACGGACTCGGTCCACCTGGCCGGATGTGTCACAGGGCACGCATGACACCGGAGAGTTCCCGGAGCTACCCGCTGCGTGTTGCGGTGAGGTTAACGACACCATTCGCACGGCAGCAAGAGTCCGAAGCGGAAAAGAATCCAGATCAAGGGAAGCCCTCGTAAACATGCAGGTAGAAGACGTGCCTACAGAGCGAGAAGGCGACGGGACGCTCATGAACACCTTCAGCCAAGCACTGTTATCGTTAACTACCTCATTGGCCAGACCTCGTTGACGAACCTCGTCAGGCGCCGTGGAGCCGAGTAAGGAGCGGATGTGTCCGTGTTGCGTTCGTACGACCCTCTCCCCAGCTACCAGCCGGTCGCCGGGGAGGTGGCAGCCGGCTGGTCGGCTGCGGCGGTGGACCTGCCGCGCGGCCCGCTCCTCCTGGCAGTCGACGGTCCCGCGGCCCTTGACTGGGCAGCGCTGACCGAGGGCCTGGCGGCGGCCGTGCGCTCCACAGGCCGCGAGGTGGACCTCCTCGACGTCCGCGACCAGTACGCGGCGGCGGCCCGGGAGCGGTTGGCCGCCCAGCCCGTTCCCCCCGGCGACCCGTTCTTCACCCCGCTCTCCCAGGGGCAGGTCGCGGACCTGTTCGACTCCGTTCCGCAGCCCGAGCGGCCTGCGCAGGACGGGGTGAGGGTGGTGTTCGGTCCGGGCGCATCGCTGTGCGCACCGGACGTGCTGTGGTACGCGGACCTGCCGAAGCGCTACGCCGAGGCGGCCGTGTCGAAGGGCGAGCTGCCGGTCGGCGTCAACCTGGGGCGTCCCGGCGAGCCCGGCGACCTGGTGCGCCTGTTCTACACCGACTGGCCCGTCCTGGACCGGCACCGCGACGCGATCGCGGGCCGGGTCGACCGGTGGATCGACGTGCAGGACCCGGCCCGCCCGGCCTCGCTGGACGGTGTCGCACTGCGCAGCACCCTGGCGCACCTGGCCCGGGGCCCGGTACGCACCCGCCCGTACTTCAACTCCACCCCGTGGGGCGGCAAGTGGGCGGTGGCGGAACTCGGCTTCACTCCACAGGCCGGCAACACGGCGCTCGGCTACGAGCTGATCGCGCCCGAAGCGGGGGTCCTCGTCGGCGAGAGGGGCCGGGCCCAGGTCGAGGTCCCGTTCCAGCTGCTGTGCGTCGAGCACCCCGAGGACATGCTCGGTGAGGACGTGCACCGCCGGTTCGGCACCTCCTTCCCGATCCGGTTCGACTACCTCGACACGATGGGCGGCGGCAACCTGTCCCTGCACCTCCACCCGCAGGAGCAGTACATGCGGGAGGTGTTCGGCTGGCCGTACACCCAGCACGAGACGTACTACGTCACCGCCAGTGAGGACGGCGCCCGGGTACTGCTCGGCCTCACCGAGGAGGCGGACCCCGACACGATGCGCCGCCAGGTGGAGGACGCCATCGACAACGGCGTCCCGATGCCAGTCGAGGACCACGTCCAGTCGCACCCGGCGACGGTGGGCCAGTTGTTCATGATCCCGGCGGGCACACCGCACGCCTCCGGCGCGGGCAACCTGGTACTGGAGGTGAGCGCGACCCCCTACCTGTACTCCCTGCGGTTCTACGACTGGCTGCGCAAGAACGCCGCCGGCGCCTCCCGGCCGCTGCCCTACGCACACGGCTTCGCCAACCTGGACACCGCCCGGCGCGGGGAGGACGTCACCAAGGACCTCGTCCAGCAGCCGCGTACGCTCCGCTCCGAAGAGGGCTGGCGCGAGGAGGTCATCGGCGCGCTGCCCGAGATGTTCTACGCGGTGCACCGCCTCGTCGTCGCCCGCGGTGCCTCCGTTCCCGACGACACCGCGGGCCGCTTCCACATCCTCAACGTCGCCGCGGGCGAGGGAGCCGTCATCGAGACCCGCGACGGCCGCACGCACACGCTGGCCTTCGCGG
This sequence comes from Streptomyces sp. NPDC059740, assembly GCF_042733155.1. NCBI lineage: Bacteria > Bacillati > Actinomycetota > Actinomycetes > Kitasatosporales > Streptomycetaceae > Streptomyces > Streptomyces sp. NPDC059740. Next base: position 64,719 of record NZ_JBHWGP010000020.1, on the reverse strand, counting down.
AGACCGTCACCGTCCCCGCCGCGGTCGGCCCGTACCGCATCCGCGCACTGGGCGGCGACGAGGTGCAGATCGTCAAGGCGCTGGTGGTCGAACCGTGACCGTGGCCCCCACGGTGCCGGTCCCCGTCCTCGACGTCGGCGGTACGCATGTCACCGCCGCGCTCGTGGACCTCGCCACAGGCCGCCCGGTCCCCTCCACGGTGATCCGCGAGTCCCTGGAGCCCCACGCGGAAGCCGACGACATCCTCGACGCCATCGCCTCCGCCGCCCTGGCGCTGCCGACCGGGCACGGCCTGGGCTGGGGTGTGGCGATGCCCGGCCCCTTCGACTACACCACCGGCATCGGCCGCTTCGCAGCCGTGGGGAAGTTCGAGTCCCTCTGCGACGTCGACGTCGGGGCCGGGCTGCGCAGTCGGCTGTCCGGCCGGTGCGAGCGGCTGTGCTTCCTCAACGACGCCGACGCCTTCGCCGTGGGCGAGTACGGCTCCGGTGCCGCCGCGGGCCACCACCGCGTCGTCTGCCTGACCCTGGGCACGGGTGTCGGGTCCTCGTTCCTGTCCGGCGGCCGCCCTGTCCACTCCGGCCCCCTGGTTCCGCCGAGCGGCCACGTGCACCACCTGACGGTGCACGGCCGGCCGTTGGAGGACACCGTCTCGCGTCGCGGCATCCGCGCCCACTACGCCCGCCTCTCCCCGGCGGCGGGCGAGCAGACCCTGCCCGACGTCCGTGAGATCGCCGCACGCGCCAAGAAGGGCGACACCGCGGCGGCACAGGCCTTCCGCTACGCTTTCGACGCACTCGGCCAGGCCCTGGCCCCGTGGACCGGCCGCTTCGAGGCCACCGCGGTGGTCATCGGCGGCTCCATGGCCAAGTCGTGGGACCTGGTCCACCCGGCGCTCAGCGCAGGGCTGGCTGCGGCCGGCAGAGCGGAGGTACCCGTCCTGCCCGCCCGGCAGCCCGAGGAGGCGCCCCTGATCGGGGTCGCCCGCTGGGCACGGGGCATGGCGGATGCCCCGTGAGGGCCAGGCACCGATGCAGGCAGCCAGAGGAAGGGACAGGGCCATGACCGCTCGCCGGGGCAGCGGGCCGACCATGCACGACGTCGGCAAGCTCGCGCAGGTCAGCGCCATGACCGTCTCCCGCGTACTGAAGAACGACCCCGGCGTGTCGGAAGCGACCCGCGAGCGGGTCTTCGCGGCGGTCGACCGACTTGGCTACCGCCGCAACCAGACCGCGCGCAGTCTCCGCCTCGGGGGCAGCGGGATGATCGGCCTCGTGGTCACCAACCTCGCCAACCCCTTCTACTCACGCCTCGCGCTGGGCGTGCAGGAAGTGGCGACGGAGTACGGGTTCCGGATGCTGCTCAGCAACTCCGGCGAGCAGGCCGACCGGGAACCGGAACTCGTCGACGGACTCGTCGACCACCAGGTCGAAGGGCTGATCGTCGTCCCGGCGGGCAGCCGGCAGCAGCACCTGGCCGACGCCATGCGGCACGTCCCGGTCGTTCTCGCCGCGCGACCGCCCGCCGGACTCGACACCGACTGCGTACTGGTCGAGGACTTCCACGGCGCGCGGGAAGCCACCGCCTGCCTCCTGGCCGACGGGCACACCCGCGTCGCCTTCCTCGGCAACCCGCCGGCGCTCTACACCGGCGCCGAACGGCTGCGCGGCTTCTGGGCAGCGCACGAAGAAGTCGGCATCGAGCCGGACAACGCCCTCATCCGCCAGGGCCTGGTCGACTCCGCCACGGCAGAGCAGGCGACGGGCGAACTCCTCGGGCAGGCCCACCGCCCCACCGCGCTCTTCTGCACCAACAACCGCATCAGCCAGGGCGCGATCCGGGCCCTGTACCGAGCCGGAACCACCCTTCCCGTCGCCGGTTTCGACGACTTCGACCTGTCCGACATCCTCGGTCTGCCGCTGACTCTCGTCTCCTACGACGCCGACGAGATCGGCCGCCGGGCCGCACGTCTGCTGATCGACCGCCTCGGGCACCACGACACGGCGCCGCCGGCCTCCCGACGCGTCACCGTCCCCACCCGCGTCGTCCGCCACGGCACCCCCTCCGGGGCCGGGCCGGGCCCGGCCCCCGGCGGCTGAGGCCCGAGCCGGGACGCCTGCCGTCCAGGCGGCCGCCGGCACGGCAGCCCGGCGTCCGCGGGCACCTCACCAGGCCGGGCCGACGAGGTCCGGGGTGAGGGCGGTCAGGTCGGGGACGCCGAGCAGGGCCAGTGCGAGTTCGGTCTCCCGGTGCAGGGCGCTCAGGGCGGCGGTGACACCCTCGGCGCCGTCCGCGGCCAGCCCCCAGACGTAGGGGCGCCCGACGGCCACGGCGTCCGCGCCGAGCGCGAGGGCCTTCACCACGTCGGTGCCGCGCCGCACCCCTCCGTCGACGAGGACCGGGACCCGGCCGTCCACTGCCGCGGCGACGGCGGGCAGGGCGGTGAGCGGGGCAACGGCGGTGTCCAGGTTGCGGCCCCCGTGGTTGGACATCCAGACGCCGATCCCGGACTCGGCGGCCCGGCGGGCGTCGTCGGCGCGTACGACGCCCTTCGCCAGTACCGGCAACCCGCAGACCGAGCGCAGCCGTTCGAGGTCGGACCAGCTGACCGCGGGGTCGATCCGCGGGTCGTGGATGCCGCCGTGTGCGGGCTCGGACGGGTTCCGGCCCGGTGCCGCGGCGCCGCCGGCCAGGTTGGCGGGCATGCCGTGGGAGGGGAGCGCGAACCCGTTGCGCAGGTCCCGTTCCCGCAGGCCGGTCACCGGGGTGTCGACGGTGACGACCAGGGCGGTGGCGCCGGCCGCCCGGGCCCGGAGCACCAGGTCCTCGGTGAGGGCCCGGTCCCGCTGCACGTACAGCTGGAACCACCACGGACCGGTGGCCGCGGCGCCGATCTCCTCCAGCGTCAGGGTGGAGAAGGTGCTCACCGTGGTGAGGGCTCCCGCGGCTGCGGCCCCCTGTAGGGTCGCCGCTTCCGCCTCGGGGTGGAACAGGCCGTGCGCAGCGGTCGGGGCCAGCAGCACCGGTGCGGGCAGGTCCGTGCCGTAGAGGGTGCAGCGGGTGTCGACGCCTGCGGTGCCGGTGAGGACCCGGGGCAGCAGGGCCAGCCGCTGGTACGCCTCGGCGTTCCAGCGCACGGTCCGCTCGTCCGCCGCGCCGCCGTCCAGATAGTCCAGGACGGCGGTGGGCAGCACCTCCCGGGCCGCCTCGTGGAAGTCGGCCAGGGTGATGCGCGGGGGGTGCGGCGGGGCACCGGACAACGGCGGGCTCGTCACAGTGCCTCCTGGTCGGCGGCGTGTACGCGCAGGTGGAAGGTGAGGCGGCCGATCGCCTCCCGGGCGGCGCCCAGTGCCTGCTCGGCGCTCGGCGCGACGGCCCGGGCGTGGGCGACCCGCGAGGCGGAGGACTCCAGGGTGCCGACGGCCGCCTCCGCCGGGACCAGCAGCTGCACCTCGGTCACCCCGGGGACGGCCCGGGCCTCGTCCAGTCCGGTGGTCCCGGCGAGCACTCCGGAGGCGGGCAGGGCGGCGAACCAGATCGCCGAACTGCGGGGCGTGCGCGGTGCGGCGAGGGTGGCGCGGATGCCGGGCAGGACCTTCTCGCCGAGGGTGTGGCGGATGAGGCAGTCGGCGATGTCGACACCGGTCACGTCGTGGGCGAGGGCCGGGATCTCGTCGCCGCCCATCCGGACGTGCGTCTCGATCACCTGCGGTCCCGACGCGCCGAGGACGATCTCGGTGTGGGTGGCGCCGGAGGTGATGCCGAGGGCGTCCAGGATCCGTTCGACGTGGTCGTGGACCTGCTTGTGCTGGGCGGGGGTGAGGGGTGCGGGGCTGACGTGGCCTAGTTCGACGAAGTGCACCGGGTCCGAGTACTTGCGGGTGACCGCGACGACCTGGTGGTCGCCGTCCTCCGAGAACGCCTCCACGCTGAACTGCGGGCCCTCGTGGAACTGCTCCACGAGCACCGAATCGCCGCAGCCGTCCCCGAGTTCGCCGCCGGCCCGGGCGAAGGCGGCTGCCGCCTCGCCGGCGTCGCGGACCAGGGTGACGCCCTTGCTGAAGGAGCCGCCGCCCGGTTTCACGATGCAGGGGGTGCCGTGTGCGGCGAGGAACGCCCGCAGTGCGTCGACGTCGGCGACCTCGGCGGAGGCCGTGGAGTCGATGCCGGCCTCCCGCAGCCGGGCCCGCATGGCGTGCTTGTCGTGGACGAGGGCCGCGGTGCGCGGGGTGTGCGCGGCCAGGCCCAGCGCCTGCCCGAGGAGGGCGCACTTGTCCTGGTCGCGCTCGCCGAAGGCCACGATCGCGGTGAACGGCTGCCGGGCGTGCACGGCTTCGGCGAGTGCGAGCCATTCGGCGTCCGGCGCCCCGGGGCTCACCCCGATGACCCGGGTGTGTTCGGTGGTCTCGCGGAGCTTGGAGAGGTAGTCCAGCCGGCAGATGACGGTGGTGCGGGTGCCGGCCCGGGCGCGGCGCAGCCGGGTGGGCAGGTCTCGGCCGCTGCCGATGACCAGGACGTGCTCGGACATGCGGGTGGACCTCGCGGGGTGGGGGCTGGCGGGGACGTTCACGGAAGGGTGAGCCAGCCGTGGGGGTCGGCCGTCCGGCCGTGCACCACGTCCTGGAAGGCCTGCCGCAGTTGCCGGGTGACCGGACCGCTGCCCGCCTCGGCGACGGGGCGGTCGTCGACGGAGGCCACGGGGACGATCTCGGCGGCGGTGCCGGTGAGGAACGCCTCGTCGGCGACGTAGAGCTCGCTGCGGGTCAGGCTCTGCTCCCGCACCTGGTGGCCCAGGTCGCGGGCGAGGGTGATGACGGTGTCCCGGGTGATGCCGGGCAGGATGTTGTCGCTGACCGGCGGGGTGGTGATCACGCCGTCGCGCACCGCGAAGACGTTGGCGGCGGAGGCCTCGGACACATGGCCGCCGGGGGTGAGCATCAGGGCGTCGTCGTAGCCGGCCCGGATCGCGGCGACCTTGGCCAGCGCGGAGTTGACGTACGCGCCGGTGGCCTTGGCCAGCGGCGGCACCGCGTGCACGCCGTTGCGCTGCCAGCTGCTGACCATCAGCCGGCAGCCCTCCTGGTCGGCCTTCTCCCCCAGGTACGAGCCCCAGGGCCAGGCCGCGATGGCGACCCGCGCGCTGTCCAGGCGCGGGGCGACACCCATGGTGCCGTACTCCAGGTAGACCAGGGGGCGCAGGTAGCCGCCCTCCAGGCCGGTGCGGCGCAGCAGTTCCAGGCTCGCCTCGACGAGTTCGTCGACGCTGTGGCCGGGGTCCATCAGGTAGACGCGTGCCGAGTCGTGGAGGCGCTGGAGGTGTTCGCGCAGCCGGAAGACGGCCGGGCCGCGGTCCGTCGGGTAGGCGCGGATGCCTTCGTAGACACCCCAGCCGTAGTGGAGGCTGGGGGTGAGCACGTGTACCTGTGCCTGGTCCCAGGGGACGAACTTGCCGTCCATCCAGATGTCGCTGGTGGGGGTGAGCTTCATCGTGCGGCTCCGTGAACGGTGGGTGCGGACGGGGGGACGCGGGAGGTGAGCGGGGTGGCCGGGGCGCCGACGCGCTCCAGCCGGCGTTCGATGCTGCGGGACTGGAGGTCCAGCACCTCGCGGAAGGCCGCGGTGTCCGGGCCGTGGAAGGCGAACCAGCCCCAGCGCGGGTGCAGCGTGCAGCCGCGCTGGAACTTGGCCTCGTAGGTGGCGAGTCCGTAGTGGATGCGGCGGATGCCGTTCTCCAGTGCCCAGCGGGTGGACTCGTGGTAGGTGAGGGCGAGGTAGCAGCCGTCGGCCTCGGGGGCGAAGCCCACGGTGCGCAGGAAGAGGGAGTCGCCCGCCCTGAGGTACAGCGCGAAGCCGAGTAGGCGGTCCTCGCGGACGGCGCCGAGGACGACGCAGGACTCGCCGATCTCCTCGCGCAGGGCGGCGAAGTCGCGGCGGACGCGCTCCTGGCCGCCGGGCAGCCCGTACTTCGCCCGGTGGGCCACCTGGAGGGCGGTCACCCTGTCGTCCAGGGCCGCCGGTCCGGTGGTGGCCACGGTGCGGAAGCCGCCCTGCTCGTACGCGGCGACCTCCTTGCGCAGTCCTCTGCGGCGGCGGCTGCTGAGCCCGGCCACGTACCCTTCCCAGTCGGCCGCGGGCAACCGGTGCACCGCCTCGGCTCCCAGGAGCGTCGCCTGGTAGCCGTCGCGGGTGGCGGCGGCGTCCACCGCCTCCGCCTCCGGCTCGCCCACGTACAGCAAGGCCGTGCTGCGGCAGCCCAGTTCGACCGCCGTCTGCTGGAGGAGGGCGGGCAGTGCGGCCATGACCGTCCGGCGCTGCTCCGGGGAGCGTCCGGGGGCGTGGGCCACGCCGTGGTGGTTGCCGAAGGTCGCGAGGGCCAGGGAGGGGTAGTGGTCGGCGCGGCCCTCGGACAGGGCGGCCGTGAGCCGGTCCCACTGTGCACGCTCGGTCTCGTCGAGGAGGTCGGGCTCGGCCATGGGCGAGGGGGTGCCGGCCAGCCGCGGGGCGTCGTAGAAGAGCAGCCCGCCGGGTTCGCGGGTGATCAGCAGTGTGGCCAGGGCCACCGGCCGGTCGGCTTCGAGGACTTGGAGGACTCGTGTGTCGTGGAGGTCGGTCCGTGCCGTGAAGCGCAGCCAGCGTGGGTCGTCCCAGACGAGTTCGGGAGCGTCCCGGCCGGTGCTCCGGTGGTGTGCCCGGTGGTGGCCGGGCGGGAGCAGCCGGGCCGTGAGCGCGCCGTGCTGCCCGGTGGCCGCCGTCGTGGTCGTGGTCATCGTGTCCCTCCTTCGGCCGGGCCGGCGACGGCCGGGACCGGAGCGGGCGGTTCGGTCTCCTCCCAGCCGAAGCCGGCGCCGACCAGGCGGCAGGTGGCGTCGAGCCGTCGTTCCAGGGCGGCGGGGTCCGGGTCGGTGACCACCCAGGTGGCGAGGAAGTCGCCGGACTTGCGCAGCCGGTAGCGCTCCCCGCTCCAGTCGTCGCCGACCCGGGTGTTGAGGACGAAGTCCCGGACTCCGGGCGGGGCTTGGGGCAGTCGGCTCACCCGGCCGGGCTTCGGTGGGATGCCGCAGAAGGCGGCCCGGGGGGCGGTGCGCGCGTGGTGCCGGACCGCGTCGAGCGCGACCGGCAGCCCGCACTCGACGCGGGCCCACAGCTCTCGCGGATCGGTGCCCAGGATGTGGCGGAGCATCGCGGGGACGGGTCCGCCACCGATCCGGGCGGCGATCTCGCACAGCACGATCCGGCCGTCGTCGGTGACGAAGAACTCCGCGTGCGCGCTGAGGGTGGCCGGGGAGGGCAGCGCGTCGACGAGCCGCCACGTCTGGTCGACCAGGCGCTGGTGGAGCGGGTCGGCGGGGTCGAGGTTGCGCGAGCCGAGCGGGGCGTCCTCCCAGTGGGTCAGGCAGCCGGCGCCGGTGTACCGGGAGGCGACGGCCGCCAGGGGCTCGCCCTCGACCCGGAAGGCGTCCACGTGGTGCAGGGCTCCGTCGACGAACTCCTCCACCTCGTGGAAACCGCCCGCCACCTGTTCGGCCAGCGCCTCCGCCCGGCCGGGAGCGTCCAGCACGTGCACTCCCGAGGACCCGGAGCCGTTCCTGGGCTTGACCACGACCCGGCCCGGGTGGGCGGCCATGAAGTCCGTGATGTCGCGCACCGTGGCGACGGGCGCGAAGGCGGGCACGGGCAGGCCGGCGGCGCCGGCGTACTGCTTCATCAGGACCTTGTCGCGGTACGCGGCGGCGGCGACGCGGTCCAGGCCGGGCAGGGCCAGCTCGTGGCGGAGGGCGGCGGCGCGCTCGACGTCCGCCTCGGCCGGCGCCAGTACGACGCGGGGCGGGTACCTGCGGGCGACCTCGCGGGCAGCGGCGAGCACGGCCGCGTCGTCGGTCCAGTCGGGGACGGTGACGACCTCGGCGAAGCCCTCGCCCACCGGGGCGCCCGCGGCGGTGACCGCGACCAGACGGCCCGCCTCCTCCGGCAGCCACTGCGCGAACGGGAGCCCGGCCTGGCGCGGGCTGATCAGGACGAGGATCACGCGGGCCCCGCCTCGGTCCCGGGGACGCCGAGCCGCACGGCCAGTTCGTCCAGCGCCGCGGCGGTGTGCGCGTCCAGGGGGATGCCGTGGACCTTCCGGTGCTGCTCGTGGGCGCGTTGCGGGTCACCGGGGGCGAGCACGGGCCGGTCCGTGGCGGCGGGCGCGGTGCGCACCGTGGTCAGCAGGTCCGCCAGTCCCCCGGTGAAGCTGTCCACGCCGGTGAAGGCTGCCGGGTCCAGGGCGAGGAGGAGGTGTCCGATGCCGCGGCCGGCTCCGGGGCTGCCCTCACCGACCTGGGAGAGCCGCCAGTCCGGCGCGGTGCCGGTCAGTACGGCGCCGAGCAGGGTGACGGCCATGGCCAGGCCCTGCCCCTTGTAGCCGCCCAGCGGCGAGAGCGCGTACGCCTGGTCGGGGTGTGTGGTGGGCCGCCCCGCGCGGTCGGTGGCCCAGCCGCCGTCCAGGTCGCGGCCTTCGGCCCGGCGCTGCTTCACCTCGCCGAAGCAGACCTGGCTGGTCGCCATGTCCAGGGCGAACTCCTGCTCGTCACTGCCCGCGGCGACGCTGATGGGGTTGGTGCCGAACAGCGGCTCGACGCCGCCGTACGGTGCCACGCGGGAGGCGGCCGAGGTGACGGCGATGCCCACCAGACCCGCCCGGGCCAGCGTGCGGGTGTAGACGGACGCGGCCCCGAAGTGGTTGGAGTTGCGCACGCCGACGGCGGCGACCCCGTACCGGGCGGCGCGTTCGGCCGCGAGGCGCGCGGCCGACAGCCCGGCCAGCACGCCCAGTGAGCCGTCGGCGTCCAGGAGCAGCCCGGCTCCGCTGTCCCGCACGACGGCCGGTTGCGCCGTCGCGCGGGCCACCCCGGTGGACAGCTCCGCGAGGTACTGCGGGAGGAGGCGCAGGCCGTGCGTGTCGATGCCGCGCAGCGAGGTGGTGACCAGCGCGTCGGCCACCTGCTCGGCCCGGTCCGCGGGCAGGCCCGCCGCGGCGAGTGCCTCCCGGGCGAGCGTGTGTGCCTGCCCTGCGGCGATGGTGCGGCCCCTCGCGGGGGGCGCGGACTCGGCCGGGGGTGTCCCGGTGGGGGCTTCGGTGGTCAACGGGTGCTCCTGTGCACGAGGTGGTGGGGGTCGTCACCGGACTGGCCGGGGGCGCCCAGGACGTCGAAACCGTGCTTGCGGTAGAAGCCGAGGGCCGCCTCGGGGACGTGGCCCCAGAGAGTGCCGGCGCCGTCCAGGGCTGCGGCGGTCAGGGCGGTGCGCAGGAGCGCGCCGCCCACACCCGTGCCGCGGACCTCGTCCAGCGTGGCCATGCCGTACAGGCGCCGGGCGCGGCCGGGGCGCGGGTCCGGCAGGGCGTGGCCGGCCGGTGGGTCCCCGGCGCACAGGGAGGCGGCGCCCACCGCGCGGCCGTGGTGCAGCGCCGCGAAGTGCCGGGTGCCGGGGTGGGCGTCCTGCGGGTGGTGGGTTGCGGGCGCGGCCTGGCGGCGTACCGGTCGCACCCGGTCGGCCGGGACCTGGTGCACGTACCAGCCGTGGGCCGCGGGGTCCGGGAGGTATCCGGAGCCCGGGCGGTCGGGCAGGTGGACGCGGCCGGTGGCGTCGAGGCCGAGCCCGTGTCCGGTGTCCACCGCGAGGAGGTCGACCACGTCGACGTCGAGGTGGTCGACGAGGCCGCCGAGGTGGGCGGTGGCGGTGACTCCCGCGGCGGACTCGGGCATGCAGCCGAGCATGGTGACCAGGCCGCGTGCGCGTGCGGCCCGCAGCATGGCGAGCGCCGGGGTGAGTCCGCCCGCCTTCATCGGCTTGACGTTGATGCCGTGGAAGGCCTGCGCGCAGGCGTCCAGGTCAGCGGGGGAGGTGATGCTCTCGTCGGCGATGACGGGGATCGGGCTGATCTCCTTGAGGGCGCGGGCGGCCTCCCAGGCGGCGCGGGGGTAGGGCTGTTCGATCAGCCGGACCCCGAGGTCGTGCAGATGGGGCAGGGCGGGGACGAGCCGGTCCGGTGCCCAGCCGCAGTTGCCGTCGATGAGGAAGGGGGCGTCGGTCTCGCGGCGCAGCCGGCGCAGGATGCCGAGGTCACCGGGGTCGGCGAGCTTGACCTTGTACGCGCACCAGCCGGGCCGCTCGCGCAGTTTGCCCACCATCACCTCGGCGGTGTCCAGGCCGATGCTGTAGCTGGAGCGCAGCCCGTGCGGCCGGTCCAGGCCCAGGGACTTCCACAGCGGGACGCCGAGCAGGCGGGAGCGCAGGTCGTGGAGGGCGGAGTCGAGGGCGGCGAGCACGAAGGGCGAGGCGGGCAGCTCGGCGGCCAGCCGGTGCCAGACGGTGTCGGCTCCGCCGTCCGGTCCGCCGAGGTCGAGCGCGGCCAGCAGGGGCGCGGTCCGCCGCAGGTCGGTGTGGAGCTGCTCCAGGCCGGAGTTGTAGTGGTCCGTCATGAAGCAGGAGGCCTCGCCGTAGCCGGACACGCCGTCCTGCTCCGCCTGGAGGACCACCGTGCGGGTCACCGGGATGGCCTCCCGCGCGGAACGCCACAGGTGGCGCTGGGTCAGGCTGGTCTCGTGCGCGGTGATCCTCACCGGTCGCCCGCCCGGGGCCCCGCGGTCTCCGGCCGGCCGGGGAACCAGGAGCCCGGCGCGGGGCGCAGTTCGTCGAACCACTCCGCCTTCGGGTCGTACCGCGCGAAGAACTGCCGTCCCACGAGCCGGGCGTCGCGGGCCTGGAGCATCCGCAGGGAGAAGACCCGCTCCCCCGCGACGGTGCACACCGAGTCCAGCAGGACCTTGCCGGGCGAGGCCGACATCACCGGGCCGCGGGCGGAGCGGGCGAGTCCGGAGACCCCGCGGATGGCGTCGTTGTAGATCTCCAGCGCCCGGGCGAGGGGGACACCGAAGTAGCTGCGGGCGCCGGTGTCCCGCTCCACGAACATGTAGTACGGCACCACGCCCAGCTCCACGAGCTGCTGCCACATCTGCGACCAGGCGTCCGCGCGGTCGTTGACGTGGGCGATCAGCGGTGCCTGGGCGCGGATGACCGCGCCGGTGGACCGCAGCCGGGCGATGGCCTTCCGCACCACCGGCGTCCGCAGTTCCCTGGGGTGGGAGAAGTGGGCCATGACCGCGACGTGCCGGCCGGCTGCGACACAGCGTTCGAGGAGCCGCAGCAGGTCGTCCGCGTCGGCGTCGTCGGTGAAGCGGGCCGGCCAGTAGGAGAGGGACTTGGTTCCGAAGCGCAGCGTGCGCACACTCTCCATGGCCGGGTCGAGCAGCGGCTCGACCCAGCGCTGCAGCACGGCGGTCTTCATGATCATCGGGTCGCCGCCGGTGAACAGGACGTCGGTCACCTCGCGGTGCTCCGTCAGGTAGCCGGTGAGGTCCGTGGGGGCGCGCAACGCCTGCCGGAGCTCGGCGACACCGACGAACTGGGCCCAGCGGAAGCAGTATCCGCAGTACGCGTGGCAGGTCTGGCCCTGCGAGGGGAAGACCAGCAGGGTCTCGTCGTACTTGTGCTGGAGCCCGTCCAGCCGGCGCCCGTCCAGGGTCGGCACGTTGGCCTCCAGCTGGTCCCCGGGGTGCGGGTTGAGGAGCTCCTGGGCGTCTGCTGCGGCCTTGCGCAGGACCTCGCGCGACGCCCCGCCGTCGTGGAGGGCGGCGATGCTGTCGAAGACGTCCGGCGGAAGCATGTCGCGGTGCGGGAAGGTGAGCCGGAAGATCGGGTCGTCGGGCGCCGCCGACCAGTCGACGAGCTGGTCGGCGACGTACTCGTTCACCTTGAAGGGCAGGACGGAGGAGACGACGCGCAGGTCGCGCAGGTACTCCTGCGACATCCCGCGGGCGCGGGCGAGCGCCGCCAGGCGTTCGTGGGAGTAGGTCTTCACACGGAATCCTTGGGGGTCCTCGGTGGCGGGACGGCCGTCACCGGTCGCGTGCCGGGCAGCGTCAGTGGGCGATGTGGGAGCGGGACCAGTCGAAGTCCACCTCGTCGGCCACGCCCATCTGCTCGACCAGCTTGTGCAGTCCGGTGTAGTCGCGGACCAGCCGTCCGCGTCCCGCCTGTGCCTGGCAGTCCGCGAGCATCTCGTGCCCGCCCTCGACGCCGGCGAGGTCGATGATGCGGTGCCAGGTGGAGTAGTCGTTGGCCACGAAGGCGTCGAGGCCCTCCATCAGCATGTCCAGGAAGTACCTGCGCCGACGGGCGTCGAGGTGGTGGTAGACCATCTCGGCCAGCACGTGCGAGATGGAGGCGTGGCAGTACTCGTCACGGTTGTGGAGCTTCGCGGTCGTGCTGTTGATGGGCTGGATCGCGGTGTCCTCGGCGAGCAGGTCGAGGTAGGCGTTGATGGAGATCTCCGAGACGGTGGCGAAGGCCAGCGTCGTCAGCGACTTCTCCCAGCGCTCCCCGGCCCGGTCCCGCAGTTCCTGGTGGACGCGTGCGGTGTGGGAGAGCGGCAGCGCGTTGTCCGGCATGGCGTTCCCCCGCCGCCGGCGCGTCACCGCGCTCGCGTTGAGGTGCATGAGCGTGTGGTACTGCTCGTCGACCATCGCCTGCGCCAGCGAGAGGTTGAGCGCCTCCCCGGTGAGACCCGGGTACTCCCCCTCCATGACCAGCGCGAAGGCGGGGTTGGCCACCTTCTGCTCGGCCATGACGGTGTGCCGGTTGTACGCGATCCAGGCCCAGCTCAGCACTTCGGACCGCTTCTCGGGGTCCAGGCCCTGGAAGGTCGGGTGGTCGTGGAAGGGCAGGATGCGCTCGGGGTAGTCCGCGCGGGAGGGGTCGAAGAGCTCGTCGAGGTCCGGCTCGTCCCGCTTGACGGTGGCGCGACGGTGCCAGTTGCCGACGAGCCGGCGGATCACCGCGTTCTCCACCGGGTCGTCCGGGTCGAAGGTGGGGATGCCCTCGGGGAGCGGGGGGCCCGGGATCTCCTGCCCGACCGCCTCTTCGGGGCCTTCGAGGGTCGGGGTGTCGCTGCTCATCACATTCCTCACAGGGGGCGGTGCCGGCGGGCACCGCGGGGTCGGGGGCGTCGCCTTCCGGTGGCGCCGGTGGGCCGCGGCCGGGCTCAGGACTCCTGGAGCCAGTAGCGCGTCAGGTGGCGCCGCGCGTCGCTGTAGGAGGAGCGGGCGTGCAGCATCCGCTGGTTGTCCCAGATGAGGACCGAGTTCTCCGGGATGAGGACGGACACCTTGTTCTCGCGGAAGAACGCCTCGGCCCGCACGGCGAGTTCTGCGCCCAGAGCACCCAACGGCAGTTGCCCGGCGGGGACGTCGGCGTCGACCGGCGGGTCGTAGTGCCCGGCCGTCAGCAGGTTGTAACTGAACCGGACGATGTCGCGGCCCCCGGGGGTGCTCTCCACCACGGGGCGGCGCACTCCCGCGGCGCCGGTGCCGGCGGTGTTGTGGCCCACCCAGTCGACGCCCTCGCCGTGCACCGCCCGGCGCTCCTCCTCGCTGAGGGAGGCGACGAAGGCGTACGCGTCGGCGAGTTCGGTGTGTCCGCTGCCGCACCGGGCCTGGACCCGGCAGTGGAGCGCGAGGTAGCGGGGCGGCGGGTTCCAGCCGGGTGCCTCGGTGTGCACCAGGATGGTGTTGGTGCTCTTGGAGTAGCGCCGGTCCTCGAAGCCGGGTGCGGCCTTCACCTGGTAGCGCAGCTGCCCGTCGTACTGCGGGATCAGGGTGCCGAGGCTTTCCAGGGCCGCGGCGGCCTCTTCGTCGGTGGTGATGCCGTCGAGCAGGGTGTAGCCCTGCTCCAGGAGTTCCTGGGTACGCGGGGTGAGGGCAGTGGTCATGGTCTGTGCTGCTCCGTGTCGGGTTCCTGGGACGGGGGGACGCGGGCCGGATGGGCGCGCGCAACCACCGCCCCCGAGGGGCGGGTTCACTGGGGAACGGTTCTGCGGCGCACGGCCGGCGGGGCCGGCTCGGCGGAGGCGGTCCACGGCGTCGCAGGTGCTGGACGAGTCCGGGCCGCCGGCCGGCCTTGAGGACCCGGCGGCCGGGTGGGTCGCGGTGCACCGCGGTGCCCGGCGCGGGCCGGCACCTGTGCGTCCGTGCGCCCGGCACTCGCGGGTCTCGTGTCAGCGGGCCGGCGGTGGCGCGCTCGGTCCGGTCTCCCGGGCGAGGCGCTCGCAGGTGCCGGGGGCGCCGTGCCCAGCCGGCCCGCGGGGAGGGAAGGAGCCTTTGGTGCTCAACTGCCCCAGGTCACGTCGTCGTTGCCGATCGGGCCGGCAGTGGTCCGGGACAGGCCGCCCGTCGGCACGGTGACGGCGGCGGCGCCGTCGGCGCGTACGTGGGCGGAGGGCTGGGCGCTGCCCGGGGAGACCGCCTGAGCCATGAGGAGGGCGCCGAGCGCGATGCTGCCGGCTGCGACGGTTTCGAAAGTCGCGGTGCGTCTCACGGAACGACCTTTCGGTGGATAGCCTTCTGCTCTTCCGGCGAATTCGCGGCGTCCGCTCGGAGTGCCATTTCGCTCTCCCTCGTTCGCCGGTGCCCTACTCTGGCGACTCGCCGTTCCCTTCGGAAGGGGAAACCGGTGGACGGAACATGTTGTGTCCTATCCCGTCCACGGGTGACGGGGACGCCACCCGGTCCCAGTACTCGGGAACCAGCACCACGCCGCAGGACGTCATCCGGAAGGGCGCCAGGGGGAAATGCGCGGCAAGTGCCCGCGAGCAGAGGGCTGCGGCCCGCAGTTCCGCGACGGCCAGACTGGGCGCGGTCAGGAAAAGGCCGATCACGGGCCCGCCGAACCCGTCCGGGTCCACGCTGACGTGCTCCAGGCCGTCCCCCGGCTCGGCGCAGGACATCACCGCGGCGCACGTCCCGACGGGCAGCGGCACATCGGCGGGCCCGTCCAGAGCCACATGTACGAGATACACAGCTCCCCCTTCTCTCGCGTTCGTTCCTGTAGCGCCGGCAGTGGTTCCGGCCGGAGGCGGCACGCACACCGGTGCGTCGGCCACCCGCCGCGGGCAGTGCCCCTCGCGTTCACCCGATGTCCGGCGGACAGGCCCGTCCTGGACGGACCACGAGGTCGGCGAAGGTGGGACACCGTCTCGTCCACGGGGCAGCGGGTCGGCTCCCGAGGAGACCTCGTGACCGCACCGGGCACCACCGCACCGGCAAGCGGGCACAACCGTTCCCCCCGCAGGGGACCGATCCCGCCTGCGGCCGCCCCGGACACCGCTGCCGTGGGCCGCGGTTGCGACCCGCCGGCAGGCAGCACCTGCCCGCTTCGGGGGCCGGTGGCGCGCCGATCACGACGAGGCCACGGCCGGCCGTCCGGCATGCGACGACCATTGATACACCACCGGCAAAGTCGTGGCGCCCCTTTTCCACGACAGTCCCCCGGGGCCCGTACTGGACGGGGTCGCCCCGCTCCCCGCAGGCCGTGCGAGACCACCGGGCCGGGCGCCATGTGCTCAGGCGCCACCCGCCTGCCCGACTGTGCCCGTTTGCCCCGTCCCACCACTGGCCGGTGAATGCACTGGCCCATACCGTCCAGGCCGAAAGGGTTGATGGGGGGCGTTCAGCGGTCGCATCGTGTTCCGGGCGTGCGACGCCACGAATTCCACGGGAACCGGGAATCCGTGGCGGGTCGATGCCGTCACCCCGCGCCGATTCCCCTCGACGCGACGGCGTGATTTCGCCGCCCGAAGAAACCGGAACGATCGGCGGAGACGGTGCCCCCATGACGAACGCCTTGACCGCGGCGGTGCCCGCCCGTCCCTCGCCCCTGCGGTTCCGCGTCTTCCTCGGCGGGCAGAGCGTGTCACTGATCGGGGACGGCCTCGCGATCCTGGCGATCCCGCTGCTCGTCCTGGAGGTCAGCGGCTCCCCCTACGCGGCGGTGCTGGCCGCCATCCCGCGGACCGTCGGCTACCTG
Source organism: Streptomyces sp. NPDC059740 (assembly GCF_042733155.1). Lineage (NCBI taxonomy): Bacteria > Bacillati > Actinomycetota > Actinomycetes > Kitasatosporales > Streptomycetaceae > Streptomyces > Streptomyces sp. NPDC059740. The sequence continues at coordinate 48,816 of NZ_JBHWGP010000020.1, read as the reverse complement.
CTGGTCGGCCTGCCCGCCGGTGCGCTGGTGGACTGGCTGAACCCCCGTGACGTCATGCTGACCATGGACGTCGTACGGTTCGCGGTCTTCCTCTCCCTGGCCGTACTCGCGGCCACCTCACACCTCTCCGTCCCGGTCATCCTGGCCCTCGCGTTCGTCGCGGCGGGCGCCGGTGTGTTCTTCGAGACCGCGCTGACCGTGGCGGTGCGGGACCTGGTGGAGCCCGAGCACCTGGTGCGGACGAACTCACTCCTGGAGGCCGCGAACCAGGGCGCGCAGATCGTCGGCCCGGGGCTGGTCGGTCTGCTCTCGGCGCTGTGGGGCCTGCAGGTGGCCCTCCTGGTCAACGCCTGTACGTTCGCGGTGTCCTTCGCCACCGTCCTGCACGCACTGGGCGGCCGGGACCGGGCGGGCCGGGCCCCCTCCGCGCCGCTGCGCCAGGCCCTGCGCGAGGTGCGGGGCGACCTGGTGCGGGGGTTCCGCTGCCTGCGGTCCCTGCGGGTGGTGCTCGTGGTGACCTGCCTTCAGGCGAGCGCCAACCTCTTCCTCGCCGTCGGCTACCTCCTGGTCTTCTACCTGCGCGACACCCTCCACCTCGGCGCCTCCGCGGCGAGCGCCGTCGTCGCGGCCGGCGGCGTGGGCGGGGTGCTCGGCACCGCCGTCGCCCTCCGGCTCGGTCGCAGGATGCGGCACGAGACCCTCATCGCGCTCAGCGCGGCCTGCCTGGGCACCACGCTGGCGGGCCTCGGAGTGGCGACCTCCCTGGTCCCGCTGCTGGTGCTGAACCTGCTGCTGGGGGGCTCCACGGTGACGGCGGTGGTGCTCATCCGCACCCTGCGCCAGCGGCTGGTACCCCGGGAGTTGCTGGGCCGGGTCACCGCCACCGCCAGGGTGGCCGCGCTGGCGGCCAGCCCCGTCGGGGCGCTCGCGGGCGGTGCGCTCACCACACTCCACCACGGCGACCCCCGGCCGGTGTTCCTGGCGGCCGGGGCCCTCAGTGTCCTCACCACCGCGCTTGCCTGGGCATTCGGTCTGCGGGGCGCCTCCCGCCCTTCGTCCGGTACGGGACAGGGGGCCGCCGCGCCGGCACCGTCCGCCGCGCCCGTGCCGGAGGCCGGCGGGACCGCCGAGACACCGTGACCCGCCGGCGTCACCCGGCCGGCCTCGCGCCCCCAGCCGCCTCGCGGGCCGCCCCCGAGGGCCGTCGCCCCGAAGCCCCCCCCGACGCCGCCCGGGCACGCCGTGCACCGACCGGCCGGTCCCCCGCGCAGGCAGCCGCAGGCGACCGCGAGGCGCCGACGCCCTTCCGGCCACCCGCCCGCCCGACCGTGCCGCTGGGAGCCCCCGGCGTGCTCGGCGCCACCCGGCCCGCCGGCACGAGGCCGCCACGAGCACGGCACCGCCTCAAGAACGCGCCTTCCTCCGCGGGCTCCTCACGAGACCCGGTGTCCGGCACGGCCCCACCCGCACCAGCGGGCCGCCGGCCGCGCCGCTGCGGTCCACGTCGTCGTGCGGACCGCCGGCGAAGCGCATCCCCCGTGGTCAGCCCGGCCCCTGGGCGCCAAAGACGGCCGGGGCACCACGACGACCTGCCGGCCGGACCGCGGGAACCGGCTGTGCGGGGCCGGTCGTCCACCGGAGCGGCCCCGCGCGGCGACCGCACACCGATCGGCTCGCAGGCCGAAACGCGACCTTGACAAGATCATGCACGCGTCGGAAGTTCATGCCCTAGTACCCGCCAGAAGCCGTCGCACCGTGTCCGGGAGACCACCCAGAGGCTGACCGCCCCGGTTGGGCCCGACCGGGGCGGAGGCCACCATGCCTCCCTCCCCGCGCCTCTCCGGACACGCTCACCGATCAGGGGACACACCTCATGCTCGCCGCACTCGGAATCGACACGGACACCGAACGCGTCTACCGCGCCATGCTGGCCCATCGCGACGAGGGGATCTCCGCGTTGTCCCAGCGACTCGCACTGCCCGAGGACACCTTGCGCGACTGCCTGGACCGGCTCCACTCCCTCGCCCTCGTCCGCCCGTCCGGCAAGGCGGAGAGCACCTTCCGGGTGCTGGGCCCGGAACAGGCCATGAAGCTGCTGCTCGCCCGCCAGCAGGCCGAACTCGCCGCCCAGCAGGAACGTCTGGAGAGCGCGCGGGCCGCGGCCGCCCAACTCGTCGCCGAGTGCGCCGCCCTGCACAGGCCGTCGGCCGGCTTACGCACGGAGGAGCTGACCGGCGCGGAGGAGATACGTGACCGGCTCGCCCGGCTCGCCGCCGACGTCCGCCACGAGGTCATGACCCTCGCCCCGGGTGGCGCCCACACGGAGAGCGACCTGGAAGCCAGCCGGCAGCCGAACGCGACACTGCTGGACCGCGGCGTCACGGTGCGCACCGTCTACCTCGACAGCGTCCGCAACCACCAGCCCACGCTGCAGCACGTCCAGTGGCTCCACCAGCGCGGCGGCCACGTCCGCACCGCTCCCAGCCTGCCGATCCGGATGATCATCGCGGACCGGACCGAGGCCGTCCTCCCCCTGGACACCGCCGACGCGAGCCTCGGTGCCGTGGTGATCAGGGGGCAGGGCGTCCTCACCGCCCTGTGCGAGCTCTTCCACAGCACCTGGCAGGCCGCGACCCCCCTGATGCCCACGCGGGAACGCGACGCCGACGGCCTCACCCCGCAGCACCGCGCGGCGCTGCGACTGCTCGCCCAGGGGCTGAAGGACGAAGCGGTCGCCAAGCGCCTCGGCGTCTCCACTCGCACCGCCCGCCGTTTCGCGGCCGAACTCATGGACGCGCTCGAGGCACGCAGCCGCTTCGAAGCGGGTGTCCACGCGGTGCAGAACGGCTGGCTCCCCGCGCACCGCGTCTGACGGGTTCGGCGGCCGGCACACCACCGCACGCGGCCCGGGCGTCACCGCAGGGGCGGCCGCCGACCTCACCGCCCCTCACCCGCGCCCCGCCAACACCACCGGCTACAGCAGCAGTTCGCCCAGCCGGTCCAGGATGACGTCGATCTCGTCCGGCGTGAGGGGCACGAGCTCGAACAGCAGCTCCTCCGCGTCCCGCCGGCCGGGCATGGCCCAGATCGACGGCGACCCGGCGCGCAGCGCCTTGTCCAGGGCGGCCGAGTCCATGGCCGCGACCTCGGTGTCCAGGGCCAGGCAGGCGCGGTCGAAGGGCAGCCCGGTCGGGTCGGGTACGCAGGACGCCGTGACGCCGGGGAGGCCACCGGCCCGTGCGACGAAGTCGGCCACCTTCTCTGCTTGTTGGCGCCGCCACACCGCCATGTCGAGTCCCTGACGCTCCTCAAGGGCGGCGAGGACCCCGATCACCGCTTCCTTGCTCGCCTTCATCGCACGGCCGATGCCCCGTTCCTGCGCCCGGACCGCCGCCACCGGACCGGACCGGCCCACCACCAGCCCCGCGGTCGGCGAGCCCAGGTACTTCTGCCCGCTGACGGTCACCAGGTCCGCGCCGCTGCCGAGCAGTTCCCCGACCCGGAAGTCCTGTGCGGCACCGTCGACGACGACGGGTACCCCACGGCGATGGGCGACCGCCACCGCTTCGGCAAGCTCGGCACCGGCCCCGCGCACGAGACGGGAGGACACCAGCAGCAGACAGGCGGCGTCGGGGCGTGCAAGGCCCGCTGCCAGGTCCTCCACCGTGAACCCGGCCTCCGTTCCCACCTGGACCGGGAGCGCACCCGCCAGGCGGACGGCCTGCTCGATGGGGTGTCCGTAGTCGACGGCGTGTCCCGCGGGGAGGACGACGGCACGGGGCATACCGGTCGCGTCCGGCAGCGCCGCGACGCGCTCCGGGTCCTCCCCCGCCATCGCGGCCGCGACCGCCAGGGTGATGCCCGAGGCCGTGCAGTGCACGACGGTCCCCGCCTCCGCCCCGGTGAACCGGGCCAGGGCCCGGTCGGCCGCCTCCTGCAGTTCGTCCATCACGAAGAACTCCGCCAACGCTCCGGCGACCGCGGTGGTGACAGCCTCCCCACTGCGCGAGACACCGAGGGGCGTGTAGGGCCCCCGTGCGTTGATGATGCGGCTGAGTCCGTAAGCGGTGTGCAGTCCCATGGGTGCCATCCTGCCCCGCACCATGGCGCCCCGTGACAGCGCCCACCGGGCGGGGAACCCCCTTGGACGTGTGGGTTCCTGAGGGGGCACCCGGTGAAGGGGGCCCGGCGGGAAGCACGCCGGGTCAGGTTCACGCCCGGGTCCAGGCCCCCAGTTCCCGGCCGCGCGGATCGTCGACCAGGGTCCAGTCGGCGTCGATCCGCATGGTCGCCCGGCGCTCGGTGGTGTACGGGCTCCAGCCGGGATCACCGGTCGCGGCGAACCGCACCCACGCCCTGTGCATGCGGGGGGCGAGATCGGCGGGCGGTCTGTCGGGACCGAGCAGGGCGTGAGGGCCGTGCAGCCCGGGCAGCTGCGTGAGGTCGAAGACGAAGGGCAGCTCCACCGCGTGGGCGGCACCCAGTTCTCCGCCCAGTGCGTGGGAGCGCCATGCGAACTCGTAGCGGTAGGTGGCGGCCCGGCGCCGGCCGGCGTGCGCGTCGGCCAGAGCCCGGCTGCCCGCGCCGAACAGGGCGTCACCCATGACGGCCGACCGCAGCTCGCTGAAGGACGCCCCCGGCCGGCTGCCGCGGTAGGTGGCCACCAGCCGGGCCGGGTCGCCGTGTGCACGTTCCGCGACGGCGTCGACGTGCGCACTGGTCGAGGTGGTGTGGGCGCCCACCGGGACCAGGTAGAGGTTTCCCTCCTCGGTGTTGGTGCCGACGAGCAGGTCGACGTCGGCGCCGAGGCCCGCGGCGACGGAGTCGGCCGGCTGGGTGTCCACCACCAGGCTGAAGGGGCTGAGCCCGAGCAGCGGATCGTGGTGCGTGGCCGTTTGCAGGTCCGTGCCGGCGAGCGCGGACGCCACCTCCACCAGGCGGGCGTCCGGGACGGCCGCGAAGGCGTCGAGGTGCGGCTCGATGCCCAGCGCCCGGGCCGCCGCCGCGGTGACGCGGGCGGCCTGCTCGGTCGTGAACGCGCCCAGCCCGCTGCCGCTCTGGACGATCGCCCGGCGCAGGAGCCCCGCGGCCTCGGGCGTCGCCAGGACACCCCCGACGACGGTCGCTCCGGCCGACTGGCCGAAGAGGGTGACGTTGTCCGGGTCGCCTCCGAACACAGCGATGTTCTCCCGGACCCAGCGCAACGCGGCCACGACGTCGAGCAGGCCGCGGTTGGCGGGCGCGCCGGGGATGTCGAGGAACCCGACCGCGCCGAGGCGGTAGTTGAGGGTGACCAGGACGACGCCGTCGCGGGCGAAGGCGGAACCGTCGTACAGCGCGGAGCGCGTCGACCCCGCGACGAACCCACCGCCGTGGACGAACACCATGACGGGCAGTCCGCCGTCCGCGTCGGCGGGTGCCCGGACGTCGACCGTGAGGTAGTCCGCACCACGGCTCCAACCGGCGCCGAAGTAGGGGCTCATGTCCAGGTCGCCCAGCCGGCGTTCGGACTGCGGCGCGTTGGGCCCCGGCACCGTAGCGTCGCGCACGCCGTCCCACGGCGCGTGCGGGCGGGGCTCGGCGAACCGGTCGGCGCCCCGGGGCGGTGCGGCGTACGGGATGTTCAGGAAGGTGGTGATGCCGCCCTGGCGCAGGCCGCGGACGCGCCCCTGCTCCGTGGTCACGACGGGATCGGCGAACTGGTTCACGAAAGTGCCTTTCCTCACGGGGGTCAGCCCTGTTCGGAGTACTCGGAGTAGTCGGAGTTCGGGGCGAAGGGGGCCCAGCCCCTGACGGCGAACCTGCTGCCCTCGCGCGCCACCTGCGCGGCGCCGTGGCCGCCCAGGTGTGCGGGGACGACGAGGGCGTTGTGGTCCGCCGCCCAGCCCAGCACCTTGCGGCGGGTGGCGCGTGCCTGCGCGGGGTCCTCGCAGAAGCAGCTGTTGGTGTCCGGTTCGAGGACCTGCACCGGGCTGTGCAGCAGGTCGCCGACGAAGACCGCGCGGTCCGTCCCGGAGGTGAGGGTCAGCACGGAGGAGCCGGGGGTGTGCCCCGGGGCGGCGTCCAGGCGCAGGTTCGCGTCGATCCGGTGGCTGCCCTCCCACAGCAGTGCCTGGCCGGCCTGGTGCACCGGGGCGACGCTGTCCTCGAACACGTTCTGGTTGCCGCGGCCGAATACGCTCCTGTGGCCGTTCTCCGGGTTCCAGAAGTCGAAGTCGTCCTTCGGCATCAGGTAGGTGGCGCGGGGAAACGTGGGAACCCACGTACGCCCGTCGAGATACGTGTTCCAGCCGACGTGGTCGACGTGCAGGTGCGTGTTGATCACGATGTCCACGTCCTCGGGCCGGACTCCGGCGCGGGCGAGGTCGTCGAGGAACCGGGTGTCCCGCCGGCTCCACACCGGGGCGTAGGGGCGGTCCTTGTGGTTGCCCACGCCGGTGTCGACGAGGATGGTCCTGCCCTCGCTGCGCAGCAGCCAGGTCTGGATGGCGGAGTTGACGCTCCGGGTGCGGTCGTCCAGGAACTCCGGGACCAGCATGGCGCGGTGCTCTTCCCACACCTGCGCGGGGCTGTCCGGGAAGAAGGTCTCGGGGGTCAGGTCCACGGGCCCGAAGTACTCACGGACGCGGGTGACGGTGACGTCACCCAGGGTGATGGTGTTCACGGCTGGTCTCTCCTGCACGGAATCGTCGGGTCCGTCCCGCAGGACGGCTGTGGGTGGTGGGGCGGAGATGGGCCGCCCCTGGCTCCGGCTGCCGGTGGTGCCGCCTCGCCCGGCGGCCCGGAGCGCCGGGCGGGGCGGCGTGGGCGACGCCGGCGGCCGTGGTCACGCGGGACGTCGGAGTCACGGGGCGTGCTGAGGGGCGCCGGGCCGGACGTGTGCCGCCCCCGGCAGCCGGTGAACGGTGCAGGAACCATGTCAGCGGCCCCGCCGCGGCCGGGCCAGCCCCGGCTGTGCCTACCCCTGACCGGGTCAGGCTCGCGGCCGGCGGGAGGCACATACTGGGCCGCATGACCGGACAGCGAGAACTCGGGGACTTCCTGCAGACCAGGCGGGCTCAGCTGCGTCCCGAGGACGTCGGGCTGCCGGACTACGGGGACCGGCGCCGGGTGCCCGGGCTGCGCCGGGAGGAGCTGGCGCTGCTGGCCGGCGTGAGCTCCTCGTACTACACGCGTCTGGAACAGGGCCAGTCCGTCGGCGCCTCACCTGAGGTCCTGGACGCCATCGGGCGGGCGCTGCACCTGGACGGGGCCGGACTGCGCCACCTCCACGACCTGGCAGGCAGCGCGAGACGGCGCCCGGTCCTCCACCACCCACCCGTCGAAAGCGTCGACGCAGCGACCGCCACCATGCTGGAGGCCCTCGGCGACGTCCCCGCCCTCGTCAGCGGGCGGCGCAGTGACGTACTGGCCTGGAACCGGATGGGGCACGCCCTGTTCGCCTCCCACCTCGACCCGGCCGACACGGAGGACCCCGCCGACCGCCCCAACCTGGCCCGTCTGGTCTTCCTCGACCCCCACACCCGCGCCCTGTACGCCGACTGGCCGAGCAAGGCGAGAGCCGTCGTCGAGAACCTCCGCATGACGGCCGGCCGGCATCCCGACGACGCGCTGCTCACCTCACTCGTCGGCGAGTTGACCATGCGGAGCCCCGAGTTCGCCGCCATGTGGGCCGATCACCGGGTCAGCCCCTGCGGCTCCGCGACGTACGAGATGCACCACCCGTTGGTCGGCAGCCTCACCGTGACCCAGCAGAGCCTGCGCTCCCCGCAGGACGAGGAACGGCACATCGTGCTCGCCATCACCCCACCCGGCTCCCCGTCCCAGGCCGCCCTCCACCTACTCGCCCGCACCACCGCCCGGTCATCCCGTCCGAAGGGGTCTGCGGAGCACGTGTGAGACCGAAGCCACCCGGGGTGGTGGCCTGAGGCGGCAGCCAGGGCCGCAGCAGCCCGCTCGTGGTGGACGGCCGGTTCCCGGCGGGACTGCGTCAGAAAGCGGCTGTCAGGGGGGACGGACGAGGAAGGGGACCCTGAGCAGCCCGCGCCTGAGGGACCCGTACGGGGAACCACTGCGCACAGGCGCCTGTGTCGCCCCTGAGGGCTGTCCGGCCCTCGGACGTCGAGGAGCCGACGTGGTGAGGTACACCTTGACGGAGCCCCTGGTCGACCTGTCCGCGACATCGCGGCAGCTTCCGGTGCGATGCCCGTCCCACCTCATTGACGAGGCAGCCCAGAAGGCAGCCCAGCCTCCTCCCCTTCCGGCCGTCGACCTGCCGGAGACCGCAGCCCTTCAGAGTCGGCGCAGCCCGATCAGCACCCTCTCCATCACCGCCTGGGTAGGGGCGTCGCCGGGGTGGGTCGCCGCCTCGTGAACGAAGAGCATTCCGCGATCCACCATGTCACCGAGGAGAACCTTGGCCACTCCCAGGGGCACCGCGAGGAGCGCCGCCACCTCGGCCACCGACCGCGGTTCCCGGCACATGTCGAGCACCGCGTGGTCCCACTGCGTGCCGGCGCCGGGGACGCCGCCCCGATCGGCGGCAGCGACCGCAGTGACCAGGGTCTCGACCTCGAAGTGGTGGTGCGACCTGGTCCGGCCTCCCGTCCACGCGTAAGCGCGGACGAAGGAGGCCGGCGCTCCTGGCTCCACGTCCCCGGCTTCCCAGGCGGACGGCTGGTAGCCCGCCTGGGATGCCGGCCCGTACGACTCCGGGCCGGGCCGCGGCGAGGCTCCGTCACTCTCGTCGTGTGCCGTCTCCCGCGGTGTGCCACGAGTGCCGGAGGCCTTCCGCCTGCGTCGTCCGGCGCCGAAGCTGAACCCGTTGAGCACGTCGGCGAAGGTCTGCTCGTCCTCCGCTCCCTGATCTCTCCGACGGCCGGGCAGGTCCCCACCGGTGCTCATGTTCCCCCTGTCCGGCTGTCAGGCAGCAGTCTGCTGCAACTGCTGCAACTCGTCCCGGAGTTCCGGAGTCAGCATCTCGCCGACCTGGTCGACGAGCACGGCCATCTCATAGGCTATCTGGCCGATCTCGCAGTCCGGGGCGGCCAGGGCAACCAGGCACGAGCCGTCTCGGATCGACATCATCAGCATGTTGCCGTGCTCCATCTGTACCACCGTGCGCAGCGCGTTCCCGGTGTCCAGGCAGTGGGCGGCGGCCTGGACCAGGCTGACGGCACCCGCCGCGATGGTGGAGAGCTGCTCGGCACGCTCGGCTGCGAGCCGGTCCGAGGCGGTGAGCAGCAGTCCGTCGGCCGATATCACGACGGCGTGCGCCACATTGGGCACTCGCTCGGTGAAGTTGGTGACCAGCCACCCGAACTGGCCTACCTCCGGGGAGTGGGGTGATGTCATGAATTGTTCCTGCCCGTCGCCGATGGATTCTGCGTCTGGTCGGGCTGAGCCCGACGGATGCCCGACTGGTAGCTGCTGAGGAAGTTGTGGGCGCGGCTGGCGTTCCGGCTCGCGACTGTCCCGTCCCCTGCGGCGGGCCGCTCGGTTCGGGCCGGAGCGGAAGGCGTACGCGGCGTCCTTCTGGGCAGTCCGGTCTCTGTGCGGTCGGCCGACTGGTCGGGCGCCGGTGCACCGCCCCCGGCCGGGCGTCGCACAGCAGGTGCGGGCGCCGGGTGGCCTGTCGGCCAGGGGGCGCCGGGCGCCTCGGTCGAGGACGGGGGGAAAGGTGCGGGCTCCTCCGCCGCGGCGCGCGGCACCCGGGCCTCCACGCCGCTCCCGGCGCTGCGGGCTGCCGATTCGGCGAGAGTGAACCACGCAGGGCCGCCGAGCGTCTGAGAGGCGTCCTCGCCGGCTGGGCCGGACCGTGCCGTCCCGGCGGGGACGGTGAACGGCCGCTGCGGCAGGCGCGAGGCTCCGTCGCTGTTCGCCCCGCCGCCGCGCGTCCGCGTCGGAAGCCTGCCGGCGGGACGTTCGGCCGCGGTGCCCGGCCGGTCCGGGTGAGCCGGCGCCGGTGACGTGACCAGCCTGGCCGGTACCAGGACGCGAACCCGCAGTCCGCTGACGCCCGGCTGCGAGTCGAAGTTGACGGTGATGCCGTGCCGACCGGCCAGGCGACCGACCACGAACAGTCCCAGCTGCCGGGACACCGGCGCATCCGTGGCGGTGTCCGTTGCCACGCGCTGGTTGGCCCTGGCCAGGTCGCTCTCGCTCATCCCGATGCCCCCGTCCTGGATCTCGACCAGCAGCGAGCCGTCGGGCTGCTGAGTGCCGCCGATCACCACCTGGGTGTGCGGTGGGGAGAAGGCGGTGGCGTTGTCCAGTAGTTCGGCGACAAGCCGCCCCAGGTCTCCGGCCACGTACCCGAGCACTTCGACGGGCGGAGCGGGCTGGACGAGCACGCGCTGGTAGTGCTCGATCTCGGAGACAGCGCCCCTGAGCACGGTGTCCAGCGTCGCACTGTGGGAGGAGCGCACCAGAGGGCTGCCGCACAGGACCATCATGTTCTCGTTGTTGCGCCGCATACGCGTCGCCAGGTGATCGAGCGCGAACAGGCTGGCCAGCTGTTCCGGGCTTTCCTCGTGCCGCTCGAGCTGCTCCATCATCAGCAGCAGACGGTCCACCAGGCTCTGGCTGCGCCGGGAGAGATTGACCAGGGTGTTCCTGAGGTCGCCGCGCAGTGCGGCCTGCTCCGCCGCCAGACGGACGGCCTGAGAGTGCACCGTGTCGAACGCCCGGGCGAGCTGACCGAACTCCTCTGTGGTGTGGACCGGCACCACGTCGACCACGACGTCCGTCTTCCGCCCCTCGCGCATGCTCTCGACCGAGGCGGGCAACCGGTGTCCCGCGACATCGAGTGCCGTCAGGCGCAGGACGGTCAGCGACCGCAGCAGGTGCCTGCCTATCCCGAGACCGATGGCCAGGGCGAGCAGGAGCACGGCGAAGAGGATGACGGACGCTGTGCCCGCGCGGTTGCTCGCCTGCTCCTGCAGCCTGGTCGACGAGGTGCGCAGCTGGTCGAGGTAGTCCGCCGACACCTTGTCGACGAGCGATCCGGTGGCCTCCGAGTCGCGGTTCCAGCTGCTGACCGGGACGGGCAGCGACACGCTGGCGTTCTGCCGCGGCCCAGCCAGTACGGCGCTCACCACGTGCGCACGCCGACTGACGGCGGGGCCGGTGACGGTCCGCTCGTATGCGCTCAGCTCGGTCGGGGTGGACAGGGCCCGGAAGTCACCGAGCCTGTCCTGCAGGCGTACGTCGGCGTCTTGCAGCGCCTTGGTCAGCGCCGGGGTCATCGGGTGGTTCCGGTCGGCTGCCTGCAGCAGAATCGCGTGCTCGAGGTGGATCTGCTCCTCGATGGCCTCCGTGTCGTACAACGCGGTCGCCGGCCTGCTGAGTTGGGGGGTGGCGAACCCGCTGGCGAGTGCCTGGTCCAGGTCGAGCAATCCCGTGATGATCGCGGCGTAGTCGTTGAGCGCGGCCCAGGAACCGATACCGCCGGACTCCACCTTTGTGCGCAGGGCGGGCAGGCGGTCCAGAAGGCCGACGGCATCGCGATAACGATGCGCTGTGACGCCCGTCAGGAAGGCGCCCTGTCGGCTGGTGCGGGTGACTGCGGTCCGGGCGCTGTCGACATCGCGCCTCTGTTGCCGCAGACCGGCAGCGGCGTCGCCTGCGGTGGCGGTCAGCCGTTCGACGGACATCGTGCGCTCCATCTGCAGGGTGTCCAGCAGATTCCGCAGCCCGCCGCGCATTTTGACCAGTCGTTGCATGTCCGCGTAGGAGTTGGCGCGGGTGACGTCGTCATGGATCTGCACGACGCCCAGACCGACGGCGAGCAGGGCGGGCACGACCAGCACAGCCGCCAGTTTCACCAGCAGCCGCCAGTTCCGCCATTCCACGAGCGAAGCCCACCAGGATGGCCGTTCCGGACGTATCACCGCATGCCTGGCCGCGGTCACGGTATGAGCTCCGTACTCGGAACAGCTTGCTCGCAGGTGCCTGTCACGATGCTGCTTTCTCCCGGGTCTTCACCTGAGCAGGACGGGGACGCACGGCAGCACAGGGTAGTGCCGGAGGGGTGGCGCGGCTGCCTGCGACCACACCATGGTGCGCGAGCCCGGGAGCGGGTGTGCGTCCCGGGCAGTGAGGATCGCATCCTCAAACTAAGGCAGCGTTCGACCAGGGGCCCTCACCCGTCCCGGCGACGCCGCGGGTGCGCCCAAGGAAGTCCATCGATCCGTCTCCCAGTTCTCGGATGAGCACCGATCCCCGCATGCCGCGTGACAGCTCGCCAAGGGCGGTGAAGGCCACGTGAGTTTAGGACAGCCAGGCCAACAGGAACAACGCGGATGCCCCACCACGGGCGCCGGCGCACCACATCGCCACGCACATGTTCCTCACACCCGGCAGGCAGATCGACGACGCTGTGCAGGTTCGGTGCATGTCGGGCCGGAGTGGGAACCAGCCACTCTCGGTTCGCACCCGCTGAGGGTATGGAATGGTCGAGCGGTTCTCAGGGGGCGTCAGGCACCCGTGCGCGGTCCGGCGCTCACCGCTCAAGCCGCCGGGCGCCGGTTGGCGGCGCACGGCGTCTCACTACACTCTCCACCACCCGGGGGCTACGGTTTGCCCCGTCCCGTCGCTCGCCGCAGGAGCACCCGCGCGTCCTCCTGCCCGAATCCGGAGAAAGAGGAACGTGACCAGACCGACTGGGCCGCCGACCTTCGACCTACCCGAGCGGCCTGTCAGGCGGGAGTTCACGGGCGTCCGCCACGCAGGCGAGCCCGACTACCACGCGATCCAGCAGAGTGCGGAGTTCGTCCGGCTGCGCAGACGGCTCCGGTTGTTCGTGTTCCCGATGAGTGCACTCTTCTTCTGCTGGTACATGACGTTCGCTCTGCTCTCCGCATATGCGCACGACTTCATGAGCCACAAGGTCGCAGGCGAGATCAACGCGGGCACCATCCTCGGTCTGCTGCAGTTCGTTTCCACGGTCGTGATCGTCCTGGCGTACCGGAGTTTCGCCCGGAAGAAGCTTGATACGGAAGTGGACAGAATCCACGAACTGGCAGGAGTCGACAAGGAATGACACGGCAGATCGCCGCGGGCGCGACTGGCAGCCCCATGCTCAACCTGAGCGTGTTCCTGATATTCGTCCTCATCACTCTCTTCATCGTCTACAAGGTCACCAACAAGAACCAGACGGCATCCGACTACTACGCTGCCGGCAGCGCCTTCACCGGTGTACAGAACGGCATCGCGATGTCTGGCGACTTCCTCTCCGCCGCTTCCTTCCTGGGAATCTCCGGGACGATCGCCGTCCATGGCTATGACGGGTTCCTCTACTCCGTCGGATGGCTCGTCGCCTGGCTGGTCGCCCTCCTGCTCATCGGTGAGAGGCTGCGCAACACCGGGCGGTTCACGGTGGGTGACGTGATGGCGTTCCGCATGAAGCAGCGTCCGGTGCGGGCCGCGGCGGCCAATGCCACTCTGGTGATCACGTTCTTCTACATGCTCGCCCAGATGGCCGGCGCCGGTGGGCTCATCGCCTTGCTGCTGGACGTGCACACACGGGGCGGGCAGGCGCTGCTCATCTGCGGCGTGGGCGTCATCATGCTGCTCTACGTGCTGGTGGGGGGAATGAAGGGCACGACCTGGGTGCAGATCATCAAGGCCGGCCTGCTCCTGGTGTGCGTCACCTTCATCAGCGTGTTCCTCATCGGCAAGTTCGGATTCAGCTTCTCCGCGCTCCTGCAACAGGCGACGGAGCACAGTCCCTTGGGCGGGCGACTGCTCGAGCCGGGCAGCCTGTACGGCCAGAACGCGACGAGCAAGATCGAACTTGTCTCCCTGGCCCTGTCGTTGGTCCTCGGCATCTCAAGCCTGCCGCACGTGCTGATGCGGTTCTACACCGTGCCGAACGCCAAGGAGGCCCGCCGGTCGGTGGTGTGGTGCTCCTGGTCGATGTTCACGTTCTACCTGGGCATCCTGGTCGTCGGTTACGGTGCCACCGCCCTGGTCGGCTCCGACGCGATCGTTCACGCCCCGGGCGGGGAGAACTCCGCAGCGCCGCTGCTCGCCTTCCGTATCGGTGGAGTCGCGCTCCTGGGAATCGTCTCGGCCGTGGCCTTCGCGACGATTCTGGCGGTCGTGGCCGGTCTGACCCTGGCCGCTTCGGCTTCGTTCGCCCATGACGTCTACGCCAACCTGATGCGGCGCGGTAATGCCGATCCCCGGTCCGAAGTGCGGGTGGCCCGCATCACAGCGGTCGTGACCGGTCTCCTGGCCATCATCGGCGGCATCGTGGCCGACGGTCAGAACGTCGCCTTCCTCGTGTCACTCGCCCTCGCGCTCGCCGCCTCCGCCAACCTGCCGACGATGCTCTACACGTTGTACTGGAAACGCTTCAACACCTCGGGGACGCTGTGGAGCATCTACGGCGGCCTGGTGTCCTGCCTCGTGCTCATCATCTTCTCACCGGCGGTCTCGGGCACCCCCACGTCGATCATCACGAGCGTCGACTTCCACTGCTTCCCGCTCACCAATCCCGGCATCGTGTCGATTCCGCTCTCGTTCGTCTGCGGATACCTCGGCACCGTGTTCAGCCGGCGCCCCTCCGACCCGGACAAGCATGCGGAGATGGAGGTCCGGGCACTGACCGGAATCGGCGCCCAGCTATGACCCGTCACGGCAGGGCCGGCAGGGTCGGCGGGGCCTGGCCCCCACAGGCCCCCGGCCCCTCCGGCAGGGAGCATGCTTCCGTGCCCAGGCCGGTGACCGGCGCGGTCCTGCCGCGCACTGCATGACGGCGGACACGGTGGGACTTGCCTCCAACCCCCACGGCCCAAGCACCGTCAGGCGTCGCCCACCAGCCCGGGCATCCGCATGTCAGCTGCTCGGCGGGTGAGCAGTGCCCTGTGCCGGGACGTCCTCACCAGGCTGCGGGGCGAGTCGCGGCACCACACCTGCACATGCGGGACCAAGGGACCTGCACCCTCCCGGTAGACGCTTCCGGCGTCGAGCAGGTCCGATCCCGTTGCCGACACACACCATGGCACCGACCGGGAGCACGGGAGCGCACTCACGGAGGCGATGACGGGAAGGTCGTCGAGGCACAGCGGGCTTCCGCCGCAGCCGTCGCCGCCGAGCTCGCACCCGAAGTAGACGGCGTTGAAGGCGACCGTGGTGTGACCGGCGTCGGACGGGCCGCGACAACCGCTTCGAGACAACTCCGCAGCCGACTGCGTTCCCGGCCGGGGGCGGCGTCGTGGCCCTCCGTCCTGGCAGAGGTCAGGAGAGCCGGGTCACCGTACGGATCCGGCACCCCGTCCGCTCGCGTTCTCCGGCCCCTTTTGCTGTCACATACGAGTCGCCCTTTGCCGCCCTCCGTGCAACTCCACGCACGGACCGCATGCCGCCTCATGCACAGGGTGACGCCCCTGTCAAAGCAGACAAAGCGAACAACACAAGATCGTCAGGGCCGCCTTGCGCACACTCTGCGAAATTTCGGTGGCACCACTCGCCCGCCTTCCCGTCACGGGTCGGATAGGCATGTCAGGAGCATTGGGTCGGCAGGCGGCGTGCTCCACTTCGCGCACATCGGAAACAAGCCGAGCACGACCGGCTACGCCCGATCACCCCAGGAAATCCGCAGGTCAGAGCCCCTTTGCAGCAGGCTCCATAACCACCACACACTCCACATGATGCGTCATCGGGAGGGTGCCGACCCTGGCGCTGAGGCCTAAACCATTCGTCAGAGCGAGCCGTGAGTTCGGTCGAGAGCCGCCGACACACGGAGCGTCAAAGGAGCATCACGGCTCTACGTCGGGTCGGCACCGGACCTCTGACGCATGGTACCGACCCGTGGTGCGCAGCGCGCCCCCACCGGTACGGAGCCTCCCGCTCGTGGAGCCACATCGGTCCGCCCCTGTGCGTACGCAGAGCTCACCCCCGAAGGATTCAGTGATGTCGGATTTCGCTGGCGAGGCTTGCCGCGTCCCGCCGTCGGAGAAGGAAACGGGAAACAGCTTCGATCGTCTTGTCCGTCCGGGAGTCGGCACCGCACTCTTGCGTGCAGTACCGCCTCGGCCCGGACGACCGGGCTTGGGAGGTTCTTGTGCCACATCCGTCCACCCCGTTCGGCGAGGAACTGAGGAAACGGCGTCTGGAGGCCAGGCTGAGCCTGACGGACCTGTCCGGTCTCGTGCACTACAGCAAAGCGCAGCTCAGCAAGGTCGAGCGGGGCATCAAGGCACCCAGCCGTGACCTCGCGCGGCTGTGCGACGCCGCACTCGGTGCCGATGGGGCACTGATCGCCCTGAGCACCCCTGCCGCTGTCGACTTACCTGCCGTGTCGGCGCCAGGCCGAGTCGAGGAGGAGAACTGGATGATGCGCTTGTCATCGGACGGCCCGAGCTCCTTTGAGCCCTTGGGCCGACGCGAAGTCCTGAACGCCGGTGTCGCCTCGCTGATGACCTGGAGATCGGGCGGATCGAGTCCGGCCTCCCCAGCCGTCGGCGCCGACATGCTGGAAGTCTCGCGCTCACTGTTCACGCACTACCGCAGGCTCGGTCAGGCCGTGGAACCCGGCCTGCTCCTGCCCGCACTGATCACGCAGACACACACACTGCGGGAGCTGTCGGCGCAGAGCGACAGCTCCACCAGGCGTCGCCTACTGGCGCTCGGTTCCCGGTACGCCGAATACGTGGGTTGGCTGGTGCAGGAGACCGGGGACGAGCGTGCGGCGCTGTGGTGGACGCAGCGTGCGGTCGATCTGGCCACCACCGGCGGTGATCAGGCCTTGGCCGGCTACGCGCTGGTCCGCAGGGCATTGGTCACGCTGTACCGGGAGGACGCCGAGCAGACGATTTCGCTGGCCCGGCGGGCGCAGATCGGCGTGCTTCCGTCACGGATCCGCGGTCTCGCCGCACAGCGTGAAGCGCAGGGGCATGCCCTCGCTGGTGATGTCGACGCCTGTCTCCATGCTCTGGACCGGGCTCGCACTCTGCTCACCCGCCCGAACGACGGTGACGACGATCCGGTGATCGGCTCCATCCATCTGCCCGATTCGGTCGGCATGGTCACCGGCTGGTGCCTCGTCGATCTCGGGCGACCGGGCGAGGCCGGTGAGGAACTGGATCGTCAGCTCGCTCAGGTCGGCGCCGACGCGGTGCGTACGCAGGTGCGGTACGGCGTACGTCGCGCGCTTGCTTATGCCTCCGCCGGCGAGATCGACCATGCGTGCGCGCTGACGGAGCCACTACTCGACGGTGTGACGGCGGTCCGTTCGGCGACCGTCACGATCGATCTCCGACGACTCGTCCGGGTCCTGAGCCGCTACCCGGACCACCCACCCGTACGTCGACTGGCACCGCGGCTCGGCACCTTGTCACGCCCGATCACCCCTCACGAGGAGACACCGTCATGAGCGACATCTTCATCAACTACCGCACCGGAGACGGGGAGAAGACCGCGGCCCTGCTCCGTCAAGGACTGTCGCACCGCTTCGGCCCGGGACACGCCTTCCACGCGTCACAATCCATCGTCCCCGGAGAGAGCTGGCCCGAACGGCTACTGACCGCGGTGCGCCGCAGCTCCGTATGCCTGGTCGTCATCGGACCGGACTGGACGAACTTCCGGAACAAGCTGGAGGATCCCGAGGACTGGGTGCGGCAGGAGATCGAGGAGGCTTTCAAGTGCGAGGTCCCCGTGGTCCCCGTCCTGGACGGGCGCAACACCAGCCGACTGAGTAAGTCCGATCTTCCGCCCGCGTTGCGACGGCTCGCCGATCTCCAGTCCATCCGGTTCGACTCCGGCGACACCGACATGTGTGTGACGCGCATCGGTGATCTGATGACTGACCTGATTCCCGGCCTCGACGACCGGCCCGGGGCGGAGGCGGGGATGCCCACGCCGGGCAACGTGACCAACTCCGTCGGGACCGTGAACGGTACAGCCGTACAGAGCCGTGACTTCGCCGGTGACGTCGGCACGGTCGTCAAGGGCGCCCACGGCCCTGTCCACACCGGGAACGGCAACATCTATTCCCATTCCCGTCACGTCTCGGGCGACCGTCACTTCTCAGGTGACGGGATGACCTATTTCGAGGGCGACCACCACGGCCCTGTCCAGCACCGGTTCGGTGAGCGGGACGGCCAGGAGGACAAGGATCGGTGAACCAGCACACCGGCACATGGGTACGGGACTCAGGCGTCACGGTCACGGGGCCTGGCGACGTCTACATCGGCTCACAGCTACAGGACTCGAACAAACCGGCTTTCCGTCGTGTCGCCGAGGACCAGCTCCGCCGCCTGCGCTACGTACTGGTCGCTCCGTCGGGTATGGGCGAGGCTCGTGCCGTACTCGCCGACTCCGGCACCGTCATCCTGGACGGTGTCCCGGGCAGCGGCCGATCGGCTGTGGCCCGCGTACTGCTGCACGAGCACCACCGGGACAGCGGTGTCTTCCACGAACTCCTGCCCGGTGAGACAGGCGAGCTGTCCCTCCAGGACCCCGCGCTGGTCGGGACCGGTGATCAGTTGTTACTGGATCTGTCCTCCGCGGACGACGGCCGCTGGGCCGCAGCCCAAGCCGACCTCCCGGCGCTGCGCAAGGCCGTGCACGAGCAGCGGGCGCACCTGGTCGTGATCATGCCGCACCGCGGCGTGCTCGACCCGGACCTACAGTACTGCCGAGTGGTGCTCGAACGGCCATCCGGTATCGGTGTTCTCCGCCGGCATCTGCGTCTGCACGGTGTGCCACCTGAGCAGTATCTCCGTCAGGACAAGACCGTCGCGGGGTTCCTGACGGTGGCCAGGCCGATGCGCGAGATTGCGGAATTCGCCGACCTGGTACGCCGGGCACGCGAGGCCGGGCAGCCCGGGGACGAATTCGGCCAGTGGTGTGAGGCGGCCGGACGGGCGCGGAACGACGGCCGCCGGGAAGCCGCCGCACTCGTCGCCACGCTGCGGGAGGCGCCGCAACGGGCTCTGTTGATCACCGTAGCGATGCTGCACGGGGCGCATGCCGATGTCGTTCACCTCGCGGCCGAGAAGCTGCTGAGCACCGTCGGGTCTCCGTCGGAGGATGACTCACCTCTGCTATACCGGGATCTCGCCGAGCGACTCCACGAGATCGCGGCCACAGCCACCCGCAGTGGACAGGTCCGCTTCGAAAGGCTGGACTTCGACGCCGCCGTGCGTGCCCATTTCTGGGACCACATGCCCGATCTCCGCCCCCACCTCGGCACCTGGGTGGCGAGTGTGGTGGAGCTGAACGACCCGCACGTCGTTGCCGTCGTCCGCGACGGCCTGGTGGAACGGGTGGCCGGTGAGTATTTGCGGACCGGACGGGCAGACGGCCTCGGGGCCCTCGTCGAACGCTGGAGCACCAGTGCATCGAGCAGACCTCGCCTGGAAGCGGCCGTTCATGCGCTCACCTGCGGTCTGGCGGATCCGGTGCACGCCAGGGATTTCCGCGAGCAGATGTACCAGTGGTGCGCCAGCCGTCCCCTCAAGGGGGAGCTCGCGCAAGTACTGGTCCGCGTCTGCGCCGACGTCCTCGCGACCAGTCATCCCGATCAAGCCCTGGTGAGACTCCACCACCTGGCCAGGCGTGAGCGCGGTACGACGCGGGCCCGGCAGGCCCTGTGCGATCTGGTGGGGCGCAGCCGCAGGCTGCACCGCGTGCTGCTCGACCGCCTCGCCCGTTCCGACTTCTCACTCGCCAATCTCGGGATCTTCCTCCAGGCCAGTGATCCGGAGCGGTTGATGCTCCGCGCCGGCCCCTCGCACGCGCTGGTCGACGAGCAGGGCACGCAGCACTCCCTGACAACCTGCTGGCACGCAGTACTGACCGAGCTGCCGCCTCCGCAGTGGCAGGCCCATGCACGACGCTGGTTCCACTGGGCGGCCGCCGACACCGGACCGCACGGCGTGCTTCTGCTCGACCTCCTGGTCAGCGCGGCACAGCGGTGCACGGAGAAGCGAGGCAAGGTCTTCGCTCTGCTGTACGCGTGCGCCCGCGACGCCGAGCGCACCGCTCGGGGGGACGTTGCGCGGGCCGCGGAGACGACCGGTCTGCTGCTCCACAAGATCAGCGCGGCACAGGACATCGCTCGGGCCGCACCGCCGACGACCTCACACAGGGGCACTCGACCATGACCACCGCACGGAAAACCACAACCGTCTTCCTCACCGTTCTGAGCGGTCTTCTGCTGAGTATCGTCGGTCTGACGCAGCGGTGGCCCGCGTGGACTTGGCCACTGCTGGCAGTGCTGCTGCTCGTCGTACCCGCGGCCGCCTTCCGGTTCGCCGCGATGCGCCGCGGCGCGGTACCGGTGGCTTTCGAGGAGCAGCTCACAGCCGCCCCCGTGGAACGCACGGAACACCGCGTCAGCCAGGTCGTGCTGCCCAGCAAATGGGCCGACTACGACTTCGTCTTCTCCGCCACGGTGCGCTGGTACCTCGTTGGCGCTCCCGCAGGTGCCCCCGTTCTCAACCCGGCGGGCCTCGCCGTCGACGCGGTCCTGAAGCGGGCTCGCGACATCACCGAGCAACGAGAACCGGTCCGGTCCTCCCTCGTCGAGCAGGAACTGTCCGGCGCCCTCAGCCGGATGATGCCTGAATCCACCGGGCACCTCCATGCGATGGCGGAGGACATCCGGCTCGTCCTGGTGCAGCAGGACCAGGAGCGCCTCGACAAGCTCGCCTCCGTGCGCAAAGACGAGGCGGTCTGGACACACCAGCGCAAGTACGAGCAGAACAAGCGACAGTACTTGGGCGAGGACGTCCTCAAGGACACCGGCAGCGCGGTGGTCTGGTGGCTGGCGAGAAACGACGAGCATGTTGAACGTACGGTGAACGACCTGGCCCTGCTCGCTCAGCTCACCTCGGCAGCCAATGACACCGACATTCCCGAACGACTTCGGGATCTGATCTCTCAGCAGACCGGCGAGCCGACGACGCCGGAATTTCCCGAGGCGGGGCCTCCCTCAGCGCCGCAGGGACGGGGGAAAGCCACCATGCTTCTCTCCGATTTTCTCGACAGCATCGGTTTTACCGAGGGAGACGTACGACGTCCCATGCTCGCGGCACAGATCGCCGGCCTCATCGAGGAGCAGAACCGCCACGAGACCGCCGAGGAGATCCAGCACCACTTCGATCCGCCGGCGTCCCCCGCTCTGGATGACGACGAGGCTCCCGCCTCCGGCTCCCCTCTCGCCTAGGAGAAGAAACATGGACAGCGAACTGGCCGTACTCGCGGCATCGGGCGCCACCACACTGGTCTCCCTCATGGTCACCGACTCCTGGACACGCGCCCGGGAGCTCGTCGGGCAGTACCTGACCCGCACAGGAGCAGACCCCGACACGTTCGACGACCTCCAGGACTCCAGGACCCGGCTCCTCACGGCCGACGCCACGGACCGCGAACGGAACGCCCGCGAGATCAGCAGGCGATACGGTGACCGTCTGCGCCGGCTCGCGGAAGCCGACGACGGCAGCGGCGAGGCCCTGCGCGCCCTGCTGGTCTCGTTACTTCAGCTCTCGGCGTCCGTGGCAGACAGCCGGAGCACCGTGGACAACCGCATCAGCGGCGGAGTCCAGCACGGCCCCGTCGTCCAGTCCGGCACCGTTGCCGGGCTGACCTTCCACGGGGAGCACGTCAACCGTGCGGATCGCCGGTAGTGCCGGCGCAGCGAGGGCACCGCGCGGTCCTGCACTCGGTGAGCCCGTCACTGCCCCGGCGCAGATGGTAGGGGCTCCGTGGAACGCGAGTCGGCCGCTCCGAGGCACCCGGGTCACCTGGAGTCCGGTGGTCACGGCACCCCGGAAGAACCAGCGAGAAGTCGTCATCTTTGGCATCACGCCGAGCGACGGAGGGCTGGTAGGTGCACCGCCCCAGGCATCCCCCCTCGCCGGGTTGGCCCAGGAGTCGCTGCGCATGCGCAAAACCGCAGCTCAGGAGCTCTTCGACACCGGCTCAAGGATCACAACACACTCCACATGATGCGTCATCGGAAACAGATCAAAAACCCGCATCCGCCGAGCCCCGTACCCCGCCCCCGCAAAGTACTTCAGGTCGCGGGCCAGTGCCGCCGGGTCGCAGGCCACGTAGGCGATGCGGCGCGGGGTGAGTGCGGCCACGTGCTCGACGGTGGAGCGGCCGGCGCCCGCCCGCGGCGGGTCCAGGACGACCAGGTCCACCGAGTCGATGCCGGTGCGCGGGAGTACCGCCTCGACCTTGCCCTGTTCGATGCGGACGCGGTCGTTGTCGGCGAGGTTGTGGCGGGCGTCCTCCACGGCGCGCTTGCCGGACTCGATGCCGAGGACGGCGCCCTTCTCCCCCACCCGGTCGGCCAGGGCGCCCGCGAACAGGCCGACGCCGCAGTAGAGGTCCAGGGCCATGTCGCCCTTCTTCGGCATCAGGCCCTGCATGACGGCCTCGACCAGCAGCTCCGGCGCCTTGTGGTGGACCTGCCAGAAGCCGCCGGCGGAGACGCGCCAGGTGCGGTCGGCGGCGCGCTCGCGGACGAAGGGGCGGCCGTGGGCCCGGTGGACGGCCGGGGGCCTGCCGGGGCGGGCGCCGGAGTCGTCGACGCGGAGGACCGAGACGGGGCGGTCGAGTTCGACGAGGGGGAGGCGCCCGCCGGGGGTGGGGGTGATGACGACCTGGCGGTCGTGGGAGCCGGTGGCGGCCACGGCCTCGACGGCGGCGGTCTGCGGCCAGTCGTGGTGTTCGACGCCGAGTTCGCTGACCCCGGGGGCGGCGATCAGGCAGCGGTCGATGCGCTGGACGTCGTGGGAGCGGTGCTTGCGCAGGCCGGCGTGGCCCTCGTCGTCGATGGCGTACTGGACGCGGGTGCGCCAGGCGGGCACCTCGCCGGGGGCCACCTTGTCGCCGGGGGCGGGCTCGACGGTGCCGTCCCAGCCGGCCTCCTCGGGGGTCAGGCCGGCGAGGCGCTGGAGCTGCTCGGCGACCACCTCCCCCTTGAGCCGGCGCTGCGCCCCGGGCTTGGCGTGCTGCCAGTCACAGCCGCCGCACCTGCCGGGGCCGGAGAACGGGCAGGGCGCCTCGACGCGGTCCTTGGAGGGGGTGAGGATCTCGACGGCGTCGGCGCGCAGGAAGCGGTCGCCGGCCGCGCCCTCGGTGACGCGGGCCACGACGTGCTCGCCGGGCAGGGTGTGGCGGACGAAGAGGACCTGTCCGTCCTCGGTGCGGGCCACGCAGTGGCCGCCGTGGGCGACCGGCCCGACCTCGACCCGGTACTCCTCGCCGACCAGCGATGGCTTCTCGTGCTGCGGCATGCGGGAGTACTCCTGCGATCGGGGGTGGTGGTGCCGGCGTGGTGGGCCGCCTGCGGGGGCGGCGGGGTGCCGGCCCTCCAGTCTACGGGGGCGTGCGGGGACCCGCCGCCGGCCGGGCGGTGGCCGGCGGCGGGTGCGCACTGCGCTACTTCGCGCCCGCCGCCTTCTCCTTCTTCGGGTGGTTGACGGGTCCGCGGCGGACGGCGCCGGGGGCGTTCCACTCGGCGCGCTTGCGGGCCCGCTTCTTGGCCACCTCGGAGGAGTCGAGCTGCCAGGGCACCGAGGTCACCATGACGCCCGGGGTGAACAGCAGCCGTCCCTTCAGGCGCAGCGCGCTCTGGTTGTGCAGCAGGTGCTCGTACCAGTGCCCGACGACGTACTCCGGGATGAAGACGGAGACGGCCACCCGCGGGCTCTCGCGGCGCAGCGACTTCACGTAGTCGATGATCGGCCGGGTGATCTCGCGGTAGGGGGAGGCGAGGACCTTCAGGGGGACGTCGAGGTTGCGGCGCTCCCACTCCTCGCGCAGGGCCCGGGTGTCTCCGGGCTCCACGTCGACGCTGACGGCCTCAAGGGAGTCCGAGCGCATCAGCGTGGCGTAGTTCAGCGCCCGCAGCGTCGGCTTGTGCAGCCGGGAGACCAGGACGATGGAGTGGACACGGGAGGGCCGGGAGACCTCCGAGTCGTCGGTGTCCTCAGGGGTGATCTCCTCGGTGACGCGGTCGTAGTGGCGGCGGATGGCCGTCATGGTCACGTAGAAGATGCACATGCCGAGCAGGGCCACCCAGGCGCCGTGCGTGAACTTCGTCAGCAGGACGACGACGAGCACGATGGCGGTGAGCGTGGCGCCGAAGGCGTTGATGGCGCGGGAGCGGTGCATGCGGCGGCGGACCGCGGCGTCCTTCTCGACGGCCAGGTGGCGGTTCCAGTGCCGGACCATGCCGATCTGGCTGAGTGTGAAGGAGACGAAGACGCCGACGATGTAGAGCTGGATCAGCCGGGTGGAGTCCGCGCCGTAGATGTAGACGAGTATCGCGGCGGCGCCGGCGAGCAGCAGGATGCCGTTGGAGAAGGCGAGCCGGTCGCCGCGGGTGTGGAGCTGGCGGGGCAGGTAGCGGTCCTGGGCGAGGATCGAGCCGAGCAGCGGGAACCCGTTGTACGCGGTGTTGGCCGCGAGGAAGAGGACCAGCGCGGTCGCGGCGGCCAGGACCACGAAGAGGAAGGAGCCGCTGCCGAAGACGGCCTCGGCGACCTGCGAGATGACCGGGTTCTGGGTGTAGCCCGAGCCGACGGGGTGCCCGTTGAGCAGCAGGTCCTTGGCGGGGTTCTCGGCCATGCGGACGTGCGTGGTGAGCGCCAGGACGATGATGCCGCAGAACATGGTGACGGCGAGGCCGCCCATGAGGGCGAGGGTCGTGGCCGCGTTCTTCGACTTGGGCTTGCGGAACGCCGGGACGCCGTTGCTGATGGCCTCGACGCCGGTGAGGGCGGCGCAGCCGGAGGAGAAGGCGCGCAGCAGCAGGAAGACGAGCGCGAAGCCGGCGAGTCCGGTCTGCTCGGTGTGGATGGTGTAGTGCGCGGTCGGCGACTCCATGTGGTCGCCGAGGACCAGACCCCGGAAGGCGCCCCAGAGGATCATGAGGAAGACGCCGGCGACGAAGACGTAGGTCGGGATGGCGAAGAGCTTGCCGGACTCGCGCACGCCGCGCAGGTTCATCACCGTCAGCAGCACGATGATCGCGATGGCGCAGAGGGTCTTGTGCTGGACGACGAAGGGGATGGCCGAGCCGAGGTTCTCCACGCCGGAGGCGATGGAGACCGCGACCGTCATGACGTAGTCGACCAGCAGGGCGCTGGCGACGGTCAGACCCGCTCTGGGGCCGAGGTTGGTGGTGGCCACCTCGTAGTCGCCGCCACCGCTGGGGTAGGCGTGGACGTTCTGCCGGTAGGAGGCGACCACCGTGAACATCAGCACGACCACCGCGACGGCGATCCACGGGCTGAAGTGGTAGGCCGACACGCCCGCGATGGACAGGACAAGCAGCACTTCTCCCGGGGCGTACGCCACGGACGACAGGGGGTCCGAGGCGAAGACGGGGAGTGCGATGCGCTTCGGTAGGAGCGTCTCGCCGAGCTTGTCACTACGTAGTGCGCGCCCGATCAGAATCCGTTTGGGCACGTCGGTCAGTTTGGACACGCAGAGGATGCTAAGCCCCGAGCCGTGCTGACGCCCACCCGCCTGCGGCCCGTGATCCACCCCCTGGTTCCGGGCGGCGCCGGGGGCGGGCGGGGCCGGTCCCGCGTGCCGTTCCACGGCCCGGTCCCTGCCCCTGCCGACGGCGGTGCGCGGGGCGGGACTTGGCCGCGTCCTGCCTGGTGGCACACCGGTCCGGCCAGGCGGGGCCGGGGTGCCCGGTGGGGGGCGGGCGGGGGCGCGCGGGGGTGCGGTGGCGTTCGTCACGGGGGTCTGCGCCCGGGAATGAGCGAGGACTTGCGCACCGAGGGTGACGGAACGGTGACTGCGGGGTGTTCGTGGTGGGCGGAAGCGGGTACGGAAGGAGGGGTGCGCGGGCACGGACTCGCGCTTCCTGTACGGATTCCTAACGCGTTCTTGACGCGCCGGGCAGGAGCGCCACCCTCCTGCAGTGGTCTGCGCCGGGCATGCGGCAGGTAGCGTTGTCGTCCGAGCGAGCCGGGCAGTCCATGTGCACGGCTCGCGGGCAGTGGACGCACAGGAAAGGTGCGAGGTAGGGGCCGATGCACATCGTCATCATGGGGTGCGGGCGCGTGGGATCAGCGCTCGCGCAGACCCTGGAGAACCAGGGTCATACGATCGCGGTGGTCGACCGGGACCCGACCGCGTTCCGCCGCCTCGGCTCCGGTTTCGGCGGCCGCCGGGTCACCGGCGTCGGCTTCGACCAGGACACGCTGCGCGAGGCGGGTATCGAGGAGGCCGGCGCGTTCGCCGCCGTCAGCAGCGGCGACAACTCCAACATCATCGCCGCCCGGGTGGCGCGGGAGATGTTCGGCGTGGAGAACGTCGCGGCCCGCATCTACGACCCGCGGCGTGCGGAGGTCTACCAGCGGCTGGGCATCCCGACGGTGGCGACCGTCCGCTGGACCGCCGACCAGATGCTGCGCCGGCTGCTGCCCTCCGGGGCCGAGGCCCTGTGGCGGGACCCGAGCGGCGGGGTCCAGCTCGCCGAGGTCCACACCTCCGACCGGTGGGTGGGCCACAAGGTCAGCAAGCTGCAGGAGGAGACCGGCGTGCGCGTCGCCTTCCTCACCCGTCTGGGTGAGGCGATGTTGCCCACCTCGCAGACCGTCCTGCAGGAAGGCGACCTGGTGCACGTGATGATGCGCACCGACGAGGTCGCACAGGTGGAGGCCGCGTTCGCGGGCGGGCCCGAGGAGGCGCACGCATGAGGGTCGCTATCGCGGGAGCCGGTGCGGTGGGCCGGTCCATCGCCGGTGAGCTGCTGGAGAACGGTCACGAGGTGCTGCTGGTCGACAAGGCGCCGACCGCCATCTCGGTGGAGCGGGTGCCGCAGGCGGAGTGGCTGCTGGCCGACGCCTGCGAGATCACCTCGCTGGACGAGGCGGCCCTGCAGCGCTGCAACGTCGTCATCGCGGCGACCGGGGACGACAAGGTCAACCTGGTGGTGTCGCTGCTGGCGAAGACGGAGTACGGGGTGCCGCGGGTGGTGGCCCGGGTCAACAACCCCAAGAACGAGTGGCTGTTCACCGAGGCCTGGGGGGTGGACGTCGCCGTCTCCACGCCGCGCCTGATGTCGGCGCTGGTCGAGGAGGCGGTGAGCGTCGGCGACCTGGTCCGCCTGATGCGCTTCAGCCACGGCGACGCGAACCTGGTGGAGCTGACGCTGCCGCCGGAGTCGGCGCACGCCGGCACCCGCGTCGGGGACGTGACCTGGCCGGAGGACACCGCGCTGGTGACGATCATCCGGGGCCAGCGGGTGCTCACGCCGAACCAGGAGGACGTGCTGGAGGTGGGCGACGAGCTGCTGTTCGTCGCCGCGCCCTCCCGGGAGGAGCAGCTGGAGGAGCTGCTCTCCGAGCGCCGGGCGAACGCCCGCGGCGGCGCCTCGCAGTGACCCGGTCCGGCGCGGCCGGACCCCGGAGACAGGCGACTGCCCGGCACCCCGAGTGGGTGCCGGGCAGTCGTCGTCGGTGTGCTCAGCGCCGGTGGCGGGGTCCGCCGCGGGGGGCGGCGGGCGGCTCTTCCTCGGCCGGCGGGGTGGCGAGGTCCCGCAGCAGGTCGTCGGCCGCGCCCTGGAGGACCGCCTCCTCGCTCTCCCGCTGCCGGCGGGCCTCGGCCTCCTCCTTCCGCGCTTCCTCGGCCTCCATCTCGGCGAAGACGTCGATGGGCGCCGGGGCCTTGGCGAGGAAGACGTAGGTCAGCCAGACGGCCAGCAGGAACGGCGGGATCTTCAGGGCGATGAGGATCCAGCCGAGCTGGGTGGTGTCGGCCCACCAGTAGAGCGGGAAGAGGATCGCGCACTTGGCCAGCAGGATCAGGCCCCACGCCCAACTCGACTTGGCGTACGCCTTCTTGCGGCCGGGGTTGCGGGTGCGCCAGGAGAGGTTCTCCTTGAAGACGGGCCCGAGGATCAGGCCCAGCAGCGGCACCCCGGCCACGGTGGTGAGGATGTAGGTGAGGGCGAGCCCCAGCGTGTACAGCATGCCGGGGAGGTAGAAGTCCTTGGCATTGCCGGTCATCATCGCGAAGACCACGCCGAAGGCGACCCCGAAGACGCCGCTGAAGGCGTGCTTGACGGTGTCGCGGCGCACCAGGCGGGCGACGCCGAGGACGAGGGAGACGGCGAGCGCGGCGATCGCCGAGGACTTCAGGTCCTTGTTCACCGTGAAGATCGAGACGAACAGCAGTCCGGGGACGACCGTCTC
The DNA here is from genome assembly GCF_042733155.1 of Streptomyces sp. NPDC059740. Classification (NCBI taxonomy): domain Bacteria; kingdom Bacillati; phylum Actinomycetota; class Actinomycetes; order Kitasatosporales; family Streptomycetaceae; genus Streptomyces; species Streptomyces sp. NPDC059740. Next base: position 20,635 of record NZ_JBHWGP010000020.1, on the reverse strand, counting down.
GACCATGCCGCGCACGCCGCCGAACGCCTCGAAGAGCGCGGCCTCGGTCAGCTCCGAGGAGGTGCTCCTGGTGGCTCCGTCCGTACCGTCCCGGCCGGTCTGCGGCTCGTCGGGGCGGTGGCCCGGTGCGTTGTCGGTGTTGTCGTGAGCCGTCACCGGCTACTCCTGTCCCAGGGGTCGGAGCTCGTATTTGGGGTTGAACAGCACCCGGCGTCCGTGGCTGACCGAGACGACGCCCGAGGCGATGAGCTTGCGGCCCGGTTCGACGCCGACGATGGACCGGCGGCCGAGCCAGACCAGGTGGAGCGGCGCCGAGCCGTCGAACAGCTCCGCCTCCAGGGCGGGCACCCCGGCGCGGGGCCGGAGCGTGACGTGCCGCAGCGTGCCGGTGACCTTGACTATCTGGCGGTCCCCGCAGTCACAGATACGCGTGCATCCGGCCTCCCGGGCGTCCTCCTGGAGCTCGGCGGTCTGCAGCTCCTCCTCGGAGGACGACAGCCTGTCGAGCAGCCGGCGCAGACGTCCGGTCGGCTTCTCGGAACGGGTCTCGGCACTCATACCCGTCAGCGTACCCGCGCGGCGCGCCCCGGATCACGGACGGCCGCAGCCTGTGGACAACCGGTGGGCCGCGGGGCGGGCCCGGCCGCGGCCACCGCCCGCTCACGCACCGGTCCGGGGGCGCGGGCCGCGCGCGGCCCCGGGGCGGTGGGAGCCGTGCCGCGCCGCCGTCCGCGTCCGGTCACTGCGGGTCGGCCTCGAAGCGGTACCCCATGCCCGGCTCGGTGACGAAGTGGCGGGGGTGGGAGGGGTCGGCCTCCAGCTTGCGGCGGAGCTGCGCCATGTACACCCGCAGGTAGTTCGTCTCGGTGCCGTAGGAGGGGCCCCAGACCTCCTGGAGCAGCTGCCGCTGGCTCACCAGCCGGCCGGCGTTGCGGACCAGGACCTCCAGCAGGTGCCACTCGGTGGGCGTGAGCCTGACGTCCCTGCCGTCGCGGTTGACCTTCTTGGCGGCCAGGTCGACCGTGAAGCCGGGGGTCTCCACCACCACCGCGGTGTCCGCCGGGGCCACCGGTTCCGCGCGCCGGACCGCCGCCCGGAGCCTGGCGAGCAGCTCGTCCATGCCGAAGGGCTTGGTGACGTAGTCGTCGGCGCCCGCGTCGAGCGCCTCGACCTTCTCGTCGGAGGTGTGCCGGGCGGAGAGCACGATGATCGGTACCCGGGTCCAGCCGCGCAGGCCGCGGATGACGTCCACGCCGTCCATGTCCGGCAGGCCGAGGTCGAGGACGACGACGTCGGGGTGGCGGGCAGCGGCCAGCTGGAGCGCCGTGGCGCCGTCGGCGGCGGCGTCGACCTCGTACCGGCGCGCCCTCAGGTTGATCACGAGCGCGCGGACGATCTGCGGCTCGTCGTCGACGACCAGCACCCGGTTCATCGGGACCTCTCAGGTGACGGGCGGCCGCCGGCGGGCGGGCGCGGTGGGGCGGGCGAAGGTGCCCGGGCGGGGCGCGGGGCGGGGACCCGGCTCACGGCAGGCCCGCCGCGGCCTCGGCGGCCTCGCCGGGCTCGGCGCCCTCCCCCACCCGCAGGGTGAGCACCATGGTCAGGCCCCCGCCCGGGGTGTCCTCCGCGGTGAGGGTGCCGGCCATGGCCTCGGCGAAGCCGCGGGCCACCGCCAGCCCCAGGCCCACGCCGGCGCCCCGGGGTGCGTCCCCGTGACGTTGGAAGGGCTCGAAGATGCGGTCCTTGGCGCTGTCCGGGACGCCCGGGCCGCGGTCGACGACGCGCAGCTCGACCCGCTCGTCGTGGGCGCTCGCGGCGACCAGCACGGGGGTGTCGCCGGGGCTGTACTTGACGGCGTTCTCCACCAGGTTGGCGACGACCCGTTCCAGCAGGCCGGCGTCGACGGCGACCACCGGCAGTTCCTCGGGGACGTCGAGGGTGACGCTGCCCTCGGGCACGCCGCCCAGCGCCATCGGGACCACCTCGTCGAGGTCGGTGCCGCGGATGAGGGCGGTGACCGTCCCGGTCTGCAACCGCGACATGTCCAGGAGGTTGCCCACCAGGTGGTCGAGGCGGTCGGCGCCCTCCTCGATGCCGGCGAGGAGTTCCGCCTGGTCCTGCGCGGACCACTCCACGTCGTCGGAGCGCAGCGAGGAGACCGAGGCCTTGATGCCGGCCAGGGGGGTGCGCAGGTCGTGGCTGACCGCGGCGAGCAGGGCGGTGCGGATGCGGTTGCCCTCGGCCAGGACGCGGGCGCGCCGGGCCTCGTCCTGGAGGCGCTGCCGGTCCAGGACGACTGCGGCCTGCGCGGCGAACGCGGCCAGTACCCGCCGGTCCTCGGCCGGCAGCACCCGGCCGGTGAGGGCCAGCGCCATGGTGTCGCCCACAGGGACATCCACGTCGGCGTCCTCGGGGCGGGCCGGGGCGGGTCTGCCCTGTGCGGTGCCGGCGCTTCCGGCGCAGACCCAGCTGGTCGGCTCGCCGCCGCGTTCGAGGAGCGCGACGGAGTCCATGGCGAAGGTCTCGCGGACGCGTTCCAGCAGCGCGTCGAGGGTCGTCTCGCCCCGCAGCACGCTGCCGGCGAGGAAGGAGAGGATCTCCGACTCGGCCCGCAGCCGGGCGGCCTGCTGGGTGCGCCGGGCCGCGAGGTCGACGACGGAGGCCACGCCCACGGCCACCGCGAAGAACACCACGATGGCGACGAGGTTGCTGGGGGCGGCGACGGTGAGGGTGTGGGTGGGCGGGGTGAAGAAGTAGTTGAGCAGCACCGACCCGACCGCGGCCGAGGCCAGCGCCGGCAGCAGCCCGCCGAGGAGGGCCGCGAGGACGGTGAGGAAGAGGAAGAGCAGTACGTCGTTGGCCAGGCCGGGGCCGTCGTGCACCGCGGTGAGGGTGAGCGTGAGGGTGAGCAGGCAGGGGCCGAGGAGCGCTGCCGCCCAGCCGCCGATGTTGCGGGCCCGGCCCAGGCGGGCGCCGCGCGGCAGGGGCAGTCCGCGGCCCTTGGCGACCTCGTCGTGGGTGACGATGTGCACGTCGAGGTCGGGGCCGGACTCCCGGGCCACGGTGGCGCCGACACCGGGTCCCAGGACGTACTGCCAGGTCCTGCGCCGGCTGGAGCCGAGGACGACCTGGGTGGCGTTGACGCCGCGGGCGAACTCCAGCAGGGCGTGGGGGACGTCGTCGCCGATGACGTGGTGGAAGGTGCCGCCCAGGTCCTCGACGAGGGTGCGCTGGAGGGCGAGCTCCTTGGAGGAGACGGGGGTCAGGCCGTCGCTGCGGGCGATGTAGACGGCGAGGACCTCGCTGCCGGAGCCCTTGGCGGCGATGCGGGCGGCGCGCCGCACCAGGGTGCGCCCCTCGGGGCCGCCGGTGAGGCCGACGACGATGCGCTCGCGGGCCTGCCAGGTGGAGCGGATGTCGTGCTCGCCGCGGTACTGCTGGAGGTACTCGTCGACCCGGTCGGCGGTCCACAGCAGCGCCAGCTCGCGCAGCGCGGTGAGGTTGCCGGGCCGGAAGTAGTGGGAGAGGGCGGCGTCGACGCGGTCCGGGGCGTAGATGTTGCCGTGGGCCATCCGGCGGCGCAGCGACTGGGGCGACATGTCGACCAGCTCGATCTGGTCGGCGCGGCGCACCACCTCGTCGGGGACGGTCTCGCGCTGCCGTACGCCCGTTATGGACTCCACGACGTCGCCGAGTGACTCCAGGTGCTGGATGTTGACGGTGGAGATCACGTCGATGCCGGCGGCGAGCAGTTCCTCGACGTCCTGCCAGCGCTTGGTGTTGCGGGAGCCGGGGATGTTGGTGTGGGCCAGCTCGTCGACGAGGGCGACGGCCGGGGCCCGGTGCAGCACCGCGTCGACGTCCATCTCGCGGAAGGTGGAGCCGCGGTACTCCAGGGCGGCCGGCGGGACCTGCTCCAGGCCGTGGAGCATGACCTCGGTCCTGGTCCGGTCGTGGTGTTCGACGAGGCCGGCGACGACGTCGGTGCCGCGTTCGGCCCTGCGGTGGGCCTCGGAGAGCATGGCGTAGGTCTTGCCGACGCCCGGTGCCGCACCGAGATAGATCCTCAGCCTGCCGCGTCCCATGGCTCCATCGTTCGTCCTCGTGCGGGTCGGTCCCCCTACCGGGGTGGGTGCCCCACGAGGGACGATACCGATCCGGTGGCCGCCGCGGGCCGGCGGAAGCCACTGGTCAGCCCATCTTGACGAGACCCTGACGGGGGCTGCGGGGCGGGACGGGGAGCTTTTCGTCCCGCCCCGCGGCGGCTCAGTTCGGGTTTCCGGCGTGGGTGAGGGTCTCCCAGGCCACGAAGAGGTTGTTGCTGCCCGCCGGGCGCTGCTGCTCGGTGAGCGTCTGGGTGTTGGTCATGGCGATGCCGAGGCGGTTGTGGAGGGCGTTGAAGCCGACCTCGGTCACCGGGCCGAGGCCGCGGTTGACGGAGCCGCCGCACAGCCAGCTCGGCGGGGTGGCGCCCAGCTCGTACTTGGACTGGAAGCCGAGTGCCTGCCGCAGCCGCTCGCCGATGTCGGTCGAGTACAGGTCCTGGCCCTGGATGCGGGCGGTCTCGGCGACGTGGGAGATCGCGGAGATGCCGTAACCGGTGTGGGTGAAGTCGCGGCAGGTCTCCTGGGTGACGCCGGTGGTGAAGGTGGACAGGCCCTGCCAGTACTTGACGATCTCGTCGCGGGTGTCCAGGCCGCTGCCGGGCACCGTCCTGGGCAGGTCGCCGTCGGAGTCGAGGTAGACGTAGGCGCGGGTGCGGTTCTCGAACCGGGTGAGGGCCTTGTCGTAGTCGCTCCGGTCGTCGAGGAAGACGGAGATGCCGACGGCGGCCTCCATCATGCTCAGCTCCCAGTTGCCGTTGCTGTTCGAGCCGTTGATCAGCTCGGGCAGGTAGACGCTGCGCAGCATGGTGGAGAACTTGTCGACGTCGGCGGCGGCCCAGCCGTCGTAGGTGTAGCGGATGATCTCGGCGGCGCGGGGCCAGGAGGAGCCGGCCCAGCCGGTCTGGAGCGGGGCGTTGCTGTTGGTGTGCTCCTTGAGGGTGCCGGCCCAGGCGTTCATGAGCTGGACGGCCTTCTGCGCGTAGCGGCTGTCGCGGGTCACGTACCAGGCCAGGGCGTCGGTGTACGCGGCTATCGCGTCCTCGCGCTCGTCGGTGCAGCCGTAGTCGGGGTTGGAGTAGGAGCCGCACTCGACGGTGGCCCGCGGCTTGGGGACGCGGTCCAGCGAGGCGTACTTGCTGCCGATCATGGCGTCGTAGGCGCTCTTCCACGGCTGGGCGCCCGCGTTCACCTTCGTCCGGACGAAGTCCAGCTGCGCGGTGTCCAGCAGGACCCCGGGGTGGGTGAAGGCTGCGGTGGTCCTGACCTGCGCCGGCTGCCGGGGTGCGGTGCGGGCGGAGGTCGCCGAGGCCGGGGAGCCGGCCAGGAAGCCGGTGACGAGTGCGGCCAGCAGGGCGCCGAGGGCGAGTGGGAGGATTCTGCGCATCGTTGCGCCTTCCTGTCGAGAGGAACCTCAGAGCGAGGGCGTTCTCGTACATGAACAGCAGGCGTTCATCTGAACACCTGCCGCACGGAAGGTATGGGCCAATGCGCGGACGGTCAAGACGGTGCGCAGCCCGTCTCCGCGGCGGAGGGCTCAGGCGGGGAAGGGAGGCTGCCGGCCGCGCGGGGGGCGTACACGCGCGACGGGCCGCCCCGGTGGCGGGGCGGCCCGTCGGTTGCGCGGCGGAGCAGGTGGTCAGCGGGTCTCGGAGATCTCCGGCCCGCGCTCCAGGCGCTCCACTCCCCCGCTGAAGCGGGACTCGGCGACGGTCTCCTGCTGGACACCGTCCGGGACCATCTGCGCGTCGTCGGGGAGCTTGAGGACGATCGGGTCGCGGGGGGCCATCGGTCCCTCGCCGCGCACCACGACCGTGTCGCGGAAGACGTGCTCCAGCACGCCCGCGGCCTCGGGCTGGACCGCGCCGTGGCCCGAGATCACGCCGCGCAGGAACCAGCGGGGCCCGTCGACGCCGACGAAGCGCACGACCTGGACCCCGCCCTTGCCGTCGGGCAGCGGAACGGGCACCTGGGCACGGAGTTCCCAGCCCAGGGGGCCCTCGATCTCGTCGATGACACCGCCCTGCTGGGTGATGCCGGTGGCGATCTCCTCGCGGACCTCGCCCCAGATGCCCTCGTTCTTGGGCGCGGCGAAGGCCTGCACCTGCACGGCGCTGTCCTGGAGCACCACGGTCGCCGCGACGATGGCGTCACCCGCGACCTCCACCCGCAGTTCCATGCCCTCGACACCGGGGACGTACAGGCCGCCGAGGTCGACGCGCCCCTCCTCGGGCTTGGAGACCTCGGAGATGTCCCAGGGACCGTCCGGCCGGGGCGCGGGAGGCAGGTTCACCCGGTGGGCGTCGTCCGTGTCGGCCTGCTCGTCCGTCGCGTCCCCGGGGAGGTCCTCCGCACCCGTGGACTCAGCCGACTCTTCAGGAGCCTCGTTCTTCTTGCGACGTCCGAACACGTCACTGTCCTTCCTGGTCGGAACCGACCGATGCGTATCCGTTTGAGGCCGCGGGACCGTCCACCGCCGCGTGTCCACCGGTGGAACCGAATCCGCCCTCGGCCCGGGCCGATCCGGGAAGCTCCGCCACCTCGTGGAGGCGCACCTTCTCGACCTGCTGGACGACCAGTTGGGCGATCCTGTCGAACCGGGCGAAGCGCACCGTCTCGCGCGGATCGAGGTTCGCCACGATCACCTTGATCTCTCCACGGTACCCGGCGTCGACCGTGCCGGGGGCGTTCACGAGCGCCACTCCGCAGCGGGCCGCGAGTCCGGACCTCGGATGCACGAACGCCGCGTACCCGTCGGGCAGCGCGATGGCGATGCCGGTGGGCAGCACGGTCCGCTCGCCCGGGGCGAGCTCGGCGGCCTGGGTGGTGACGAGGTCGAGACCGGCGTCGCCCGGGTGTGCGTAGCCGGGGACGGGGACGTCCGGGTCGACGCGGCACAGCAGGACGTCGACGGGGTGTCGCCGGGGGCTCACGGGTTCACCTCGAAAGCTCGGACCCGGCGGAGCTGGTCGGGGTCGTCCATGGCCGCCCGGATCTCCTCGTTGCGGCCGTTCTCGACGAAGTGGTCGACCTTGACCTCGATGAAGAGGGCGTCGGCCCGGACGGCCACGGGGCCCTCGGGGCCGCCCGTCCGGCCGACCGCGCTGGAGTAGATCTTGCGGCCGTGGACCGCGGTGACCTCGGCATCGATGTGGAGGACGGTGCCGACGGGTACCGGACGCAGGAAGTCGGTCTCCAGGCGGCCGGTGACGGCGATGGTCCGCAGCAGCCAGCCGAGCGAGCCCAGCGTCTCGTCGAGCGCGGTGGCCAGAACTCCGCCGTGGGCGAGGCCGGGTGCCCCCTGGTGGGCCGGCTGGACGGTGAACTCGGCCCGGACCCGCACGCCCTCCCCGGCGCGCGTCTCCAGGTGCAGCCCGTGACCGAGGCCGGGGCCGCAGCCGAAGCAGTACTCGTAGTGCGCGCCGATGATCTCGCCCGGGGCCGGCGCCTCGGGGTGCCTCACGGGCGCGGTCGCCTCGGGCGGCGGCGTCAGCTTCCCGACGGGTTCTTCGCGGTTGGGTCCACTCACGAGTGCAGACCCTACCCGCGCGCGCGGGCGCGACGCGCCCCCGTGCCAAGCTGGACGCATGCAGTCGTACGAGGAACGCCTCACCGCCCCCCGCTCCTGGTGGCTGATCGCCGCTCTGGTCGGCGTGGCCTGCGCCCTGATCCTGATGCCGGTGGGCACGGCACCCATGCTCGGCGGGCTGATCGGCGGCGCCGCCCTGGCGGCGGTGGTGGTGAGCTCCTACGGCTCGGTGCGCCTGCGGGTCGTCGGGGACTCGCTGGTCGCCGGTGACGCGAAGCTGCCGGTGACGGCGCTGGGGCAGGCCTGGGCGCTGGACCCCCGCGAGACGCTGGCCTGGCGCACCCACAAGGCGGACCCTAGGGCCTTCATGCTGCTGCGCAGCTACGTGCCGACGGCCGTCCGGGTCGAGGTGGTGGACCCGGCCGACCCCACGCCCTACCTGTACCTCTCCACGCGCACCCCGAAGCGGCTGATCGCGGCGATCGAGGCGGCCAGGCCGGAGGAGCCCGCGCCGGAGCAGCCGGTGGTGGAGCAGGACGCGTCGGAGCCGGTGGCGGAAGAGGCCTGAGCGGGACGGCGCGCTGCCCGGGACGGCGGAACCCGGGCTGACAGGGCCGAGGTGCGGTCCGCCTGAGGTCGCCTGAGGTCTCAGGTGCGCCGGACCGCGGGGTGGCGGCCGGCGCGTCGGCGGTGCGGCCAGGGCCTGGCGGTGGCGGCTGTCGCCTCACGGGGCCGCCGGGGGGCCGGACCCGCCCGTTCCGCCTGTACGGGGCCGCTCAGCGGCTCGTGGCGGGGCCGTCCTGGCCGGGCCCGTCCTCGCTGAAGGAACCGCTCCGCTCGGCCGGCAGGGCGTCCCAGGGGACCTGGTGTCTGCGCAGGTCCGCTCTGACCTTCTCCGCCAGGGTCCGGGTGTCGCGGCGGTTGAGCACCGCGCCGACGGTCGCGCCGATCATGAACGGGGCAAGGGCCGGGAGCTTGCGGAAGGTGCGTTTGAGGATCTGCTGCCGCAGCCGGCGTCTGGTCTGGCTGCCGAGCGCCGCGTTGAGGGAGGAGGGCCGGGTGACCTCGATGCCGCGTTCCTCCGTCCACGACGAGAGGTAGGCCAGGCTCCGCCGGCGCAGGCCGCCGTCCGGTCGCAGGCCGTAGACCTCGTGGAGCTCGGCGATGAGCTTGATCTCGACCGAGGCGATACCGATGACCTCGGCGGCCAGCTCGGCCGGCATGGCCGGCGGGGTCGGGAGCATCGCCGCCGCGCCGACTCCGGCCCCCACCGTCGCCGTGGCACGTGCGGCTCCGGCGACGAGCCGGTCGGCGATCTCCTCGGGCGTGCGGTCGGGGAACTGGCGGCGCAGCGTGGCCAGGTCCCGCACCGGCACCCGAGGGGCCAGTTCGATGATGCGGTCGGCCAGGGAGCCCAGGCCGAGACGCACGCGGCGTCTGCGCTCGGCCCGCACCACGTCCTCGACGTGCTCGACGCTCTCGTCCTCCGGCCCGCCCGCACCGCGGTCCCGGCGCGTGGTGGAGGCGCCGGGCGTGAGACGCGCGGCGAGCGAGGCCACCCGGCCCCGTCGGGTCGGTACGTGGTCACCCTGTTCCGCGGGCTGGACGGTCGGGTCGGCGGGCACGGGCGCCTGGTCTGGGCGTGTTCGTGCGCCGGCCGCCGGGCCCTTCTCGCCCCTGCGACCCTTGCGGAACGGGTTCGCGTCGTCCACGCGGACCGTCAGGCCGCGCAGTCGCGGCAGATCGGCTGGCCGTTCTTCTCCTCGGCGAGCTGACTGCGGTGGTGCACCAGGAAGCAGCTCATGCAGGTGAACTCGTCCTGCTGCTTGGGCAGCACCCGGACGGCCAGCTCCTCGTTGGAGAGGTCCGCGCCGGGCAGTTCCAGGCCCTCGGCCTGCTCGAACTCGTCGACGTCGACGGCCGAGGCGGACTTGTCGTTCCGCCGCGACTTCAGTTCCTCGATGCTGTCCTCGTTGAGGTCGTCATCGGTCTTGCGTGGAGTGTCGTAATCCGTTGCCATGTCGCTCTCCCCCTCTGGGTGTCTGCGGTGTCTCCGCGCACGTAACGCGTGAGAGGCCGGGCTTGTGCCCGACCTGAGGCGGAGATTTTGCCTCACATCAAGGTCTGTTACTCAATCGACACCCAACCGGACCTCTGAAGAGGTGATCGGTTGGATGGCGAACAGGACCGTACACGGTCGGTTCGGCCGGTCCGAAGACGCCACCTCCTGTACTTCCCGTGACCAACCCACCGGGAAACCCGGATATTCCTTGCCATTCCCGGCCCGTCATGATCACAGAGAGTATTTGTCCGGAAACACACGCCTGTGAGACAACGCACACCGGAGGGTCGTCGTGAGGAAGGTCTCCTCTACGCTCACAGCGAAACCTCCGGGCGTGTCGGCGTTCCGGCGGATAGAAGGCTTTTCGGAGCGCCCTTTTTCGGTGGACCTACACCGGGATGGTCACCCGCATCTCCAGGCCGCCGCCCTCGCGCGGGGAGGCGACGATGGTGCCGTCGTGGGCCCTGACCACGGACCTGACGATGGACAGGCCCAGCCCCACGCCCTTGTCGCTGCCGGTCCGCTCCGTCCGCAGCCGCCGGAAGGGCTCGAAGAGGTTCTCCACCTCGTATGCGGGTACGACGGGTCCGGTGTTCGAGACGGTCAGGACGGTGTAGCCCTGCCGGGGCTCGGTGGAGACCTCGACCCAGCCGTCCTCGGCCACGTTGTACCGGACGGCGTTCTGGACGAGATTGAGAGCGATCCGCTCCAACAGGACACCGCTGCCCTGGACGAAGGCCTGCCGGCGCACTCCGCGCAGCTCCACGCCGCGTTCGTCCGCCTCGGCGCGCACCTGGTCCACGGCCTGCCCCGCGACCTCGGCGAGGTCCACCGGTTTCTTGTCGGTAATCTTGTTCTCGCTCCGGGCGAGCAGCAGCAGGCCCTCCACGAGCTGCTCGCTGCGCTCGTTGGTGGACAGCAGTGTTCTGCCCAGCTGCATCACTTCGGGTGGAGCCGCCGGATCGGCCAGCTGCACCTCCAGCAGGGTGCGGTTGATGGCCAGGGGGGTCCGTAGCTCGTGGGAGGCGTTGGCCACGAACCGCTGCTGTGCATCGAATGCACGGTCCAGGCGGTCCAGCATCTCGTCGAAGGTGTCGGCCAGCTCCTTCAGCTCGTCGTCCGGCCCACCCAGCTCGATCCTGCGGTGCAGGTCGGAGCCGGCGACGCGCTGTGCGGTGCGGGTGATCCTGCCCAGCGGCGAGAGCACCCGCCCGGCCATGGCGTAGCCGAAGGCGAACGCCACCACCGTCAGGCCGACCAGCGCCACCAGGGAGCGGTTCAGGAGCGTGTTGAGGGCCAGCGCCCGCTGCCGGTTGAGGCAGTCGGCGATCGCGTGGGTGAGCTGACCGCTGTTCTGGATGTCCGCCAGCCCCGGACAGGTGTCGCTGGTGACCGTGAGGTTGGAGCCGGTGACGCGCAGCGGCAACTGGCTGCCGGACTGCAGGGCCTTGGCCGCCAGGATGTAGATGATCGTGAGCAGCACCACGCCCGCCATGAGGAACATCCCGCCGTAGAGCAGGGTGAGCCGTATGCGGATGGTGGGACGCAGCCACGGCGCCGGACGCGGCGCGGGACGCGGGTCCCAGACGGGCTTGGGGGGAACGGACGGAGGCGGCGGGGGCGCCTTGGAGAAGGGGGCCATCGTGCGGTTCAGATCCGGTATCCGGAGCCGGGCACGGTCACGATGACCGGCGGCTCCCCGAGTTTGCGGCGGAGCGTCATCACGGTCACCCGGACGACGTTGGTGAAGGGGTCGGTGTTCTCGTCCCAGGCCTTCTCCAAAAGCTGCTCGGCGGAGACGACCGTGCCTTCGCTGCGCATCAGCACCTCCAGCACCGCGAACTCCTTGGGCGCGAGCTGGATCTCCCGGCCGTCGCGGAAGACCTCGCGGCGGTTGGGGTCCAGCTTGATCCCGGCCCGCTCCAGGACGGGCGGCAGGGCCACGGTGGTGCGCCGGCCCAGCGCCCGGACCCGCGCGGTCAGCTCGCTGAAGGCGAACGGCTTGGGAAGGTAGTCGTCGGCGCCCAGCTCCAGGCCGGCCACGCGGTCGGTGACGTCCCCGGAGGCGGTCAGCATGAGCACCCGCATGGGAAGGCCCAACTCGACGATCCTGCGGCACACGTCGTCCCCGTGGACGAGGGGAAGGTCCCGGTCGAGGACGACGACGTCGTAGTCGTTGACCTCGATCCGCTCCTGGGCCGCCGCACCGTCGTACACCACATCGACGGCCATGGCCTCCCTGCGCAGCCCGGTGGCCACCGCGTCGGCGAGCAGTTGCTCGTCCTCGACGACGAGTACGCGCACGTCGTAGGTCCTTTCCTGGGGCCCCGCACGAAGCGGGCGATGTTCACACAGCCTCTCCATCCTGCCCCGAAGAGCGGTAAACCGGCGGTAAGGAGCACAGTCCGGCAGGCGGCGCGGGCCGTGCTCCCGGGGCTTGCGGGGCTCCTGGGGCCCGGGCGGGCAGGCTGAAAAACTTCTGCTTCGGGGCCGGATTCTGAGGTTTCCGTGAGGTTGCCGGTGGGGATGACGTGTTCACACGCCCGATCACGTCCCGCGCCACGGCACGCCGTGGGCGACTGACGCCGCGCGACGGGAACCACGCCGTGATCGTTCCCTCCGCCCGGTTCCCCACCGGCTGGAGACCCCCAGGGCACGCCTGTGCCACCGACCCGACCCACGACGAGGGGGCGCACCATGAAGTCGTTCACCGCAGACATCCTGCAGCGCATAAGGAACACCGAGGCCGACCTCGACCAGGCCCTCGCCTCCGGCGACGACCACCTCGTCGAGGTGGAACTGGGAGAGCTGGAGGACCTGCGCCGGCTGGCCACCGAGCACGGCGTGGCCGTCACCGCCTGACGCAGCCCGCGGACGTCTCAGGGCCCGGCACCGTCCCCACGGTGCCGGGCCCTGCCGCGTCCCCGGGGCTGGCGGGGCTGCTCGGGCACCGTGACGCCGGAGCAGCCCCGCGGGCGCTCTCTCAGTCGTGCCAGGCGCCGAGTTCCTCCAGGAGGGGCTGCAGGACGCCGAAGACCTCCGGGGAGGCCGCCACGGTGAGCTCGGTGGAGGGGGTCAGCCCGGGCCGGCCACCGGTCAGCGCCCCGGCCTCGCGGGCGATCAGGTCGCCGGCCGCCATGTCCCACGGGTTCAGGCCCCGCTCGTAGTAGGCGTCCAGCCGGCCGCAGGCCACGTCGCACAGGTCGATGGCAGCCGACCCGCCCCGCCGGATGTCGCGGACCCGGGGCAGCAGGGCGCGCACCACCTCGGCCTGCGCGGCGCGGCGTTCGGCCAGGTAGCCGAAACCGGTGCCGACCAGGGCCTGGGACAGCGGCGGTGCGGGCCGGCAGCGGACCGGGACGCCGTTGCGGTGCGCACCCCCGCCCAGGACGGCGTGGTAGACCTCCTCGCGCATGGGGGCGGCGACCACGCCGACCACCGTCTCGCCCCGGTACTCCGCGGCGATCGACACCGACCACGAGGGCAGGTCGTAGAGGTAGTTCACCGTCCCGTCGATCGGGTCGATCACCCACCGCACGCCGCTGCTGCCCTCGACGTCGGCGCCCTCCTCGCCGAGAAAACCGTCCTCGGGGCGGTGCTTGCGCAGGTAGGAGGTGATGAGTTCCTCGGCGGCGATGTCCATCTCGGTGACGACGTCGATGGGACTGGTCTTGGTGGCGGCCACCGAGAGGTCGGCGGGGCGGCGCTCACGCAGCATGGTGCCCGCGTCACGGGCGATGTCCAGTGCGAGGCCCAGCAGTTCGTCGTGGAGCGGGTCGGACACGGTACTCCCTGGCCGGGCCGGTGGGGCCCGAGGTCGTGGTGGGCGGGGTGCGGGACGGGCCGCGGTGGTGCGGCCCGTCGGCGTCAGGGCGTGGGGCCGTCCCAGTCGGCGCCCGCGGCGGCGGGCCGCGGGGTGCGGGCGGGACAGCAGCCGACGGGGCACACGTCGTGGCTGGGTCCGAGCTCCCCCAGTGCACAGCGGCGTACGGCGCCCGCGGCGGGCTCGGTGGCGTCTTGCGCGGCGGCGCGTTCGGCCTCGGCGCGTTCGAGGAGGAGGTCGAGCACCGCGCCGGCGAACCGGGGGTCGGCACCGACGGTCGCGGAGCGCGCGACGGGCAGGCCGAGTTCCGCGGCCTTGGCGCGGGCCTCGGTGTCGAGGTCGTACTTGACCTCCATGTGGTCGGAGACGAAGCCGATGGGTGCCATGACCACTCCGGGTACGCCCTGGCCGTGCAGCTCCTCCAGGTGGTCGCAGATGTCGGGCTCCAGCCACGGGATGTGCGGGGCCCCGCTGCGGGACTGGTAGACCAGCTGCCACGGGTACGCCGTCCCGGTCCGCTCCCGCACCGCCTCGACCACCAGCCGCGCCACCTGGAGGTGCTGGGCCACGTAGGCGCCGCCCGCGCCGCCCGAGGTGTGCTGCGCCGGGGTGCCGGAGGTGTCGGCCGCGGCGGTCGGGATGGAGTGGGTGGTGAAGGCGAGGTGGGCGCCCGCGCGGGCCTCGGCGGGCAGCTCGGCCAGCGCCGCGACCACTCCGTCGACCATCGGCTCCACGAAGCCCGGGTGGTCGAAGTAGTGGCGCAGCTTGTCCACCCGCGGCGGGCGCAGTCCCTCGGCCGCCAGTGTGTTCAGCGCTTCGGCCAGGTTCTCGCGGTACTGGCGGCAGCCCGAGTAGGAGGCGTAGGCGCTGGTGGCCAGCACGGCCACCCGGCGGTGCCCGTCCCGGGTCATCTCCCGCAGCGTGTCCGTCAGGTAGGGCGCCCAGTTGCGGTTTCCCCAGTGGACCGGGAGGTCCACGCCCGCCTCGTCGAACGCCGTGCGCAGGGCGGCCAGCAGCTCCCGGTTCTGGGCGTTGATGGGGCTGACGCCGTCGAAGAGGAAGTAGTGCTGCCCGACCTCCCTGAGCCGTTCCCGCGGGATGCCGCGCCCCCGGGTGACGTTCTCCAGGAACGGCACGACGTCCTCCGGGCCTTCGGGTCCGCCGAAGGAGAGCAGCAGGAGCGCGTCATAGGGCGCTGGGTCGCCACCGGTGCGGGGGCGCGCGGTGGCGTCCCGGCGGGGGGCGGGGGTGGTGCCGTCCGCGGTGGGACGGGAGGCGTGGTGGGTCTCGGGCATGTCGTCGATCCTGCCACCTGGGCAGGGGTGGGCGGAAAACCGTCGTGCCCCGCAGCCCGGCTGCCGGTAATCTGTATCGGCTGCCCTCACTCCTTACCCACAGGGGTCGGGGACGGACGCGCGGGACACCGGGGGCCCGCCGTCCGACGGGCGCCGCGGCGGCGCCGGCAGCCCCGCAGCCGCCCTGCTCGACCGTTCCACCGACCCACCCCGAACCGCGGAGCCCCACGTTGTCCAGTCCCTACCGCGCCATCTTCCGGCGCCCCGGAACGCTGCCCTTCTCCGCGGCCGGCCTGCTGGGGAGGATGCCCCAGTCGATGATGGGCGTCGGGGTCGTCACGATGGTCTCCGCGCTCACCGGCCGCTACGGGCTGGCCGGGGCGCTCACCGCGACGCTCGCCCTCTCCAGCGCGGCGCTCGGTCCGCAGGTCTCGCGCTGGGTGGACCGCTACGGGCAGCGGCGGGTACTGCGCCCCGCGGCGGTGGTCTCCCTGGCCGCCGTGGCGGTGCTGCTGCTGAGCGCGGAGCGGCGGTGGCCGGACTGGACGCTGTTCGCCTGTGCGGTGCCGGCCGGCTGCGTGCCGAGTACCGGGGCGATGGTGCGGGCCCGCTGGGCGCTGATCCACGGCGGCTCGCCGCGGCTGCTGCACGCCGCCTACGCCTGGGAGTCGGTCGTCGACGAACTGTGCTTCATCATCGGCCCGATCCTGTCGATCGGGCTGTCCACGGCGTGGTTTCCCGAGGCGGGCCCGTTGCTGGCGGCCGTCTTCCTGGCGGTGGGCATCTGGTGGCTGACGGCGCAGCGCGCCACCGAGCCGCCGCCGCACCCGCACGACGCGCATTCCGGCGGCTCGGCGCTGCGCTCGCCCGGGCTGCGGGTGCTGGTGGCCACCTTCGTCGCCACCGGTGTGATCTTCGGCGCGGTGGACGTGGTGACGGTGGCCTTCGCGGCGGCCACCGGGCACCGGAGCGCGGCGAGCGTCGTCCTGGCGACCTACGCCCTCGGCTCGTGCTCCGCGGGGGCCGTCTTCGGGCTGCTGCATCCCCGGGGGCCCGTCGCCCGGCGCTGGGTGGTGGGGGTCGCCGCGATGGCCGTGAGTATGATCCCGCTCCAACTGGCCGGGAACCTGCCGGTCCTGGCCGCCGCGCTGTTCGTCGCGGGGCTGTCCGTGGCGCCGACCATGGTGACCACGGTGGCCCTGGTCGAGCGGCACGTGCCCGGTGCGCGGCTGACCGAGGGCATGACGTGGACGAGCACCGGCCTGTGCGTCGGTGTCGCCCTCGGCTCCTCGGTCGCCGGTTCGGTCGTGGACGCGGCCGGGGCCCGGGCGGGGTACGCCGTCCCCGCGGTGGCGGGTGCGCTGGGGCTGGCGTTGGCGCTGCTGGGCTACCGCCGGCTGCGCACGGCACCGCAGCGGCCCGGGGGCGCCGCACCGCAGGCAAGGGGAGGGGCAGTCGATGACCGAGGCGTCGAGGGCGCACGGGACGTCACCGTCACCGGGGCGGTCGCGGACGGGCCGGTGGGCGCGTCCGGGGCGGCGCGGGAGGGTACCGGCGCCCCGGGGGGCGGCGGCCTGGTCTAACTGGGCCGGCAACGTCGTCGCCCGCCCCGAACGCACCGTCGCCCCGCGGGACGCGCAGGAGGTCGCCTCGGTGCTGCGCCGGGCCGCCGCGGACGGGCTGGCGGTGAAGGCGGTGGGCAGCGGCCACTCCTTCACCACGGCGGCCGCCACCGACGGTGTGCTGCTGCGGCCGGAGCGGATGGCGGGTGTGCGCAGTGTCGACCGCGAGGCGGGCACGGTGACGGTGGGGGCGGGCACGACCCTGCGCCACCTGAACACGGTGCTGGCCTCGCACGGCCTGTCGCTGACCAACATGGGCGACATCATGGAGCAGACGGTGGCCGGCGCGGTGAGCACCGGCACCCACGGCACCGGCCGGGACTCCGCCTCCGTCGCCGCCCAGTTGCGCGGACTGGAGCTGGTCACGGCGGACGGTTCCGTGCTGCGCTGCTCCCGCACGGAGAACCCCGAGGTCTTCGACGCCGCGCGGGTGGGCCTGGGGGCGCTGGGTGTGCTGACCGAGGCGACCTTCGCCGTGGAGCCGCAGTTCGTGCTGCAGGCGCGGGAGGAGCCGATGCGGCTGGGCCGGGTGCTCGCGGAGTTCGACCAGCTCGTCGCGGAGAACGAGCACTTCGAGTTCTACTGGTTCCCCCACACGGACAACTGCAACACCAAGCGGAACAACCGCACCCACCAGCCTGCCAAGCCGCTGGGCAGGGTCGGTGGCTGGGTGGAGGACGAACTGCTCTCCAACGGCGTGTTCCAGGTGGCCTGTGCGCTGGGCCGGGCCGTGCCGGCGGTGGTTCCCGGCATCGCGCGGGTCTCCAGCCGGGCGCTCTCCGCCCGTACCTACAGCGACGTCCCGTACCGGGTGTTCACCAGCCCGCGCCGGGTCCGGTTCGTGGAGATGGAGTACGCCCTGCCGCGCCGGGCCGTGGTCGACGCGCTCCGGGAGCTGAAGGAGCTGGTGGACCGCTCGCGGCTGCGGGTGAGCTTCCCCGTCGAGGTACGGGTGGCTCCGGGCGACGACATCCCGCTGTCCACCGCCGCGGGCCGGGCGACGGCCTACATCGCCGTCCACATGTACCGGGGCACGCCGCACTCGGCGTACTTCACCGCCGCGGAGCGGATCATGACCGCACACGGCGGGCGACCGCACTGGGGGAAGCTCCACAGCCGGGACGCGGCCTACCTGGAGACGGTCTATCCCCGGTTCGGCGAGTTCACCGCCCTGCGGGACCGGCTGGACCCGCAGCGGCTGTTCGGCAATCCCTACCTGCGGCGGGTGCTGGGCGGCTGACGGCCGGGCCCGGCCCCGGACGCCGCATCCGTGACGGGACGCCGCGGCGGCCGGACGCGGGGGCGTCCGGCCGCCGGTGGGGGAAGGCGATGCGTGGCGGGGGGTTCAGGGGGTGTCGGTGGGTGCGGTGGCGTCCGCTCCCGGGGAGCGGGTGGTCTTCGACCCGTTGCCGGAGTCCTTGTCGGTGCCGGTCTCCCCGTCACCGGGTGTGGGGGTCGGGGTCGGGGTCGCGGTTTCCTTGGAGCCGTCCTTGCCGGTGGCGCCGCCGGGAGAGGCGGTCGAGTCGCCGCCGGGTGAGCGTTCCGTGCCCTGCTCGCCGTCCTGCCCGGTGCCGGACTGCCGGGGTGAGGGCGTCCCGCTCGGCTCCTCCTGCGAGGACGGCGAGTCGCTCACCGCGTGGTCCGGGGTGGTGCCGGACGGCTGCTGCCGCTGGACGTGGCCGCTCGCCCCGCGGAAGTGCCCCCAGGTGGTGCCGGGTGAGCCGTCCGGGGTCTGGCCGGTGAGCAGTTCCACGCCGGTCACCCCGCCCATCGCCAGCACGAAGACGCCGAGGGCGCCCAGGACGGGCCTGCGCCAGCCGCGCAGCCGGGTGCCGTAGGTCGCCCTGCCGACCTCCTCGGGTTCCTCGCCGGCGCCGACGCCGCCGGGTGTTCCGGGCGGACGCGGGCCGGACGGGGCGGCCGGCAGCACGGTCGTGGCGCCGGCCTCGTCCGCGTCCCCGTCCTCCGGCGGTTCCGGGCGGGTCAGGGCGAGGGTGGCCTGGTCCACCCGTGGCACCAGCTGCGTCCGGTCGGCGCTGCGGGTGGGCGCCGGCACCTGCGGCCGGGGGACCACCTGCGTCCGGGCCAGGCGGGGAAGCGCCTGCGTGCGGTCGGCGGGACGGCCGGCCGTGGCCGGCGTCACCTGCGGCAGCAGCCGGGTGCTCTGCTCCTCGGGCGCGCTCTGCCGCTCGGCAGCCGCCACGGAGGTCACGTCGTCCTCGGCGCCGTGCCTGTCGAAGGTGGGCAGGACCAGTGGCGGACGCACCCCGGCCGGGAGCCGGGATACCGTCGCGCGCCGGGGTCTGGGCCGCGTGGTGACGGCGGCCTCCCTGATCTGTTCGCCGGTACGGCGGAAGAGGTGCTGGAAGACCGAGCCGCCGGTGGTGGCCACCACGCTCACCACCCCGGCACCGATGATGGTCCCGTAGACGCCCAGCCGTCCGGCGAGGTAGGCGGCCACCGCAGCGGCCACCGCGCTTCCCGCCACCTGAGCAAGGCTCAGGTCCAGCTTTTTCTGCCTCTTCGTACCTGTGTCGCTCTGCTTGTCCATCTCCAGCCTTTTGTCGCCCCTGCGTTCCCATCTTGCACGCATGGGGGACCCACTGGCGAAGCAGATAGTTCCGGTTGGGGAGAATCTGTGAAACTCGCCACCCGAACCGCACACACCCCCGCCATCGGACGACCACCATCGGACACGGGGCGTCACGCCCCGGGGGCGCGGAAAAACGAGAGATCGACAAGGCGACCGAACTCGCCTGGACCTGGGCGACTTCAGCGGCGCGGCGATCCACTCCGGTGGCCCGAATGGAGTACTGTGGCGAGCCCTGGCCCCGATGTCCCGTCTGGGCTGCCCGGAAGCGACGGGGGAACCGCCGGAGACCGACCACACCGGCACCACCGCCCGGACCGGACGGCACGCGGACAGCGAAGCCAGGGCGTCCGACGTGGTGACCGAGCGTGGCGAACCGGTTACCGTGTCATAACGGCGCGTCAGGGTACGTCCCCGACACGCCGGGCAACTCGGCAATGTTGTGGCAGGCTGCACCCCGGGCAGGCCACACTCGACCAGCGGAAGCAGCGACGCACGTGACGTCGGCAGGCACCACCCGGGAGGTTCCCATGCCCGAACTGCGTGTCGTGGCCGTCTCCAACGACGGCACACGGCTGGTGCTCAAAGCTGCGGACAGCACCGAGTACACGCTTCCCATCGACGAACGCCTGCGCGCCGCCGTCCGCAACGACCGCGCCCGCCTCGGACAGATCGAGATCGAGGTCGAGAGCCACCTCCGCCCGCGGGACATCCAGGCGCGGATACGAGCCGGTGCCTCCGCTGAGGAGGTCGCGCAGCTCGCGGGCATCCCCGTGGAGCGGGTCCGGCGGTTCGAGGGACCGGTCCTGGCGGAACGTGCCTTCATGGCCGAGCGCGCCCGCAAGACACCGGTGCGCCGCCCGGGAGAGAACGCCGGCCCGCAGCTCGGTGACGCGGTCGCCGAACGGCTGCTGCTGCGCGGCGCGGACAAGGAGACCGTCACCTGGGACTCCTGGCGCCGGGACGACGGCACCTGGGAGGTACTGCTGGTCTACCGGGTCGCCGGCGAGCCGCACTCCGCGAGCTGGTCCTACGATCCGCCGCGACGCCTGGTGCAGGCCATGGACGACGAGGCCCGCGCGCTCGTCGGCGAGAGCGACGACACGCCGGAGCCCACGTTCCCGTTCGTGCCGCGCATCGCACGGCTGCCGCGGGACCGTCCGCTGGACCGGAACGCTCCGCTCACCGAGCGCCCGGCGCCGGAGCCGGCGGCGGAACGCGAGGAGCCCCCGGCCGAGCGCGAGCGCGACTCCCTCACCAGCCTCCTGGAGGCCGTGCCGAGCTTCCGCGGCGACATGGTGGTGCCGGAGTCGCCCAAGCGCGGGGCGGGCGAGGAGCCGGAGCCCGACGAGGTCGAGGAGCCACCGGCTCCCGCGGCAAGCGCCGGGGCCGGCTCGGCGTACGCGGACGTGCTCATGCCCCGCGCCGTCACGGGCCACCGGGACCGCCTGACCGGCGTGACCGACCGCCAGGCGGAGGCCGACGGGGTGCGTCCCGGCCGCCGTGCCGCCGTGCCGAGCTGGGACGAGATCGTCTTCGGGACGCGGCGCAAGAAGCACGAGTAGACGCACGCGGCGCGCGCCAGCACCGGCCGATCGGCCGGTGCTGGCG
>NZ_JBHWGP010000019.1:0-124565 GCF_042733155.1 Streptomyces sp. NPDC059740 | reverse complement strand
GGTCCGCACCGCGCGCCGCCGCCGGCCGCCCCGGCCACCCGCCCGCGCCCGCCGAGCCGCCGGCCCGGGCGCCGAACAGGACGTCACCGGGGCACCACCCGCCGGGCCCCGTCCGGAAAGGCTGGACGCCAATGGCAGCACCCGCTCCCCAGGGACGGCGGAGCAGCACCTCCACCCGACTGATCCGGCACGGCTTCACCGACCCGACCGCCTCCGGGCGGCTGCTGGACGCCCCGGAACTGGCGCCGGTCGCCGAGGACTCGCTGCTGCTGGAGGCGCTCGGCGCCACCGCCGACCCCGACCTCGCCCTGCGCTCCCTGGTCCGCCTGACCGAGTCACTGGCGCCCGAGGAACGCCGGCGGCTGCTCACCACGCTGATGAGCGCCAAGCCGCTGCGCGACCGCCTGCTGGGCGTCCTCGGCGCCTCCGAGGCGTTCGGCGACCACCTGGTGCGCCACCCCGCGGACTGGGAGACCCTGGTCACCTACGAGAAGGTCGACCTGCACCCGGGCGTCACCGAGTTCGAACAGGCCCTCGCCGAAGGCATCTGGGGCCCCCGCGGCGCGGACCTGCCCCGCCCCGACGCCCTCCGCATCGCCTACCGCGGCCAGCTCCTGCACATCGCCGCCCGCGACGTGTGCGGCACCACCACCCTCGGCGAGACCGCCGCCGAACTCGCCGACCTGGCCACCGCGACCCTGCGCGCCGCCCTGGAGATCGCCGCCGAGGAACAGCCCGAGGACGCCGCCGCCTGCCGCCTGGCCGTCATCGCCATGGGCAAGTGCGGCGGCCGGGAACTCAACTACGTCTCGGACGTCGACGTCATCTTCGTCGCCGAACCCGCCGCGGCGGCGCCGGCCGGCACCGCAGACGACCCCGACGCCCACGCCCACCGCACCGCGCAGGAGGTCGAGGCCCTCCAGGCCGCCACCCGGCTGGCCTCCCGCCTGATGCGGCTGTGCTCGGACACGACCGCCGAGGGCACCATCTGGCCGGTCGACGCCAACCTCCGCCCCGAGGGCCGCAACGGCCCCCTGGTGCGCACCCTGACCAGCCACGTCGCCTACTACGAACGCTGGGCCAAGACCTGGGAGTTCCAGGCGCTCCTCAAGGCCCGCCCGGTCGCCGGCGACGAGGCCCTGGGCAAGGCGTACTGCGAGGCACTGGCCCCCATGGTCTGGCAGGTCTCCGAGCGCGAGAACTTCGTCAGCGACGTGCGCACCATGCGGCGCCGCGTCGTCGCCGGCATCCCCGCCGCCGAGGTGGAGCGCGAACTCAAGCTCGGCCCCGGCGGGCTGCGGGACGTCGAGTTCGCGGTGCAGCTCCTCCAACTCGTCCACGGCCGCGGCGACCCCACCCTGCGCAGCCCCAACACCCTCCAGGCGCTGGCCGCCCTCGCCGACGGCGGCTACGTCGGACGCAAGGACGCCGCCTCCCTCGACGCCGCCTACCGCTTCCTGCGCACCCTCGAACACCGCATCCAGCTCCACCGGTTGCGCCGCACCCACCTCATGCCCGACACCGAGGCCGACCTGCGCCGCCTGGCCCGCTCCATGGACCTGCGCACCGAGCCCGTCGCCACCCTGCGCCGCACCTGGGCCTGGCAGGCCCGCGAGGTGCGGCGGCTGCACGAGAAGCTGTTCTACCGCCCGCTGCTGGACGCCGTCGCCCACCTCGAACCCGGCGAGGCCCGGCTCTCCACCAAGGCCGCCGGGCAGCGCCTGGTCGCCCTCGGCTACGCCGACCCCGTCGGGGCGCTGCGCCACATCGAGGCGCTGGCCTCCGGGGTCAGCCGCAAGGCCGCCATCCAGCGCACCCTGCTCCCGGTGCTGCTGGGCTGGTTCGCCGACTCCGCCGACCCGGACTCGGGGCTGCTGAACTTCCGCAAGGTCTCCGACGCCCTGGGCACCTCCCCCTGGTACCTGCGGCTGCTGCGGGACGAGGGCGCCGCCGCGGAGAACCTCGCCCGTGTCCTGTCCGCCGGCCGGCTCGCCCCCGACCTGCTGCTGCGCGCCCCCGAGGCGGTGGCCCTGCTGGGCGCCCCCGACGGGCTCCGCCCCCGCGGCCGGCAGGCCCTGGAGCAGGAGGTGCTGGCCGCCGTCGGACGGGCCCGCGACGCCGAAGGGGCCGTCGCCGCGGCCCGCGGGGTGCGCCGACGCGAGCTGTTCCGCACCGCCGCCGCCGACCTCATCGACGCCTACGGCACCGAGTCCCGCCCCGCCGAGGAGGACCACGGTCCGGCCGTCGACATGATCGGGACGGCCATCACCGACATCAACGCCGCCACCATCGCCGGCGCACTGCGGGCGGCCGTCCGCGAGCTGGGCACCGGCGAGGGCGGCTGGGGCCCGGAGGAACTGCCCACCCGCTTCGCCGTCATCGGCATGGGGCGCTTCGGCGGCCAGGAGCTGAGCTACGGCTCCGACGCCGACGTCCTCTTCGTCCACGAGCCCCGGGAAGGCGCCGACGAACGCGAGGCCGCGCAGGCCGCCTTCGCCGTCGCCAACGAGATGCGCCGGCTGCTCCAGCTCCCCTCCGTCGACCCGCCGCTCACCGTCGACGCCGACTTGCGCCCAGAGGGCCGCTCCGGGCCGCTGGTGCGCACCCTGGCCAGCTACGCCGCCTACTACCGGCGCTGGTCACTGGTGTGGGAGGCGCAGGCCCTGCTGCGCGCCGAACCCGTCGCGGGCGACCCCGGCCTCGGCCGGCGCTTCCTGGACCTCGTCGACCCGCTGCGCTACCCCGAGGGCGGACTCGGCGAGGAAGCCGTCCGGGAGATCCGCCGCCTCAAGGCCCGTATGGAGTCCGAGCGGCTGCCCCGCGGCGCCGACCCGCAGACCCACACCAAACTGGGCCCCGGCGGGCTCAGCGACGTGGAGTGGACGGTCCAGCTCCTCCAACTCCGCCACGGCCACGACCACCCGGGGCTGCGCACCACCCGCACCCGGCAGGCGCTGGCCGCGGCGCGCGAGGCGGGCCTGGTGGGGGAGGACGAGGCCGCCGTCCTGGACGAGGCGTGGCTGCTGGCCACCCGGGTGCGCAACGCCGTGATGCTGGTGCGCGGCCGCCCCTCGGACACCCTGCCCAGGGAGACCAGGGAACTGGCCGCCGTCGCCCGCTACCTCGGGTACGGGGACGGGCACGTCGGCGAACTGCTCGACGAGTACCGCCGCACCACCCGCAGGGCACGCGCGGTGGTGGAGGAGCTCTTCTACTGACGCGCCCGGGTGGCGGTGCCCGGGCGTCGGGCTACCGGCGCCCGTTCCCCCTGCCCGCGGGCCGACCGGCGCCGCGTGCGGCGGGCTGTGGTGGCCGCAGGGCGGCGACGGTCGCCCCCGCCGGGCCGGCGGCCCCCGCGCAGGCGGTTCCCGAAGTCCCGCGCCGCGCCCCCGCTCGCGCCGCCACCGGCACCGCGCGCGAGGGGTGGCGCGGCAGCCGGTGCGGCAGCGCCCCGTACCAGAGGTAGGCCACGGCGGTGCCCAGCCCGAGACACAGCGCACCGCCGACCGCGTCGAGCCAGAAGTGGTTGGCGGTCGAGACGATGACGGTGAGCGTCAGCAGCGGGTACAGCAGGCCCGCCACCCGCACCCACACCGGCCGTGCCAGCAACGCCAGACACAGCCCGCACCACAGCGACCAGCCGATGTGTATCGACGGCATGGCCGCGTACTGGTTGGACATCGAGGCCAGGTTGCCCGAGGCCATCGACCCCCAGGTGTGGTGCACCACCACGGTGTCCACGAAGCGGCCGCCGGGCATCAGGCGCGGCGGGGCCAGCGGGAAGAAGTAGTAGCCGAGCAGCGCCGCGCCGGTGGTGAGGAAGAGCGCCAGCCGGGCCGGCGCGTACCGGCCCGGCTGGCGGCGGTAGAGCCAGACCAGCACCAGCACCGTCACCACGAAGTGCAGTGTGGCGTAGTAGTAGTTCATACCGATGATCAGCCATGTGACGGAGTCGGCCGCATGGTTGACGACGCGTTCCACCGCGATGCCGAGTCCGTGTTCGGTCCGCCACACCCAGTCCGCGTTGCGGAAGGCCTGCACGCGACGGGTCGGCACCGCGTTGCGGACCAGCGAGTACAGCCAGTAACTGGCGGCGATCAGAAGGATCTCGAACCACAGCCGGGGTCTGCGGGGCGGCCGCACCCCCGGGGGGCGCGGTACGGCCCGGCCGACCGCGAGAAGGCGCGCGGCGGCCGAGGAGCCGGTCTCACGCTCCTCGTCGGACGGTGAGGTGGCCGTACGGCCTTGCACAGGGGTCACGTTCGCTTTCCCATAGGCGCACAGTCTGCCAGAAAGGCATTTGTCGCCGATCATCCATCAAGTCGGTCATTCCCCGTAAAGCCGACGCTGTCGAGGGAGAGGGGTGCCCGGTGGGAGTGGAGGAAAACGCCCGGACGGGAAGGCGCGTCGCACCGCGGGACGGAGTGTCGCCGTCCCGGCGCGGCGAGTGACGGGCCGCGGGTCGGGGCCGTGCGCGGGCGGCGCGGCCCCGGCGCGGTCAGGCCCGGGGTGCGGACGCGGTGGAGCCGCGGACGACCAGTTCCGGGTGGAAGACGAACTCGCTGTGCGGCGCCGGGGTGCCGCCTATCTCCTCCAGCAGGGCGCGCACGGCGGCCTGGCCCATCGCCGGCACGGGGTGGCGGACGGTGGTCAGCGGCGGGTCGGTGAAGGCGATCAGCGGCGAGTCGTCGAACCCCACCACGGAGACCTCGTCCGGCACCGCCAGCCCTCGCCCCCGCGCGGCCCGCACAGCACCCAGCGCCATCATGTCGCTCGCACAGATCACCGCCGTGCACCCGGCGTCCAGCAGCGCCTCGGTTGCTGCCTGTCCGCCCTCCAGCGTGTACAGGGAGTGCTGCACGTGGCGCTCGGCGGTCGCGGCGTCCATGTCCAGGTGCTCGCGCATGCTCGCCAGGAAGCCCTCGATCTTCCGCTGCACGGGGACGAATCGTTTCGGCCCCAGTGCCAGCCCGATCTGCCGGTGCCCCAGCGCCACCAGGTGCGTCACGGCCAACCGCACCGCGGCCCGGTCGTCCACCGAGACGAACGGGGCCTGTACCCGGTCGGAGAAACCGTTGATGAGGACGAACGGCACGCCGCGGGCCCGCAACCGGTCGTAGCGGGCGGTGTCGGCCGTGGTGTCGGCGTGCAGGCCCGAGACGAACAGGATGCCGTCCACCCCGCGGTCCACGAGCATCTCCGTCAGCTCGTCCTCGGTGGAGCCCCCGGGCGTCTGTGTCGCCAGGACGGGCGTGAACCCCTGGCGGGTCAGCGCCTGCCCGATGACCTGGGCGAAGGCGGGAAAGATCGGGTTCTCCAACTCGGGCGTGATCAGCCCCACCAGACCGGCGCTGCGCTGCCGCAGCCGCACCGGACGCTCGTAACCGAGCACGTCGAGGGCGGCCAGCACGGTCTGCCGGGTGGCCGCCGAGACCCCCGGTCGGCCGTTGAGGACGCGGCTGACCGTCGCCTCGCTCACCCCCGCCTGCACCGCGATGTCGGCGAGGCGGGCAGGAGAAGCGGAGCGAGGGCCGGCAGGGGTGGGCCGGGTATCCGGACGCGACATGCGCACACTTCCTGTGAGTTACTCGGGCGCGCGGGTGCGCGGGCCCGCTGGGTGGCTCGGTGCCGTCCCCGGTCCTCGCCGGTCGGGCACGGACGGCCCCGCCCCACGGTACGCACTCGCGCGCGGCACCGGTGGCGGCGGCCGGAACCCGGCGGCGCGGCCGGCGGACGCCGCAAGGGCGCCCGCCGGCCACACCTGCGTCAACGCCTCGGCGGTGCGCCGGACATCACCGCCGCCACCAGGCGCAGGTGCCGGCCGGCAACCGGACCGTGCCGTCCGCCGCCTCGGCCACCGGGGCGCTGGCCAGCAGCAGCCGGCCGGGGTTCGCCAGCAGCGCCTCCTGTTCGCCGGTGTTCAGCGCGCACGCGAAACCGGGCCGGGTGAAGGCCAGTACGCCCTCCGGGGCCGGCAGCCAGGACAGTGTCCCGTCACCCAGGCCCGGCAACTCCCGCCGCAGCCGCAGGGCGCTGCGGTACATCTCCCACGTGGACCCCGGCCGGCCGCGCTGGGCGCCCACGGACAGCTCCCGCCAGTGCTCCGGCTGCGGAAGCCAGCTCGCCCCCGGGCCGAAGCCGTACGGCGCCTCCCGGCCTTCCCAGGGGATCGGCACCCGGCAGCCGTCCCGGAAGCCCTCCTGACCCTCGCCGCGGAAGAACGCCGGGTCCTGCCGCACCTCGTCGGGGAGGTCCACGACCTCCGGCAGCCCCAGTTCCTCGCCCTGGTACAGGTAGGCGGAGCCCGGTAGCGCCAGCATCAGCAGGGTCGCCGCCCGGGCCCGGTCCAGGCCGCCCAGGCGCGTGACGTGGCGGACCACGTCGTGGTTGGAGAGCACCCAGGTGGCCGGGGCGCCGACCGAGGCCGTCGCCTCGAGCGAGGAGCGGATCACCTCGCGCAGCGCCGCGGCGTCCCACGGGGCGTTGAGGAAGTGGAAGTTGAACGCCTGGTGGAGCTCGTCGGGGCGTACGTACATAGCGAGGCGCTCCGGGGTGGGTGCCCACGCCTCCGCCACACCGATGCGTTCGCCGCCGTAGGTCTCCAGCAGTGCCCGCCATGCGCGGTGGATCTCGTGCACGCCGTCCTGGTCGAAGAAGGGCAGCACCTGCGAGCCGATGAGCCGGGCCTGCTCGGTGCGGCCGATGTCGGGCAGGCCCGGGGCCTTGACCATGCCGTGCGCGACGTCCACCCGGAAGCCGTCCACCCCCAGGTCGAGCCAGAACCGCATCACCGAGGCGAACTCCTCCCGCACCTCGGGCCGGTCCCAGTCCAGGTCGGGCTGTTGCGGCGCGAACAGGTGGAGGTACCAGTCGCCCCGCTCGGTGCGGGTCCACGCCGGGCCGCCGAAAACGGACTCCCAGTCGTTGGGCGGGAGGTCGCCGCTCTCGCCGCGTCCGGGACGGAAGACGTAGCGGCTGCGGGCGAGTTCGGGGTCGCGGAACCAGGGGTGCTGGTCGGAGGTGTGGTTGGGCACGATGTCGACCAGGACCCGCAGGCCCAGTTCGTGTGCCCGGCGCACCAGGGCGTCGGCGTCGGCGAGGTCGCCGAAGAGCGGGTCCACCGCCCGGTAGTCGGCCACGTCGTACCCGCCGTCGGCCTGCGGGGAGGCGTAGAACGGCGTCAGCCAGACTGCGTCCACCCCCAGTTCGCGCAGGTACGGCAGGCGCTCCCGGACGCCGGCGAGGTCGCCCACGCCGTCGCCGTCGCTGTCCGCGAACGAACGCACGTAGACCTGGTAGATCACCGCGTCCCGCCACCACCCCCGTGCCGCGTCGGTGGTGGTCGTCTCGGGGGCGGGGGCGGTGGAGGTCAGCTCCTGGGACATCGGGTTCCTCGTCGTGGTGTGGCGGGGAGGGGGACCGTGCGGGCGACCGTCACGGGACGGAGGTGCCGACGCCGGACCCGCCCGCGACCGATAAGCCGCGACGGTGCCTGCGGTGTGCAACCACCCGACAGCCGTACTCTGCCTGCTTGCAGAAAATTGCCGCAAGGTCTTTCGCATTCTTTTCAGCGCTGTTACGTTCCTGCTCGCCAATCTCAGGCACGGGAGCGAGGAGTTGACATGCGGCGTGGCATCGTGGCCACCGCGCTGGTCGCGGGGCTGGCACTGACGGCGACAGCGTGCGGCGGGGACGGGGGCAGCGGCGGTGACAAGCGCAGCGGCGGCGAACTCTCCGGCACCGTCACGTTCTGGGACACCTCCAACGACGCGGAGAAGGGCGCCTACCGCGAGCTCGCGGAGGGGTTCGAGAAGGAGCACCCGAAGGTGCACGTCGCCTACGTCAACGTGCCCTTCGGCGACGCCAACGCCAAGTTCAAGAACGCGGCGGGCGGCAACTCCGGGGCGCCGGACGTCATGCGCACCGAAGTCGCCTGGGTCGCCGACTTCGCGCACCTGGGCTACCTCGCCCCGCTGGACGGCACCCCGGCGCTGGACGACACCGGTGACTACCTTCCGCAGGCCTACGGCTCCACCGGCTACCAGGGCAAGCACTACGCGGCCCCGCAGGTCATCGACACCCTCGGCCTCTTCTACAACAAGCGCCTGCTGAAGAAGGCGGGCGTGAAGGTGCCCACCACCTTCGAGGAGCTGAAGAAGGCCGCCCCCACCATCAAGAAGAAGACCGGCGCCACCGCCCTCTACCTGCGCGGCGACGACCCGTACTGGTTCCTGCCCTACCTCTACGGCGAGGGCGGCGACATGGTCGACGCGAAGACGAAGAAGATCGAGGTGGACGACGCGGCCGGCGCCCGCGCCTTCGGCGTCATCAAGGACCTCGTCGATTCCGGGGCGGCCGTCACCGACGCCACCGACGGCCAGGAGAACCAGCTCACCGCCCTCAAGGAGGGCAAGGTCGCCATGGCGATCGACGGACCCTGGGACATCGAGGGCGCCCGCGCCGGCAAGGAGTTCTCCGGCGCGAACAAGGAGAACCTGGGGGTCGCCCCGGTCCCCGGCGGCAGCGCCCGGCAGGCCTCCCCACAGGGCGGCTGGGACCTCTCGGTCTACGCCGGCTCGAAGAACCTCCAGGCCGCCTACGCCTTCGTGAAGTACATGAGCAGCGCCAAGGTGCAGCAGCAGACCACCGAGAAGCTGAGCCTGCTGCCCACCCGCACCTCGGCGTACCGGGCGCCCTCCGTCCGGGACGACGAGATGGTCCGCTTCTTCAAGCCCGCCGTCGCCAAGGCGGTCCAGCGTCCCTGGATCGCCGAGGGCAACAGCCTCTTCGAGCCGATCAAGGTGGAGATGAACAAGGTCCTCACCGGCGCCGCCTCCCCGAAGGACGCGGCCAAGGCCACCGGTGACGCCTACCGGAAGCTCCTCAAGGACTACAAGTGACCCTGACGGCCACCTCCGAGGCGGCGCCGCCCGCCGTCCGTCCCGCCCCGCCGGGACGGCTGCGGCGGGCGCTGGCCACCCACTGGTACGCGTGGACGATGGTGGCGCCGGTCGTCCTCGTCATCGGCGTCATCATCGGCTGGCCGCTGCTGCGGGGCCTCTACCTCTCCCTCACCGACGCCGACGAGGCCAACGTCCAACGCGACATCGGCGTCAACCACATCCCGGCCACCTACCACTTCACCGGGCTGGCGAACTACCGCACGGTCCTGACCGACGGCGTCTTCTGGGAGCGGCTGGGCTGGACGGTGCTGTGGACCGTGGCCTGCGTGACGCTGACCTTCGCCCTGGGCCTGGCCCTCGCGCTGCTCCTCAACCGCCCGCTGCGCGGCCGGACCGCCTACCGCCTCGCCCTCATCCTGCCGTGGGCGGTGCCCGCCTTCGTCTCCGTCTTCGCCTGGCGGCTGCTGTTCAACGAGAAGAACGGCATCCTCAACAAGGTGCTGTCCGGCGGCGGCATCGACGCGGTGCCCTGGCTCAACGACCCCACCTGGGCCAAGATCTCCGTCATCGCCGTGAACGTCTGGCTCGGCGTGCCGTTCATGCTGGTGGCGCTGCTCGGCGGCCTCCAGTCGCTGCCGGGGGAGTGGTACGAGGCCGCCGAGATGGACGGGGCCGGCGCCTGGCAGCGCTTCCGCCACATCACCCTGCCCGGCCTGCGCGGCGTCGCCTCCACCGTCGTCCTGCTCTCCACGATCTGGACCTTCAACATGTTCCCGGTCATCTACCTGCTGACCCGCGGCGGTCCCGGCGACGCCACCGAGATCCTGGTGACGTACGCCTACCGGCTCTCCTTCGTCGACAGCCCCCGCGACTACGCCCAGTCCGCCACCTGGGGCGTGCTGATCCTGCTGCTCCTGAGCGTCGTCGCCGTCGTCTACCGGCGGGCGCTGCGCCGCCAGGGAGAGGTGTGGTGAGCGTGACGAGCACCGGGACCACCCCCCGCCGCCGCCCGCGGCGCCGCGGCGAACGCGGCCCGCTGGCCTCCACCGGGCTGCACGCCGTCCTCCTCCTCGCCTCGGCCGTGGCGGTGCTGCCGCCGCTGTGGCTGCTGGTGACCTCCTTCAAGCCGCGCTACGAGGCCTTCACCACCAGCCTCGTGGACCACCCGACCCTCGCCAACTACGGGCACGTGCTGGGCGGCACGGAGTTCGCCACCTGGTTCCGCAACTCGCTGGTCGTCGTGGGGCTCACCACCGTCATCGGCGTGGTCATCGCCGCGACCACCGGCTACGCCGTCAGCCGCTTCCGCTTCCCCGGCATGCGCCCGCTGATGTGGCTGCTGCTGCTCACCCAGATGTTCCCGGTGGCCGTGCTCATCGTGCCGCTGTACAACCTCATGGCGAGCATGGGCCTGCTCAACCAGCCCGTCGGCCTGGTCATCACCTACCTGACCATCGCGGTGCCGTTCTGCGCCTGGATGATGAAGGGCTTCTTCGACACCATCCCCGTGGAGATCGACGAGGCGGGGCGCGTCGACGGACTCAACCCCTTCGGCACCTTCTGGCGCCTGGTGCTGCCGCTGGCCCGCCCCGGCATCGCCGTGACCGGCTTCTACACCTTCGTCACCGCCTGGGCCGAGGTCGCCTACGCCTCGGCGTTCATGACGGGAGAGGAGAACCTCACCCTCGCCGGCGGCCTGCAGACCTTCGTCAACCAGTACTCGGGCGACTGGGGTTCGATGACGGCCGCCGCGGTGCTCATCGCGGTACCGGCCATGGTCGTCTTCGGCTTCGCCCAGCGCCACCTGGTCACCGGCCTGACCGCCGGCACCACCAAGGGCTGACCGGCCGGGGGCCCGCCCCCGCCCCGGTCCGCCGCCCGACCCGCGTCCGCCTCCCCGCCGGCCGCGGGCCGGGCGGACCGCACGACACCCGCGGCGCCTCCCCCGGCCACCACCGGCCGGCGGGAGGTCCCGCCCGCCTACCCGCCCCACAGGAAGGCATGTCATGGACGCAACACGCATGTCCCGGCCCGGCACCACACCCGCCACCACCCCGACCCGCCGACCACGGACCCTGGCCGCCGGCGCCGCCGCAGTCGCCACCGTCCTGCTCACCCTCACCGGCCCCGCCGCGCCGCAGGCCAGGGCCGCCGCCCCCGGCGACCGGGACGTGACCGCCGAACTCTTCGAGTGGTCCTACGCCTCGGTCGCCCACGAGTGCACCACCACCCTCGGTCCGGCCGGCTACGGCTACGTCGAGGTCTCACCGGCCACCGAGCACATCCAGGGCCCCCAGTGGTGGACGTCCTACCAGCCCGTCAGCTACCGCATAGCCGGCCGTCTCGGTGACCGCGCCGCCTTCCAGAACATGATCGACACCTGCCACGCGGCCGGTGTGAAGGTCGTCGCCGACGCCGTCATCAACCACATGTCCGCCGGCTCCGGCACCGGAACCGGCGGCTCCAGCTACACCAAGTACACCTACCCGGGCATCTACCAGCCGCAGGACATGGACGACTGCACCAGCCAGGTCAGCGACTACACCGACCGCGCCAACGTCCAGAACTGCGAACTCGTCGGCCTCGCCGACCTCGACACCGGCGAGAGCTACGTCCGGGGCCGCCTCGCCGCCTACCTCGACGACCTGCTCTCCCTGGGCGTCGACGGCTTCCGCATCGACGCCGCCAAGCACATCCCCGCCACCGACCTGGCCGCGATCAAGAGCCGGCTGAGCAAGCCGGACGTCTACTGGAAGCAGGAGGTCATCCAGGGCGCGGGCGAGGCCGTCCAGCCCGAGGAGTACCTGAACACCGGCGACGTCCAGGAGTTCCGCTACGGCCGCGACCTCAAACGGGTCCTCACCGGCGGCGACCGGCTCGCGGTGCTGCGCAACTTCGGCGCCGACTGGGGCTACGTGCCCGGCGACAAGGCCGGCGTCTTCGTCGACAACTGGGACACCGAACGAGGCGGCTCCACCCTCAACCACTCCGACGGCGCCCTCTACACCCTGGCCAACGTGTTCATGCTGGCCTGGCCCTACGGCTCACCCGACGTCCACTCCGGCTACACCTACACCGACGTGGACGCCGGCCCGCCCAACGGCGGCACCGTGACCGCCTGCGGCCAGGACGGCTGGACCTGCGAACACGCCCAGCCCGAGATCCGCGCCATGGTCGCCCTGCACAACGCCGCCCACGGCCGGGGCGTCACCCGGTGGTGGGACAACGGGAACAACGCCATCGCCTTCGGCCGCGGCCCCGCCGCCCACGTCGTCCTCAACAACGAGGGCTCGGCGCTCACCCAAACCTTCCAGACCGACCTGCCCGCCGGCACCTACTGCGACGTGATCGGCGGCGGCACCGTCACCGTCGGCGGGGACGGTCGCTTCACCGCCACCGTCCCCGCGCACACGGCCCTCGCCGTGAACGCCGCCGCCCCCACCTGCCCCACCGCCGGGTAGGGCGGCACACCCGTCGGGCCCGGCCCCGTACGAGGGGGCGGGGCCGGGCCCGGCACGCCCGCGGCCGGAGGGTCAGCGCAGCCGCTTCTCCCGCAAGGTCACGCCGTACGGGCTGCCGCCACCGTCCCGCTTGGCGGCCTGCTCGCCGACGACGCGGTAACCGGCCGCCTCGTAGTACGCCGCCAGCCGCGGGTTGGACGTGACGTGGTCCAGCCGGCTCAGCTCCCGGCCGGCCTGAGCGATGCGCTGCTCGGCCCGCGCCAGCATCGCCCGGCCGGCACCGGCGGGGGCGTGCTCACGGTCGACCATCAGCCGGTGCACGTACCCCGCGACCGGTGCCTGCGGCCCCCAGGCCGGCAGATCCTCCCACCACAACTCCCAGGCCCCCACCACGCGCCCGTCACCGGGCGCCAGCGCCAGCCACACCTCACCCGCGGCGGCCACCCGGCGGAAGTGCGCCAGGTCCTTCCCGCCGGGAACCCACTGCGTGATGCCGTGGGCCCGCATCCAGTGCGCGGCGTCGTCGTAGAGCGCGACCACTGCCGGCAGGTCGGCTTCGACGGCGCGCCGGTGGTCCAGGGCGAGCGGGATGTCCATGGCCACAGTGTGCGACGGGCGGCACGAGGACCGGACGCCGGGTACCGGTCGGGCCCGGGGCCGTCGTGCCGCCCGCGGCAGGCCTCAGCGGAGCGCGGACAGGCCGCCGCCGCCCTTCAGCTCGCCCGTCAGCTCCGCCCGCGAACCACCCGAGGCCGGGACGGCGAGCAGCCGGGAGGAACTGTGCCCCGAGACGCCGCCGCTGACCTTGATGCTCCGCACCTCGTCGCTGCCGGCCGCCAGCAGGTACCAGCGCTTGCCCGCGCCCTTGCCCTGCCACAGCACGCCGGCCAGCACCCGCGGGGAGCGCGGACCGCAGGCCGGGGAGTCCTCGGCACGGGCCGCGACCCCGCCCGGCGTGTAGGGCTTCTCGCCGTCCAGCGGCGGCTGGAACTGGGCCATCACCCGGCTGCCGTCCCCCCGCCAGGTCGCCGCCCGGGTGCACACCCAGGTCGCCCAGTCCTCGGTGGCGGGCAGCCGCTGGGCCGCGAACGGCCAGGAGTTGACCGTGCGGACACCCCTGCTCCGCACCGCCGGCAGATGGCAGACGGTACGGGCCCAGATGGTGCGGGCCGCGTGCGAGGTCGCGTCCCCCGGGTGCGCCGGCTCGCCGTAGGTGAGGCGGGCCGGGGTGAGTTCGCCGAGGTCGGTGAGGACGTGGCCGCCCGCCAGCAGGGCAGGCCAGGAGTCGCAGGAGCGCCCGGTGGTGTCGGCGCCGGGCGCACGCAGCGCCTCGGTGACACCGCGCGAGTCCACCGCCACCCTGCCGCCGTCGTCCGAGGGCTTCGCCAGGTCCAGCCGCCGCACGTCACCGGCCCACGGCGCCGTCAGGAAGCGGACGTTCCCGTCGGCGCGGTTGACCACCAGCGCCGAGGCCGCCGCCTCGTCGGCGCCGTCGACCCGCGCGAAGTCCAGCGCCACGCCGCCCTGGTCGCCGTCGGCCGCCTCGGCGTATCGGACCACCCGGGAGCCGTCGGCGAACAGCACCACGCTCGCCCGGTCCACCACGCCCGCGAAGAGCAGCCGCGGCGGCCCGGCCGGCGGTCCGGTCGGGGTGTCCGGCGCCGCCGAGACCTGGGCGGTGGCACCGGGCCGCGCCCAGACCGCCAACGCCCGGCGCAGCAACGCCCGGTCCGAGGTCCGCTCGCCGCGCGCCGGCCACACCGAGAAGTCGCGCCGCTCGGCGTCCCGCCACCCGCCGGCCGCGGCGTGGGTCAGCTGGGCCGGGTCCAGCGCCGCCTGCGCCGCCGGGTTGCGGCTGTAGGGCGGTGCCGCGGCGCCGTCCGCCCCCCAGCCGCCGCCGGTCAGCCACAGCGCGACCCCGCCCACCGCCAGTGCCAGGCCCGCCGCGCCCGCCACCCGCAACCGCTGCCGGCGCCGCATCAGGTCGGTCGGGCGTGCCTGGAGGGAACAGGGGTCGAACTCCGCGGACTCCAGCAGCGTCCGCCCGTCGCCGGCGCCCGGCACGCTCACCGCGTCCGCCGCCGTCAGGGCCCGGTGGGGGTCCACCACCCCGGCGGCGGCCAGCACCGCGCGGGCCCCCGGCTCGTCCAGCCGCTCCAGCACCCGCAGCACATAGGCGGCGCGCGCCGGTGCCGACAGGCCCGCCAGCGCCTGGTCCACCGCCAGCTCGTCGACTCCGCCCGAGGGCGGGAACACCCGCAGCCCCCAGACCTGGGGGAGCCCCGTGGGGACCGGCGGCAGCGGCAGGCGGCGACCGAACAGGCGGGGCGCGCGGGTCTCCTCGGCCAGCGCGGCGCTGAGCACCCGCAGCCGCACCAGGGAGTACGCGGGCTGGGAGAGCCGGTGAGCGGTGCCGCGCGGGGCGGGCACGGTGGCCGGCGCGTCGAGCGGCACCGGCTTGCGGGGCAGGGCGCGCTGCACCACGGCGTGTGCCGTCAGTACCCGCCGGTGCCGGCCGAGCCGGGGCGGCAGCACCAGGTACGCCAGGCGCGCCAGCCGGGGGTAGTTCTCCACGA
The DNA here is from genome assembly GCF_042733155.1 of Streptomyces sp. NPDC059740. Taxonomy (NCBI): domain Bacteria; kingdom Bacillati; phylum Actinomycetota; class Actinomycetes; order Kitasatosporales; family Streptomycetaceae; genus Streptomyces; species Streptomyces sp. NPDC059740. The sequence continues at coordinate 109,625 of NZ_JBHWGP010000019.1, read as the reverse complement.
GGGCGGCCTCGGCCTGCGGAACGTCGACGACCGTGGCGCCCGGCCCCGGCTTCTCGCCGGAACTCCCGGCGGCGGGGTCGGGGGAGGTGGCGCGGGCCGTGGGATCGGGGGTGGGCGGGGCGGCCTCGGACGACTCGGGAGGGGCCGAGTGGTCGGCGAGGTCCGTGCGGGGGGCTGTCGGCTGCTGATCCACGGACGGTGAACGAGCGATGCCGGTGATGGTCACCTGGTTGCGGCGTCCGGCCCACACCGCCCGCACCCGGCCCGGCGCGTCCGGTGGGTTCCGGGCGTCCGGACCGCGCCGCGCGGCCCGGTCCGGGACGGTGTGCACCCTGCGGGCCGCCGGGCAGCGGGCCCACCTGGACGGCCGCCCCGGGTCAGGTGCCTCAGGCCGGCGGTGTCGCCGCGTCCAGGTCGAACTCCCCGTCCCGCGCCCCCAGCACGAAGGCCCGCCACTCGGCCTCGGTGAAGCGCAGCACCACCTCGGGGTCGGTGGAGTTGCGCATGGCGACCGCACCCTGCTCCAGGAAGGCGATCTCCACCGCCTCAGCCTCCGGGTCGCCCGGCGGACGCTGCCACTCGGCGCCGGAGATGTCCAGGGAGTACAGCCAGTCCTTCTCCTCCACGGTGCCCATCACGTGTCTCCTTGCTGCTGCTCGCTGCTGCTTGCCGTCCGGCTCCGGCCCACGGGCACGGGGCCGCACCCGTCGGCACTCTACGGGCAGCAGCCGACGACGCGCCCGTCCTCATCCCACCTCGGCCGAATGCCTTGACAGGAACGGCGTCCGGGCCCTCGTGCGAGCCGCCCGGACTACGCTCCGGCCCCCGTGGGGTCCGGCAGGGCCGCCGGGCCCGTGGGCCCTCAGCCCAGCCCGCCCGGCGGGGCGTACTTGTAGCCCACCCGCCGCACCGTGACGATCGCCCGCCGCAGCCCGGGGCCCAGCTTGCGCCGCAACCTGGCCACGTGGACGTCGACGGTACGACCGTCCCCGACGTGGCCGTACCCCCACACCGTCGCGACGAGCTGCTCGCGGGTGTGGACCCGGTGCGGGTGCTCCACCAGGTGCGCCAGCAGCTCGAACTCCAGATAGGTCAGGGACAGCGCCCGGCCGTCGACGTGGACGGTCCGGCGCTCCCGGTCCACCCGCAGCCGCAGGGCCGCCGGCGACGGTGTCCCGCCCTCGCCCTCGCTCTCACCGGAGGCCGCCACCGGCCGGGCGGCGGCTCCCTCCTGTGCGCCGGAGTAGGCCGCGGGGGCGCCGGGACGGACGGGTACGGGGCTGGGGCTGGGGGCCGGGGGCGGAGCCGGGGCCGGGGCGGCTTCGGCCACGATCGGCCGGTCGGCCGGGACCAGCACCAGGTAGCCGACCATGGCCGGCCGGCCGGCGTGTGCCGGCTGGTCGTGTTCGGGGGCGGGGTGCCAGGTGGCAGCCGGGCCGAGGAGGCCGGCCGCCACCCGTGTCTCCTCGGAGGGGATCGCCCGCAGGCGGGCCCGGCCGCGCAGCGGGGCGGAACGGACCGCGGACGGACCGTCGGTGCCGCGTCGCGCAGCGGTACCGCGGATCGGGGTGCGCCCGTCGGGGCGCAGGAGGTCGGTGGAGCCGAGGGCATCGGTCATGGGAGGGCAGCTTTCGCGCGAAGGGGCGTCGAGGACGTCGTACGCGCGGGCAGGGCTGTCGGCCACGAGGTGGGGCGCCCCTCGGATGGTCGCCACGAGGAGGCGAGGGGCAGGTGGTCAGCCGGCGAGCGGGCCCGCGCTCAGTGCGCGGCGCAACACAGCCGGTCGTAGTGGTGAGCCTGCCGAGAGGGCCAGAACGGCTCCAGGTCACTGCGACCCGTCGCGCTGTCGAGGATGCCGACCATGCCGCCATTGAACCAGACCCGTGGCGCCGCGTCAGCCCTCCCCCCGGCTCTTCACCGGCCGGCGCCGGGGCAACCGGCCGCCGACTCCCGGCCGTTCACCGAGCCGGACGGCGTACCGGGAGCGGGCCGGGACGGTGGCGGGGAAGGGGCGCGACGTGCGGGCGGGATGCGGGGGAGCCGCGGGTGCTGCCCCCTGCGGCGGGGCTCGGCCCTGCCGCCGTCCCGAGGACCACCGCGTTCGGCAGGTCGCCCCCCAGACTGGGGACCATGACCACACCACCCCCCCTCCGCATCGGACTGCTCGGCACCGGCCCCTGGGCGCGGCGCGTCCACGCGCCGGCCCTCGCCTCCCATCCCGACACCGTGTTCACCGGCGTCTGGGGCCGCCGTCCGGCGGTGGCCGAGGAACTGGCGGCCCGGCACGGGGTCCGCGTCCACGAACGCCCCGAGGACCTGTTCGAGGCCGTCGACGCCGTGGCCCTCGCGCTGCCGCCCGCCGTCCAGGCCGACCTCGCGGTACGCGCCGCCGAGGCCGGCTGCCACCTGCTGCTGGACAAACCGGTCGCCACCGACGTCGCCCAGGCGCGGAAGCTGGTCGAGGCGACCGAGGAGAACGGTGTCGCCGGTGTCGTCTTCTTCACCGTGCGCTTCGGCGCGGGGGAGGGCGACTGGGTGACCGAACAAGCCGCGAAGGGCGGGTGGTTCACCGCCCACGCGGACTGGCTGGGCTCGGTCTTCGGCGTCGACAGCGACAGTCCGTACGCCGAGTCGGCCTGGCGGCGGGAGAAGGGCGCACTGTGGGACACCGGCCCGCACGCACTGTCCGTGCTGCTGCCCGTGCTGGGCGAGGTCGAGCGGGTCACGGCCGTACGCGGCCCGGGGGACACCGTCCTGCTCTCCCTGGGGCACCGCTCGGGGGCCGCCAGCAGCCTCACGCTGAGCCTGACGGCACCGCAGGCCGGCTCCGGAGTGGGCGTCACCCTCCGGGGCGCCGCGGGCGTCACCTCCCTGCCCGTCCGCCAGGACCCGCCCGAGACGGCCTACCACCGCGCCCTGGACGCCCTGCTGACCGCGGCCCGGGGCGGCCCGCCACACCCCTGCGACGTGCGGTTCGGTGCGCAGGTCACCGAGGTGCTGGCCCGGGCCCAGGCGGCACTGGAGGGCTGAGAGAAGAGCGGCCGGGTGGGGCGCAGGCTGAGTGCGGCAAGGAGGGCGGCCGGCAGTCGGTGCGGAGTGTGCGGCCGTTCCGGGCGCAGGCCGCGGCCGGTGCCCGGTGCGCCCGCCGCAGGCGTGTCGGACTGGCCGCGGGGCGCCCGCCCCCTCACCCCGCCTCCCGCACCGTCCCGCCCGGCGCCCTATCCCCGCCCGGCGCCCCGTCCCCGCGCGGCCCGTCGGCGGCCGGGGCTGCCCGCTTCCGGACCGCCCGCCCCTCGACCGCCCGCCGTACGCCGAAGGTGCCGGCGACCGCGACGGCCATCGCGGCCACCAGGAACCACAGCCCCGTGGTGGAGCTGCCCGTCCGGTCCACGATCACGCCGATGCCCAGGGGGCCGAACCCGCCGCCGAGGTTGCCCACCGCGTTGATCAGGGCGATGGCGGAGGCGGCCTGGAGGCCGGTCAGGAAGCGGGTGGGGAGGGTCCACAGCACGGGCTGGCCCGCGTAGATCCCCAGGGCCGCGAGGCTGATCAGGGCCATCTGCGCCACGTGGTCGGTCACCAGCGCGCTCGCGGCCAGCCCCACCGCGCCGAGCGCCGCCGTCACCCCGATCCACAGGTAGCGGGCGCCGGAGCGGTCGGCCAGGCGCGGGACGACGTACAGCCCGACCGCCACGAAGAGGTAGGGGACGGCGGTGACCAGGCCGGTCTGGGCGCTGCTGAGCCCGCCGAAGCCGTCGACGATGGTGGGCAGCCAGAAGCTCAGTCCGTACGCGCCCAGAGGGAAGCACAGGTAGAAGAGGGAGAGCAGGACCACCCGCCGGTCGCGCAGGGCGCGGAGCGGGCTGCCGTGCCCGGCGCCCACCGCCTCGGCCTCGGCGCCGAGTTCGGCGGCCAGCCAGCCGCGTCCGGCCTCGTCGAGCCAGCCGACCCGCTCCGGCCCGTCGGGCAGCACCCGGAGGGTGACGAGGGCCAGTGCGACGGCCGGGGCCCCCGTCACCAGGAAGATCCACTGCCAGCCGTGCAGGCCGAGCGCCCCGTCGAGTCCGCCCACGGCTCCCATCACGGGGTTGCCGACGAGGAACGCCAGGGGCTGCGACAGCATGAAGGCGCCCACCACCCGGGCCCGGTAGCGGTAGGGGTACCACTTCGTCAGGTAGTAGAGGATGCCCGGGTAGAAGCCCGCCTCGGCGACCCCCAGCGCGAAGCGTGCCAGGTAGAACTCGGTGCTGCCGGAGACCAGCGCGCTGAGCATGGTGACCGCGCCCCAGCCGAGCATGATCCGGGTGAACCAGCGCCGCGCCCCGAAGCGCTCCAGCCACACGTTGCCCGGCACCTCGAAGACCGCGTAGGCGACGAAGAAGGCGACCTGCCCGACGGTGAACGCGGCGTTGGACAGGCCCAGTTGGTGCTGGAGGGTGAGCTTGGCGAACCCCACGTTCGAGCGGTCGACGTAGGCGACCAGGTAGAGCAGGACCAGGAACGGCATCAGCCGCCAGGTCACCGCCCTCATCACCGTGCGTTCCATCAGGCGGCTCCCTTGCCTCCCGGCCGCCGGTCGTTCCGGCGGCCCTTCCTGCGGGCCCGCCCCGCCTGCGGCGCCGGTCCCGTCGGCGCCGTCCGGGGGTGGACAGGGAGAGAAACTAACGTGATGTGATAGCACCATTGAAGGGTCGAGCGGAAGAAGTTCCGTCCCGCCCGGTGACCGGCCCGGCCCGCGACCCCGCCCGGCACACCCGGTGCCGGCGCCGACGAGAGGAGCCCCCATGGCCGCCACCCCCTCCGAGCCCGCCCACCGGCCCGAGTCCGCGGCGGCCGGCCGCCCGCTGCGCAGCCGGGCCTGGTTCGGCGAGGGCGGCAAGAACGGCTTCATCGCCCGCCACCACCTGCGGGCCATGGGGCGCGGGGGGCACAACTTCGACGGCCGCCCGGTGATCGGGATCTGCAACTCCTACTCCGAACTCACCCCCTGCAACGGCCACCTCCGGCTCATCGCCGAGGCCGTGAAACGGGGTGTGCTCCAGGCCGGTGGCTTCCCCCTGGAGTTCCCCAGCATGTCGCTGGGGGAACCCTTCCTGCGCCCCACCTCGATGCTCTACCGCAACCTCGCCGCGATGGAGATCGAGGAGCAGATCCGCGCCAACCCCCTGGACGCCGTCGTCCTGCTCACCGGCTGCGACAAGACGACGCCCGCAGCGCTCATGGGGGCGGCCAGCGCCGGCGTCCCCGCGATCGTCTTCACCGGCGGTCCCATGCTCAACGGCCGGTTCCGGGGCCGGGCGGTCGGCTCGGGCACCGACATCTGGCGCATGACCGAGGAACTGCGTGCCGGGACGGTCAGCCAGGAGGAGTTCACCGAGTTCGAGTCCTCCCTCAACCGCTCCGCCGGCCACTGCATGACGATGGGCACCGCCTCCACCATGGCCTGCCTCGCCGAGACCCTCGGCATGATGCTGCCCGGTGCCTCGGGGCTGCCCGCAGTGGACGCCCGCCGCGGCACCCTCGCCGAGGAGACCGGCGCCCGGGCCGTCGCGCTCGCCGGCAGCGACCTCACCCCGCAGCGGATCATGACCCGTGCCGCCTTCGAGAACGCCCTGAAGGTCAACGCCGCCATCGGCGGCTCCACCAACGCCGTCGTCCACCTCCTGGCGATCGCCGGCCGGGTCGGCGTCCCCCTGGACCTGGCCGACTTCGACCGGCTCGGCGCCGAACTCCCGCTGCTGGTGGACCTGATGCCCTCCGGCCGGTTCCTGATGGAGGAGTTCGCCTACGCCGGCGGCCTGCCCGCCCTCCTGCACCGGCTCCGCGACCACCTGCGCCACGACACCGTGACCGTCACCGGCCGCAGCCTCTCCGAGAACTGCCGGGGCGCCGAGGTCCACGACGACGAGGTCATCCGGCCGCTGGACAACCCCGTCCTGCCCGCCGGCAGCGGCACCGCGGTACTGCGCGGCAACCTCGCCCCCGACGGCGCCGTCTTCAAGCCGTCCGCCGCCCAGCCGGACCTGCACACCCACACCGGGCCCGCCCTCGTCTTCGACTCGCTTGAGGACTACCTCGCCGTCCACGAGGACCCCGACCTGGACGTCACCGCCGAGACCGTCCTCGTCGTCCGCGGCACCGGGCCGAAGGGCTACCCGGGCATGCCGGAGGTCGGCAACCTCGCCCTGCCCAAGAAACTGCTGGACGCCGGGGTGCGCGACATGGTCCGGGTCTCCGACGCCCGGATGTCCGGCACCGCCTTCGGCGCCTGCGTCCTGCACGTGGCCCCCGAGGCCGCGGTGGGCGGGCCCCTCGCCCTGGTCCGCACCGGCGACCGCATCCGGCTCGACGTCCCCGGCCGCCGCCTCGACGTCCTGCTCGACGACGCCGAACTGGAACGCCGCCGGGCCGGCTGGCAGCCGCCCGCCCCGCACACCGACCGCGGCTGGACCCGGCTGTACACCGAGCACGTCACCCAGGCCGACTCCGGAGCCGACCTCGACTTCCTCGTCGGCTCCAGCGACTCGGCGCCGCCTCGGCAGGCCTTCTGAGGGCCGAGGGCGACGGCAGGACCGCCCCCGGCCCCTTCGCGCCGCCTCAGCAGGGGGTGGCCCGGCCCGCCCCGAGCCCCCAAGAAGCCCGGCGCGGGCCGCCCCGGCTTCGGCCCGCGGACACCGTCGTGGCCGGTCAGCCGCCTGGTGGACCAGACCCCTCCCCCGCCGGGCCGGCAGGGGCTACCTATGCTCGACCGGTCGCCCGCCGAGGCCGCGGACCCGTCCCCGGCCGTCTCGCGGGCACCGCCCACCCCTCACCCGTCGACGCGCGAGGAGCCGCCCGATGACCGAGCCCCCCACCCCGGACCGCACGCCCGCCCCCACCCGAGGACCCGAGGTCGTCCTGTGCGGCGAGGCGATGCTCCTGATGGTGGCGGAGCCGGGGGTGCCGCTCCAGCACGCCGTCTCCTTCCGCCGCTCCGTGGCCGGCGCCGAGACCAACGTCGCCACCGGCCTCGCCCGCCTCGGGCACGCCGTGCGCTGGCTCGGCCGCCTCGGCGACGACCCCGCCGGCCGCGCCGTCCTGGCCCAGGTGCGTGCCGAGGGCGTGGACACCTCCCACGTGGTCCTCGACGCCGAGGCCCCCACCGGTCTGCTGCTGCGCGACTCCCACCCCGCCCGCGCCATCGACGTGCAGTACCACCGCGCCGGGTCCGCCGCCTCCCGCCTCGCGCCGGAGGAGGTCAGCGCCGAAGCCCTGCGCGGCGCCCGGCTGCTCCACCTCACCGGCATCACCCCGATGCTCTCGGAGACCTCCCGGCGCGCGACCGAGCGGCTGCTGGACCTGGCCCGGGAGAGCGGCGTCCGCGTCAGCCTCGACCCCAACGTCCGCCACAAGCTGGGCTCGCCGCAGCGGTGGCGGGAGGTCGTCGGGCCGCTGCTGGACCGCGCCGACCTCGTCCTGGCCGGCACGGACGAACTGGACCTGCTGGCCGGGGAGCGGGCCGGCGCCGACACGCACGCCGCGCGGCTGCTGGCGGCCGGCGTCGACACCGTCGTCGTCAAGCACCCCGACAAGTCCGCGACCTGTCACACCGCCACCTCCCGCACCGCCCAGCCGGCCTTCACCGTGCCGCTGACCGACCCCGTGGGCGCGGGCGACGCCTTCGCCGCCGGGTTCCTCTCCGGCCGGCTGCGCGGCGCCGACGACCAGAGCTGCCTCGCCCAGGGGGCGGCGGTCGCCGCGCTCGTCGTGGGGTGCGTCACCGACACCGACGGGCTGCCCGACCGCACTGCGCTGGAGCGGGCCCTCGCCGGTCTCACCGCCGACGGCGGAGCCGAGACCGTGCACCGCTGAGCCACCGGCACCCGACGGGGTGGGCACAGCCCGCCACCCCCTACCCCCGTACCCCCTCCCACCACCAGCACCGCCCGCCGGGCCGCCCCACCGGAGCCCGGCCGAGAAACGGAGTCCCCGTGTACCGCTGGCAGCTCATGGAAGCCGTCACCGCCCAGCGCGTCTTCGGCATCGTCCGCAAGCCCACCGCGAGGGAAGCGGTCGCCGCCGCCCACGCCGTCCTCGACGCCGGGCTCGAAGCCGTGGAGGTCGCCCTGACCACCCCCGGCGCCCGCACCGCCCTCGCCGAGCTGACCCGGGAGCGGCCCGCCGCCCTGGTCGGCGCCGGTACCGTGCTGGACGCGGCGGCGGCCCGCGAGGCCGTCGAGGCCGGGGCCCGCTTCCTGGTCTCGCCCAGCCTCCACCCCGAGGTCATCCGCACCGGACACCGCTACGGCGTGCCCGTCATCCCGGGCGTGACCACTCCCACCGAGATGGTCCGGGCCCTGGAGGAGGGCGCCGACGCGCTCAAGCTCTTCCCCGCCACCACGGCCACCCCCGGCTGGCTGCGCGACGTCCGGGCGGCCCTGCCGCAGGCGCCGGTCATCCCCACCGGAGGTGTGACAATCGACAGCGCGCCGGAGTGGATCGCGGCGGGCGCCGTCGCCTGCGGCATGGGCTCCGCCCTCACCTCGGGCGGCGTCCAGGAGGCGGGGGAGCGGGTCACCGCGCTGCTGACCGCCCTCGCGCAGGCCCGCTGAGCCCCGGCCGGCCGCGAGCGGAAGGAACCGGGAGAGACGTGGAACTGCAGGGCCTGCACGGACAGGTGGTCGACCGGATCGGCGCCGCACTCGTCGCCGACACCGCCAGCGCCGGCACCGTGCTGCGGCTGGAGGACGTCCAGGAGCGGTACGGCGTCTCCCGCACGGTCGCCCGCGAGGCCGTCCGTGTCCTGGAGTCCAAGCGTGCCGTCACCAGCCGCCCCCGCGTCGGCATCACCGTCCGCCCGCTGGAGCGCTGGAACCTCTACGACCCGCAGGTGATCCGCTGGCGGCTGGCCTCGCCCGGACGCGAGGAGCAACTGCGGGAACTGGCCGAACTGCGGGCCGCCGTGGAACCCGCCGCGGCCGGCCTCGCCGCGGTCTGCGCCCCCGAGGCGGCCCGCGGCGAACTGCTCCGGCTGGCCGAGGAGATGCGGCAGGCCGCGGACGAGGAGGACCGGGACCGCTTCATCGACGCCGACTCCGTCTTCCACCGCACCCTGCTGGCCGCCTCCGGCAACGCCATGTTCGCCCAGCTCGCCGAGGTCACCGAGGAACTGCTGGTCTCCCGCGGTGAGTTGGCGCTGATGCCGGAGCACATCGACATGACCGCGGTGGCCGCACACCGGGCCGTGGCCGAGGCGGTGGCGGCGGGCCGGAGCGCCGACGCCGCCGCGCGTGCCCACACCGTCGTCGCCCGAGCCCGCGGCGAGGTCGAGCGGATCCTGGACGTGCCCTGAGGGGCGTTCCCCGATCAGTCCCCGGCCGCCGGCTCCTGCGGCGGGCCGGGGCTCAGGACCCTGGCGGTGAAGTCCGCCAGCTGCGCGCGCATCCTCGCGCGCGGCACACGCCCCGGTCCGGCCAGGTGCTCGACGAGGTCGGCCCGGGTGGCGGCGAGCAGGGCGTGGGCGGTGAAGCAGCTGTCGGCCTCCCGGCCGGGGATCTGCTCCAGTACGCCCTGGAGCAGGCCGTGCCACCGCTCGTAGTGCTCCGCCTGATAAGGGCTGCTGCCGCTTCCGCTCTCCTCCAGGGCCAGCGCGAGGCGGCGGTTGTCGAGTTTGAAGCACAGGACGGCGTCGAGCAGGGCGGGCACGCGCTGGTGCGGCGGGGTGCCGGGCCCCAGTGGCGGCGGGCCGGACGCGATCGCCTCCCTGACTGGTTCGAGCCGCGCCTCGTACAGCGCGCGCAGCAGCCCGGGGCGGTCGCCGAAGGCCCGGAAGAGCGAGCCCTTGCCGACGCCGGCCTCCGCCGCGACCTCGGCCATGGTGACCCCTTCGGGGCTCCCACTGCGGGCGAAGAGGGCGTCGGCAGCCGCGAGGAGGGCCTCCCGGTTGCGGGCGGCGTCCTTGCGGGGCTTGCGCTCGGCCATGCCGTTCCTCCGTTTGCGAAGCGGACCTCGGGTCCGTATCGTTCGAAGCGGACCCCTGGTCCGTATTCTACGAGAGGGAGGACACCCGTGCCCGAACCGACCTCTGCGGCGGTGGATCTCTACCGCAACAGCCTGCGACTGCTACTGGACAAGGACATCTCCGGCTGGCTCGACCTGTGGGCCGAGGACGGGATCATGGAGTTCCCCTTCGCCCCGGACGGTTGGCCCCGGCGGCTGGAGGGCAAGGAGGCCGTCGCCGCCTACATGCGGCCCTACCCCGACCACATCGACCTTCGGGACTTCCCCGACCTGCGGATCCACCAGACCACCGATCCGGAGACCGTGGTGGCCGAGATGCGAGGCGTCGGCCGCCTGGTGCAGACCGGCAGCGCCTTCGACATGACCTACATCGCCGTGGTCACCGTGAAGGACGGGCGCATCAGCTCCTACCGCGACTACTGGAACCCCCTCGCGGTACAGGAACCCGGCACCGACTTCGCCGGGAGCAGCCGATGACCCCCACCGGCAGCACCCTGGTCATCGGAGCCACCGGCACCACCGGTGGTCGTACCGCCGCCCGGCTGAGCGCAGCCGGCCACCGCGTCGCAGCCGCCAGCCGTCAGGGCACCCCGGTCCCCGGGACGGAGCCGGTCGCCTTCGACTGGTACGCCCCCGCCACCCACGCCGCCGCCCTCGACGGAGCCGACCGCGTCTACCTCGTACCGCCCCTGGGCGACCCCGACCCGGCGAGGGTCATGCTCCCCTTCCTCCGGCAGGCCCGTGCGGCCGGCGTACACCGTGCGGTGCTGCTCAGTTCGTCGGCCGTCCCCGAGGGCGGACCGGCCGTGGGCGCGGTGCACCAGGCCCTGCCCGACCTGTTCGACCAGTGGGCGGTGTTGCGTCCCTCGTGGTTCATGCAGAACTTCACCGGCACGCACGCGCACGCCGTGAGCATCCGGGAGGACGGCGTCATCGCGACCGCGGCCGGCAGCGGCCGGGTCGCCTTCGTCGACGCCGAGGACATCGCGGCCGTCGCCGTCCACGCACTGACCTGCGAGCACGCGCCCAACACCGACCTCGTGCTCACCGGGCCCGAGGCGCTCAGCCACGACGACGTCGCCACGGCCGTCACCGAGGTCACCGGTCGCCCCGTGGTCCACCGCCGGCTGTCCCGTGCGCAGCTGCGCGACCGCCTCGCGCAGCTGATGCCCGCGGAGTTCGCCGCGATGCTGGCGGACATGGACCGGGCCATCGCCGAGGGGGCGGAGGACCGCGTCACCGACACTGTCCAGCGCCTCACCGGGCGGCCCGCAGGCAGCCTCCGCGCCGTCCTCGAAAGGGAGGCGCGACGCGGTGACTGAGGCCTGGGCGCGACCGGTGGTTCCCGCTCGCGCCCCGCGCGCCCCGGGCCGGCCGTCCACGGCGGCCCGGACGGCGGCGACGCGCTGTGCGACGCCCGGCCACCCCCCACCCCGGTAGCGCCCGCCCTCCCCGGCGGCACCCCGGTAGCCCCCGCGAGACGGCTCCCCGGCGGGATCCGCGCGAGGGTGCGCCCGACCTAACTTCCTTCCGTCCCCAGCCGGCCGGAAGGAAGACCGCATGTCCCGCACCGACCCACGACAGCTCCTCAAGGCGCTGCTCGCCGCCGTGGTCCTCCTGGTGTGCGTCGTCGCCGCCACCCGGCCCGTCGCGCCGGACGCGCCGCCCCCGCCGCGTCCGCCCGCGGCAAGCGCCGACACCCTCACCGCCCGCTACCAGTCGGTCCACCACTACCTGCTGACCGCCGCGCGGACCGCCCACCGGGCCGGCGACCCGGGCCGCGCCCGGTCCCTGGAGCGCCTCGCCGCAGGGGGCCGCACCTTCTGGAGCGCCGACGCCCGGGGCGACGGCCAGGCCGTGGAGGTCCTCGGGGACCTGGCCGGCGCCGACCGGATCGCCGTCCTCGTCCCCGGCTCCGACACCACCCTGGACAGCTTCGACCACCTGGGCAGCCCGAACGCCTCCCTGCACAGCGGTGCGCTGGCGCTGCGGGCCCAGGCCCACCGCCTCGCCCCCCGCACCCACCTCGCCGTCGTCGCCTGGTACGGCTACCGGGCACCCCACACCATCAGTAGCGACGTCATGAGCACGGCACGTGCGGACGAGGGTGCGCCCCGCCTGGACCGCCTCCTGACCCAGCTCCACGCCGTGAACCCCGCGGCCCCCACCACCCTGCTCTGCCACTCCTACGGCACCGTGGTGTGCGGCGCGGCCCTCCACACCGCCCGCCCCGCCGTGACCGCCGCCCTGCACGCCGTCGCCCTCTACGGCAGCCCCGGCACCGGCGTGGAGTCCGCCGCCGACCTCGCCCCCGGGGTCGCCGTCTGGGCCGGCCGGGCGGCCAACGACTGGATCGCCCGCGTGCCCCACGTCCACCTCGACCTCCTGGGACGGCAGTGGGGCTTCGGCCCCGACCCCACCAGTCCCGCCTACGGTGCCCACCGCTTCGCCGCAGGTGACGGCAGCCACAGCGACTACCTGCACCCCGGCCCCGCGCTGCGCAACCTCACCCTCCTCACCCTCGGCCGCACCCCGCAGACCGCCCGGTGACCGGGGCTCGTGGGCGGTCCGGCCCACCGGGTGCCGACGCCGACCAGGGTCCTTTCGTGAGGGACCCGCACACGAGATATCTTGATGTCGAGCAATGTTGCAGACGTGGAGCGGAGAGCACCCGGTGACTGACTCGACCATCATCTATACGCAGACCGACGAGGCCCCGGCCCTGGCGACGTATTCCTTCCTGCCCGTCGTCGAGGCCTACGCCTCCACGGCCGGCGTCGGCGTGGAGAGCCGCGACATCTCCCTGGCGGGTCGCATCATCGCCGGCTTCCCCGAGCGCCTGTCGGAGAGCCAGCGCATCGACGACGCCCTCGCCGAGCTGGGCGAGCTCGCCAGGACCCCCGGCGCCAACATCATCAAGCTGCCCAACATCTCGGCCTCGATCCCGCAGCTCAAGGCGGCCGTCGCCGAGCTCCAGGAGCAGGGCTACGACCTCCCGGACTACCCGGACGACCCGAAGACCGACGAGGAGCGCGACATCCGCGCCCGCTACGACAAGGTCAAGGGCAGCGCCGTCAACCCGGTCCTGCGCGAGGGCAACTCCGACCGGCGGGCGCCCGCCTCGGTGAAGAACTACGCCCGGTCCTACCCCCACCGCATGGGCGCCTGGACGCCGGAGTCGAAGACCAACGTCGCCCACATGTCCGGCGACGACTTCCGCTCCACCGAGAAGTCCACCGTCATCGGCGCCGACGGCAGCCTCCGGATCGAGCTGCACGGCGACGACGGCTCCACCACCGTGCTGCGCGAGTCGGTACCCGTACTCGCCGGCGAGGTCGTCGACGCCGCCGTCATGCGCGTCGCCGCGCTGCGCGAGTTCCTGAAGGACCAGGTCGCCCGGGCCAAGGCCGAGGGCGTGCTGTTCTCCGTGCACCTGAAGGCCACCATGATGAAGGTCTCCGACCCCATCATCTTCGGCCACGTCGTGCGCACCTTCTTCCCCCGCACCTTCGCCGAGTACGGCGACGTCCTCGCGGGCGCCGGCCTGACCCCCAACGACGGTCTCGGCGGCATCCTCAAGGGCCTGGAGAGCCTGCCCGAGGGCGAGAAGATCGCGGCCTCCTTCAAGGCCGAGCTCGCCGAGGGACCCGAGCTGGCCATGGTCGACTCCGACCGCGGCATCACCAACCTCCACGTCCCCAGCGACGTCATCGTCGACGCCTCCATGCCCGCGATGATCCGCACCTCCGGCCACATGTGGGGTCCCGACGGCGGCGAGCACGACACCCTCGCCGTCATCCCGGACTCCAGCTACGCCGGCATCTACCAGGTCGTCATCGACGACTGCCGTGCCAACGGCGCCTACGACCCGGCGACCATGGGCTCGGTGCCCAACGTCGGCCTCATGGCGCAGAAGGCCGAGGAGTACGGCAGCCACGACAAGACCTTCGAGATCCCCGCCACCGGCACCGTCCGCGTCGTCGACCAGGACGGTGAGACCGTGCTGGAGCAGACCGTCGGCGCCGGCGACATCTTCCGCATGTGCCAGACCAAGGACGTGCCGATCCAGGACTGGGTCAAGCTCGCCGTCTCGCGCGCCCGCGCCACCGGCGACCCGGCCGTCTTCTGGCTCGACGAGGGCCGCGCCCACGACGCCAACCTCATCGCCAAGGTCAAGCAGTACCTCCCCGAGCACGACACCGAGGGCCTGACCATCGAGATCATGGCGCCGGAGAAGGCGATCGCCTACTCGCTGGAGCGCATCCGCCGCGGCGAGAACACCATCTCCGTCACCGGCAACGTGCTGCGCGACTACCTGACCGACCTCTTCCCCATCCTGGAGCTGGGCACCAGCGCCAAGATGCTGTCGGTCGTGCCGCTCATCAACGGCGGCGGCCTGTTCGAGACCGGCGCCGGCGGCTCCGCGCCCAAGCACGTCCAGCAGCTGGTGAAGGAGAACTACCTGCGCTGGGACAGCCTGGGTGAGTTCCTCGCCCTCGCCGTCAGCTTCGAGCACCTCGCGCAGAAGACCGGCAATGCCCGCGCCCAGGTCCTCGCCGACACCCTGGACCGCGCCACCGGCACCTTCCTGAACGAGAACAAGTCGCCCAGCCGCAAGCTCGGCGGCATCGACAACCGCGGCAGCCACTTCTACCTGGCCCTGTACTGGGCCCGCGAACTGGCCCAGCAGACCGACGACGCCGCGCTCGCCCAGGAGTTCGCCGCCCTCGCCAAGACGCTCGGCGAGCAGGAGCAGACCATCGTCGACGAGCTCGCCGCCGTGCAGGGCTCCCCGGCCGACATCGGTGGCTACTACCGCCCCGACGACGCCAAGGCCGCCGCGGTCATGCGGCCGTCGAAGACCTTCAACCAGGCGCTCGCCAGCCTGAAGTGAGGCACCGGAGGGCCCCCGCCCTCCCTGACGGAACCACCCGCCGCCCCGACCGGTCACCCACCGGCCGGGGCGGCGGCGTTCCGGCCCGCGGCCTCACTCCTCCGGCGGCGACCACGCCGTCTGCACCAGCCGCGCCGTCCCGTCCCGGCCCACGAACCGGGCCCGCCCCGGCGGCAGCCGCTGCGGACGGTGGCCCGAGAGCAGCCCCTCCCCGGGGTCCCCCGACAGCAGCAGCGTCTGCGCCCCCAGCTCCAGGACGCGCTGCAGGAACGGCTCGTAGACGGCTCGGGCCGCCCCGCCCGTCCGGCGGGCGAGGACCACCCGCAACCCCACGTCCTGCGCGAACGGCAGGTACTCCAGGAGCGGCTGCAGGGGGTTGGCGCCCGCGGTGGCGACCAGGTCGTAGTCGTCGACGAGGACGAACGCGTCCGGCGCCTGGTACCAGCTCCGCTCCCGCAGCTGCCTCGGCGTGACGTCCGGGCCGGGCAGCCGACGGCTCAGCGAGGCCGCGAGGGTCGCGGCGAACTCCCGCAACTGCCCGGCCGTGATGCAGTACTTCGCCAGATGCTCCTCGGGAACGCTCCCCAGCAGCGCTCGGCGGTAGTCGCCCACCACCACCAGTGCCTTCTCGGCCGGCAGGCGGGAGACCTGCCGGGCCAGCAACCGCAGCAGCGAGGACTTGCCGCTCCCGGCGTCGCCGTAGACGACCAGCAGCGGGTCCCGCTCGAAGTCGACCACCACCGGCGAGAGCGTGGCCTCGTCCACGGCGAAGGGCACCCCGGCGCCGGTGCCCTGGAACGGCTCCGGCAGTTCCCCGACCGGCAGCACCTCCGGCAGCAGCCGGACCTCGGGCGCCGACGGACCCGTCCAGTGCCGGGCCACCTCGGCCACCAGGTCACGCTCGGCCTCACCCTCCGGCGCGTCCCCGCCGGCCGCGCGCTGCGGCCGCGCCATGACGAAGTGCAGCCCGTCCCGCGAAAGCCCGCGGCCCGGGCTGCCGATCGGCACCTGCGCGGCGCGGCGCCGGTCGATCTCCGAGTCCGACGGGTCGCCCAGCCGCAGCTCGACGCGGTTGAGGACCACGTCGCGCAGCGCCGGCCGGACCTCGGAGTAGCGGCTGACCCCGAGCAGGAGATGCACGCCGAAGCCCAGCCCGCGCACGGCGATCTGCTGCACGGCGTCCGTCAGGTCCTCGTGGGTCTCGCGGAAGGAGGACCAGCCGTCGATCACCAGGAAGACGTCGCCCCACCGGTCCTCGGCGAACTCACCCGCTCCACGCCGCCGCCGGTAGGCGGCTGCCGAGTCGACGCCCTCCCGCGGGAAGAGCTCCTCCCGGTCGGTGAGGACGGCCAGCACCTCGGCGACGATCCGGCGCACCTTCTCCGGCTCCAGCCGCGAGGCCACCGTCCCCACGTGCGGCAGGCCCGCCAGCCTCGCCAGGCCGCCACCGCCGAAGTCCAGCGCGTGGAACTGCACCTCGGCAGGGGTGTGGGTGAGGGCGAGACTGCTCACCACCGTGCGCAGCGCCGAGGACTTGCCCGACTGCGGGCCGCCCACCACCATGGCGTGGCCGGCCGCCCCGGAGAGGTCCAGCCAGTGCTCCTCCCGCCGCTGCTCGAAGGGCCGGTCCACCAGCCCCACCGGCACCACCAGCCCGCCCCCGAGCCTGCCGCCCCCCGCGTGCAGCCCGCGCTCGGGCGAGACCTCCAACGCCGGCAGGACCTCCTCCAGCGACGGGGAGGCGTCCAGCGGCGGCAGCCACACCCGGCGGGCCGGCGTCCCCCGGCCCGCCATGCGCCGCACCAGCACGTCCATCACGCTCTCGGCCGGAACGCCCGGCCCCTCCTGCCGCGGCCCCGGCACCCGGTGCACCTCCGAGACGTACGCCGCCTTGAACCGGACCAGCGTGTCGACGTCGTGGCGCAGCAGTCCCGAACCCGGCTCGTGCGGCAGCCGGTAGGCGTCCGGCACCCCGAGGGCCGCCCGGGACTCCGTCTCGGAGAAGGTCCGCAGGCCGATGCGGTACGAGAGGTAGGTGTCCAGGCCCCGCAGCCTGCCTTCCTCCAGACGCTGCGAGGCCAGCAGCATGTGCACCCCCAGCGACCGGCCGATGCGCCCCATCTGGACGAACATCTCGATGAAGTCGGGCCGGGCAGACAGGAGTTCGCTGAACTCGTCCACCACCACCAGGAGCGAGGGCAGCGGTTCCAGCGGGGCGCCGGCGGCCCGGGCCCGCTCGTAGTCGGTGACGTGCCCGTAGTTGCCGGCGGAGCGCAGCAGCTCCTGGCGGCGGTTGAGTTCGCCGCTGAGCGCGTCCCGCATGCGGTCGATGAGGGCGATGTCGTCGGCCAGGTTGGTGATCAGTCCCGAGACGTGCGGCAGCCGCGTCAGCCCCGCGAAGGTCGCGCCGCCCTTGAAGTCCGCGAGGACGAAGTTGAGGCTCTCCGGGGAGTGCGTGACCGCCAGCGCCAGCACCAGGGTGCGCAGCAGCTCCGACTTGCCGGAACCGGTCGAGCCCACGCAGAGCCCGTGCGGCCCCATGCCGCCCTGCGCCGCCTCCTTCAGGTCCAGGAGAGCCGGCCGGCCGTCCTGGCAGACCCCCATCGGCACCCGCAGCCGTTCGTGCGAGGACCGGGCGCCCCAGCCCTGGGCCACGTCGAAGCTCCCGGCGTCCCCGATGCCCAGCAGGTGGGAGAACTGCTGGCTCTCCAGCAGCGGGACCGCGTCCGAGGAGATCTCCGAGGACTCCGCACGCGACCAGCCGCCCGCCGCCCGGCGGCCCAGCGCCGCCGCGGCCTCGGCCAGGTCCTCCACCGCGCTCACGCCGTCCGCCCGCGGCACCGCCACGTGCACGTAGCGCCGCTCCGCCCGGTCGCCGGTCAACGCCACCCCCGGGGTCGCCGGGGTGAGCCGGGCGGCGGGCTCGGGGTGGACCAGCGACTGGTCGGGCGAGGTGAGCGCCAGCTCGAAACGCGTCAGCATCACCTCCAGCAGCGGCGGCGGCAGCGCGGACCACTGCGAGGTGGACAGCACGAGGTGGACGCCGTGGCGCAGGCTGGTCGGCCCGACAGCCGTCAGGGTCTGCGCCAGGTCCTGGTACGCGGCGGCGAACTCCGCCCAGCCGTCGACGAGGAGGAAGACGTCCGCGACCGGCTGGTCGGCGAGTTCGCCGCGGGCCCGCGCCAGGCGGTACCCCTCGATGGAGTCGATCGAGGGCAGCCGGGCGAAGTCGCTCTCCCGCCGCGCGTTGAGCCAGACGGCGTGCGAGACGGCCCGCCGCACCCCCTGCGGGTCGTGGCGGGCGGCGACCGCGCGCACGTGCGGCAGGTGGGACAGGCGCCGCAGCCCCCCGCCGCCGAAGTCGACGCAGTGGAACTCGACCTCCTGCGGGGTGTGGGTCAGCGCCAGCGAGGTGACCAGGGTCTGCAGCAGCAGCGTCTTGCCGCTGCGGGGGCCGCCCGCCACCGCCACGTGCCCCGCGCCGCCCGAAAGGTCCACGCAGTGGGTCACCACCCGCCGCCCCTCGACCCGGTGCGAACGCCCGACCGGAGCCACCAGCCGTCCGCTGCCCCGCCACTCGCCCGCCGCCAGCCCGCGCTCACCGGTGACCGTCAGGGCCGGCAGCAACTGGTCCACGGTGGCACGCGGCGGCGGCCCGTCGGCGTCGGTGAGGTGGGGGAACGGCCGGTGGGCGTGGGGCGCCGCCTTCGCCAGCCGCAGCCGCGCACCGCCCTGGATGTCACTGCCGAAGAAGGTGGGCTTCTGCTCGTGGGTGCGGGCGACCAGGTCGGAGACGTACTGGTACAGCTCCTGCGCCGTGACCCAGCCGTCCTCGTCGAGGTCGGCGCGGCCGGTGGACATCCCCTGGATCAGTGCGCGGGTGAAGACCGAACTCCACTGAGCGGCCCCGCCTGCCGCCTCTTCGTCCTCCACGGCCTCCTGCACCGCGTTCGAGGCGGTGATCACGTAGCTGCCGCGGTGGTCCACGAACTGCTGGGGGATGTCGTCCGGCAGGGCCCCGCCCTTGGACCGTCCGAACGCCCCGGAGAAGCAGCAGTCCAGCAGCGCGATCTTCTGCCGCGCCCGGCTGTACTCCATCGACTCCCGGATGAACTCGGCCGACACCGAACTGGCCCGCACCATCTCGCGGTTGGTCCGCACCGTCGCGAAGTGCAGCCTCCCCCGCGTGTCCTTCAGGCCGTGGCAGGACAGGTAGACCAGGGCGAGGTCGACCCCGCGGTCCTGGAAGAGCCGCTCGACCGCCTCCTCGATGACCGCCTTCGACTCGTCCACCAGCACCTGCACGGAGTCGAACTGCCCGACGTCCGGGTCCTCCAGCAGGGTGGCCAGCTTCCGCGCGTCGTGGACGGGGGAGCGCAGCGCGGGCAGCGACTCGTCGAGGTAGCGCTCGGTGGCGACGAGCAGCGCGCGGCGCTCACCCACGGCGGCACCCACCCCCGCCGCGGCACCGGAGCCGGACGCTGCGCGGGGGCGCGCTCACGCCTCCTCCGTGATGCCTTCCAGGGCGGGGGCCGTCGCGGCCGGGGCCGCGGCGCCGCCCGCCGGCTGCTGCGCCAGGGCCTCGATCCACGCCTGCACCGCCGCCTCCTGGGTCCGCCGGGAGGCGGCGTCCAGCTCCAACCGGTGTTCGCCGCTGACCAGTACGGCCCTGCGCTGCCCGCCGCGCCGGATCCAGTCGCGCACCACCAGCGTCAGCGAGCGCAGTGCCGCCGCCGAGAACCCGCCGCTGACCACCAGCGTCGTCAGGGCGGTGACCAGCCCGCTCTTGCCACCGGGCACCCCGGCCGCCCCCGCCCGGGTGACCTCCGGCAGGTCCAGCAGCAGCAGCTCCTCGTGCAATCCGCGGGTCAGTTCGTCCAGTTGCGAGGCGTCGGCGTCCTCGTCGTGGACGACAACCGTGATGTCCCCCGTGTCGGCCATGTGCTCAACCCCTCCCGTTTCCCCGGATTCTAGGGGCACCGGGCAGTGGGCGTGAGCCGTCCACCGGCCTGTGCGCGAACGGCTCGGCGGGCCCCCGGCCACCCCGGACGGGGACCCGCCGCCACCGTCACGCACCCACCGGCCCCCGGCGCGAGGAGGTGCGGTGGCCCGCGTCAGCCGAGCACGGCCTGCGCCGTCCGGTAGAGCGGGTCGGTGTGCTCCCGCACCTGCTCGTACACCTTCGACAGCCGCCCGTACAGCGCGTGGTTGCCGGCCTCCGGGGTGAAGACCGCGCCGGGCCGCACCATTGCCTCCACCGCCTCGTCGAAGGAGGCGTGCACGCCCAGCCCCACCGCGGCGCAGATCGCCGCGCCCAGGCCGGCCGCGCCCGTGACCTGCGGGCGGTGCGCCGGGACACCGAAGACGTCGGCGAAGATCTGCATCGCCAGGTCGGACCGGGAGCCGCCGCCCGAGACCAGCAGCCGTTCGAACCCGGTGCCGAGCTCCCCGGCCATCAGCCCCGCCGTGGAGTGCAGGGTCAGGGCGAGCCCCTCCAGCACCGAGCGGTACACGTGGTACGGGCCCTGGCGGCCGTCGAAGCCGAGCATGCTCCCCTTGCGGTAGGGAGCCTCGGTCGGCGCGAGCCAGTCCAGGATCGTCATCAGACCGTCGCACCCGGCCGGCACCTTCGCCGCCTCGGCGTTGAGGTGGTCCTCGACCGAGGTGCCCGGGGCGCGGCCGGCCCCCGCCGCCTCCCCGCCCAGCAGGTCCCGCACCCAGCTCACCGTCCACATGCCGCGCCGCACCCCGAACGACTCGTAGAGGTAACGCCCCGGCACCGAGGCATAGTTGGTCCAGAACCCCTGCGCGCCGGGGACGTTGCGGGGCCCGGTGGTCATGCCGGCGACGTAGGTGCCCAGCGAGACCAGGAGGGTGTCGGGCATGCGCAGGCCGCAGCCCAGCGCCTCGACCGCCTTGTCGTTGGCGGTCGCCACCACCGGCAGGCCCGCCGGGATGCCGGTGTGCCGCGCCGCCTCCTCGGTCACCGTGCCGAGGACGTCACCGGGCGCCACCAGGTCGAACAGCATCTCGCGGCGCAGGCCCGCCGCCGCGAGTACCGCCTCGTCCTGCGACCACTGCCAGGTGTCGGCGTCCAGCGGCCACATCCCGGCGTAGTTGGCGGCGGTGTCCCGGAAGGCACCGGTCATACGGTGCGTGATGTACCCGGAGGACGTCGTCACGTACCGCACCTGGGGGTCGGTGTCCTCGTGCGGCCGGGAGACCCGGTCGTCCATCCAGCTCAGCACCGGCTGCGCCGGCGAGCCGTCCGCGCGCAGCAGCGCCCGGCAGAAGCGGATCGTGCACAGCCCCACCCCCACGATGTCGGCCGTGTCCCCGGGGAAGGCCGCCATCGCGCGGCGGCCGGCCTCGCCGATCGAGTCCCACAGGTCGTCGCCGGGGTGCTCCACGACGCCGGGGCGCGGGGTGTCGTACGGGCGCAGCGCCTGCCGCCCCTCGCTCACGACACGGCCGTGCTCGTCGAAGACGGTCACCTTCGAGCTCTGCGAGCCGTTGTCGATGCCGATGAAGTAGCGAGTCATGCCCACTCCGGGGTGCGCGGGCCCGGACGGCGCCGTCCGGGCGGGGGAGGAACGAGGAGGCCGGTGGAACACCGGGGACGGGCCGGGCGCGGAGCGGTCCGCGCCCGGCCGGAGGCGGTCAGTCCGCCAGCGGGAAGATCGTCCCCCGGTTCATGATCCCGTTGGGGTCGAAGGCCGCCTTCAGCTTCGTGAGCATGTGGTAGGCGCTGCCGTGCTCCTGCTCGGCCCACGGCGCCCGGTACTTGCCCACGCCGTGGTGGTGGACCATCGAGCCGCCCAGCTTCAGCGCCTCCTCCACGATGATCGCGTTGAGCGGCTTGTGGTACTTCTCGATCTCCTCGCGCGGCTCGCAGTTGATGCGGTAGTCGTAGACGAAGTACAGGTTGGTGCCCGTCTGGTAGCTGTGCGAGGAGTGCGCGCCCAGCATCGTGAGGTCCTCCGCCGCCGGGAACTCCTCGCGGACGCGCGCCATCACGTTGTCGTAGAGAGCGACGGTGCGGGACCAGTCCACCGACACCTCGGTGGTGTAGCCCAGCTCGCCCTTCTCCCGCATGGTCTGCTTCTCGGCCTCGATCTTGTCCGGGCCCCAGTTGAGGTGGTCGAACCACTCCTCGACCAGCGCCGGGTCGACCTTCTCGTGCGGGTGCTGAGCGACGACCCGCTCGATCTCCTCGCTGGTGGCGCGGACGATGCCCTTGGGGCCCTCGGCCACGAAGACGACCACGCACTTGCCCTGGTAGAAGTGGGCGAAGTGCTGGCGGGCGTCCTCGGGGGAGTAGACGCGGACCACCGAGGGCTTGAAGCCGCCGGTGACGACCTCGCGGATCACCGAGATGCCGGTGGCCATGTCGTCGACGAGGAAGCCGTGGAACTCGTTGTTCTCCGGCATGTACCGGAAGATCTTGACGGTGACCTCGGTGATGTAGCAGAGCGCACCCTCGTTGCCGATGACGACGTGGCGGATGTCCGGGCCCGCCGAGCGCCGCGGGACGTTCTTGATGCGCGAGACGGTGCCGTCGGGGAAGACCGCCTCCAGACCGACGACCATGTCCTCGATCGCCCCGTACAGCGTGGAGAACTGGCCGATCGAGCGGGTCGAGACCAGGCCGCCGAGCTGGGCCAGCGGCTTGGACTGCGGGGAGTGGCCGGTGGTGTAGCCCTGGGCCCGCAGGGTGTCCTCCAGCACCTGGAGCGGCACCCCGCAACCGGCGGTGACCTGCATGTTCTCGGTGTCGACGGTGATGATCTCGTTCAGGCCCGAGCCGTCCAGGACGATGGTGTCCTCCACCGCCGTCTCCAGGCCGCCCTCGGTGCCGGTGCGGCCGGTGCGGGCCACCACGTTGATCCGGTTCTCGTCGGCGAAGGCGAGGACCCGGGAGACCTCCTCGGTGGAGGTGGCGTTGACGATCGCCGAGGGGAACGGGCCGTCGTAGATGCCGTGGACCGAGGTGTACTTCTTGAAGCGGTCCACGCTCGCCTCGCGGAGCTGCTGCTCGTCGGTGACCACGCGGTCGGCGCCGACCAGCTCCGTCAGACGGGCGACGATGTCCTCGCGCCGCAGCTTGGAGAGGGACTGAGCCATGGGGATTCCTTGCGTTTCGAGAGGGGTGTTGCGGAAGGGCGTGCCGGGGGCTTCCCGGGCGGGACGCCCGGGGCCGCCGGGGAGGCGGCTGCGGGTCAGCGGACCAGGTAGCCGCCGTCCACCGGCAGCACGTGGCCGTTGACGTAGTCCGAGGCGCGGCTGGCCAGGAAGACCGTGGTGCCCATGAGGTCGGCGACCTCGCCCCAGCGGCCCGCCGGGATGTGGTCCAGCACCCGCTGGTTGGTCTCCGGATCGGACCGCGTGGCCTCGGTGATCTTCGTGGCGAAGTAGCCCGGGGCGATGGCGTTGACCTGGATGTTGTGCTGTGCCAGCTCGTCGCAGTACGCCTTGGTGAAGCCGGCGATCGCGTGCTTGGTGGCCGCGTAGGCCGGTGACATCTGACCGCCGAGGAAGGAGAACATCGAGGCGATGTTGATGATCTTCCCGGAGCGCTGCGGGATCATGAACCGGAGCGCCTCACGGCTCAGTTCGAAGGGCGCGGTGAGGTTGACGTCCACCATCGGGTCCCACTCCGCGCGGCCGAAATCCTCCACCGGAGCCAGCCGGCAGACGCCCGCGGAGTTCACCAGGACGTCCACCGAACCGAGCGCCTCCACGCAGCCCTCCACCACCTGACGGGCCACGCCCGCGCCGGTGATGTCGCACTCCAGGAACTCCATGCGCCGGCCTTCGGCGGCCACGAGACGGGCGGTGGTGCCGTCGTCCTCGGCGATGCTCGGGACGAACACGTTGGCACCGCCCTTGGCCAGGGCCAGCGTGAAGGCCTGGCCGAGGCCGGTGTTGCCGCCGGTGACGATCGCGTTCTTCCCCTCCAGGGAGAAGAAGTCGCGGGAGAAGTCGGTGATGTCCATGGTTCACACCTGTCGTTCGAAGTGCGGGGCGGGGGCGGCGGGGAGGGAGGGGCGTGCGGGCTACACGGTCGCGCTCCGTGCGGGGTCGGTGGCGCCCGCGGCGTCGTTGGTGGTGCCCGTGCCGGCGTCCGCCTCCCCGTCCGGGCCCGTGTCCGCGTGGGCCGTCCCCCGCGTCCCCTGCCGGGCGCGGAGCCTGCCGGTGACCGTCGTCAGGAGGGTCCCGAGCACCGCCATGACCAGCAGGAAGAGGAACATCGCGGTGAAGCCACCGCCGTGCTCGGGGACCGCGGGCCGGGCCGAGGGGTCGCCGATCCACCAGGCGCAGAGCGTCGGGAGGAAGGCGTCGGGCAGGTAGGCCAGCCCCGAGGCGAGGCCGATCACGCCGCCCCGCTCGGTCTCCGGCACCTCCACCTCGCCGACCTGGGCCCAGTAGACGCCGCGGCTGGCGAACACCAGCAGGCACAGCACGAACATCAGGGCCAGCGCCACCCACATGAAGGTGGCGGAGCGCGGCATCACCAGGAAGACCGCGGCGATCACGGCGCTGCCGACGAACATCCAGCGCAGGAAGCGCGGCGTGGAACGGGTGACCTTGTCGACCACCACACCGCCGGCCGGTCCGGCGACGAACTGGAAGACGTAGGTCCGCACCACTCCGATGACGCCGATGAGGCCCGCCGCCATGCCGTAGTGGTACTCCAGCAGCGGCGAGAAGTACCCCAGCGTGGTGTAGAAGCAGTACATCAGCATGACCGTGAGGCCGATCAGCCACGTGTACCGGTTCTTCGCCGCGAGCCAGAGCTGGCGCAGCGAGACGGCGCTCCTGCCGAGCTCGGCCAGCCGCTTCTCGTCGCCCTTGACCAGGAACCAGACCAGGCAGGCGAAGACGAAGCACAGGACGCCGTAGATCCGGATCAGCCACAGCACGCCGGCGGACTCCACCACCGACACCGCGACGATCCCGGCGCCGACGAGGCCGACGAGCGTGGACGTCACACCCCGCACGCCCTCCAGGAACCCGAAGAGCCGGCCCTGCTCCGAGGAGCTCCCCAGCATGCCGATCGCCTTCACGAGTGCGGACCAGTAAAGGCCCGTTCCCATGACCGCCATGACGACGTGCGCGGCCAACGCGCCCCAGTATCCGGGGACGGTTCCGAGAAAGAGATCGGCGGCGCCGGTACCGACCAGTGCAATGACGATGAGCCGCTTCGGCGGGAAACGGTCGGCGAACCAACCGCCGCAGAAGTACATCACCATCGCGGTGACACCGAAGACCGAGACGATGTTGCCGTAGTCCTGCGCCGAGAGATCCAGCGCCTGTGCGGTGGGACCCAGGAAGACGAACCGAATGTAGGCCACCTGGAAGATGACACCGCAGGTCATGGAGAGGATCAGGAAGCTGACCCACTTCTGCGCCCTGCTCAGGGCGGCGGGGGCGGGAGCAGCGGAGGGCGTGGTCATCTTCATGCCCTCCGGCCCGGCCGGCGGGCGCTCTTCGCAGGGATCACAGTGCCACCTCTTTGTGGAACAGGGCCCGTGACGACCGGCGTCCGGGCAACAAAAAAAGAACAGCAATCCCCCGCAGTGGAAGGAGTTACTGTTCTCTGGTCTCTAGTAACTGCCCCGGGAAAACCGGAGCCGATATGAGGTTGTGGAGGGCCCTCTTACGGGCCACTCGCTCAAACTAAGTTGCGGTCGTAACGGTGTCAACCCCTGATTTCTGTGGTGTTCACATCTCCCACACCGCGTGGTTGGACGAGGCCACCGCCGCCGCTCCCGCCCCGAGCGCCGCGAAGACGTCGTCACGGTCGCAGACCAGCCCGCCGGCGATGAGCGGCACCTCGATGTCCGCCACGACCCAGCCGATCACCCGCGGCATGCAGCCGGGCAGGATCTCCACGCAGTCCGCCTTCGACAGCCGCACCTGCCGTGCGAGGTTGCGGTAGGAGAGCGAGTCGATGAGGAAGAACCGGTGCACCGCGAACAGCCCCTGCTCCCGGGCGGCCCGCACCATGTGCGCCTTGGAGCTGAGCACCCCGTCGGCCACCGTCCGCTCCCGGACGTAGGTGACCACGATCTCCTTGCCGCCGAAGCCCTCCAGGAGGTCGACGTTGACGAACACCGTCTTGCCGTGGTCCTTGAGCGTGCGCACCAGGTCGGGCAGGTTCAGCAGCGTCCCGTAGAGCAGGAAGACGACGGAGCAGTCGGAGCGCAGCACGGCCCGCAGGTCCTCGTCGTCCTTCACGCTGGCGACGACGGGGTGGTCCTCCAGGAGGCGGGACAGTGGTTCTTGCATGGGAATCTCCAGGGGCGGGACCGGAGGAGGCCGACCGCCGCCCCGGCGCGCGGGACCGGAACTCCCTCCGGTCGCTGCCCTGAAGCGTAACCGGAGGGTTTCCCGGGGGACCAGTGGCGCATGGGGCGCCCGCCCGGAAGCCGGGCGCGGGGAGCGTCGCCGCCGGGCGCCTGCCCTGCCGTTGCCGGGCTCTGATCCCCGGCGCCCGGTGGCGGCCGGAGCGCTAACCTGACCCCATGAGCGACGACGCGTCCCACGACACCAACGAAGCGTCCTCCGGTTCCGCCTCGTCCAGGAGGTCGCACAGCGGCCTCACGCTGAGCGACCTGCGTCGCGCGTGGCGGTGGGAGACCCTTGCGATCCTGCTCGTGCTGATCGTTCTGGTGGCGTTGGCGTCCTGAAGCCGCCGGCACCCCACGGCGTCGCCGACCAGTGAGGGCCACCACCCGCATCCGGGTGGTGGCCCTCACTGGTCGACCTGTCGTCACATCAGAGAACCGGCCGGGCGGTGCAGACGGGGGAAAACGGCTGCGAACCACAGGAACTCAGGAGAAGAGTTCGCGGATACCAGTCCGTTTTCCGGGACCCCGTCCAGGTCACCCGACCTCGCCCTTTAGAGGTCGAAGTACAGCTCGAACTCGTGCGGGTGCGGGCGGAGCTGGATCGGGGCGATCTCGTTGGTGCGCTTGTAGTCGATCCAGGTCTCGATCAGGTCGGCGGTGAAGACACCGCCCTGCTGGAGGTACTCGTTGTCCTGCTCCAGGGCGTCGAGGACGGCCGGGAGGGAGGTCGGGACCTGGGGGACGCCCGCGTGCTCCTCGGGGGCGAGCTCGTAGAGGTCCTTGTCGATCGGCTCGGCCGGCTCGATCTTGTTCTTGACGCCGTCCAGGCCCGCGAGCAGCAGCGCGGAGAAGGCCAGGTACGGGTTGGAGGACGGGTCCGGGGCGCGGAACTCGACGCGCTTGGCCTTCGGGTTGGAGCCCGTGATCGGGATGCGCATCGCGGCGGAGCGGTTGCGCTGCGAGTAGACCAGGTTGACCGGGGCCTCGAAGCCGGGGACCAGGCGGTGGTAGGAGTTCACCGTCGGGTTGGTGAAGGCCAGCAGCGAGGGGGCGTGCTTGAGGATGCCGCCGATGTAGTAGCGGGCGGTGTCCGAGAGGCCCGCGTAGCCCTGCTCGTCGTAGAAGAGGGGCTGGCCGCCCGTCCACAGCGACTGGTGGACGTGCATGCCCGAGCCGTTGTCACCGAAGATCGGCTTCGGCATGAAGGTGGCGGTCTTGCCGTTGCGCCAGGCGACGTTCTTCACGATGTACTTGAAGAGCATCAGGTCGTCGGCGGCGGCGAGCAGCGTGTTGAACTTGTAGTTGATCTCCGCCTGGCCCGCGGTGCCGACCTCGTGGTGCTGGCGCTCGACCTGGAGACCAGCCGCTTCGAGCTCCAGGGAGATCTCGGCGCGCAGGTCGGCGAAGTGGTCGACCGGCGGGGCCGGGAAGTAGCCGCCCTTGTAGCGGACCTTGTAGCCGCGGTTGTCCTTCTCCGAGCCGGTGTTCCAGGCGCCGGCCTCGGAGTCGATCTCGTACACCGAGCGGTTCGCGGAGGTCTCGAAGCGCACGCTGTCAAAGACGTAGAACTCGGCCTCGGGACCGAAGAACGCGGTGTCGGCGATGCCGGTGGAGGCGAGGTAGGCCTCCGCCTTCTTCGCCACGTTGCGCGGGTCACGGCTGTACTGCTCGCCGGTGATCGGGTCGTGGATGAAGAAGTTCAGGTTCAGCGTCTTGTCGCGGCGGAACGGGTCGACGCGGGCCGTGTTCAGGTCGGCGCGCAGGGCCATGTCGGACTCGTGGATGGCCTGGAAACCACGGATCGACGAACCGTCGAAGGCGAGCTCCTCGGCCGGGTCGAACGCCTTCGCCGGTACCGTGAAGTGCTGCATCACACCGGGCAGGTCGCAGAACCGGACGTCGACGAACTTGACGTCCTCATCCGCGATGAACTTGTTGACCTCGTCGGCGTTCTGGAACATCCAACTCCTCCTAGCCCGGCCACCGGTCGGCGGACACGGGGTTGCCACTCGGAGCGCGTCCATGTGCGGTGGCGCGCGGTCCCGACCCTAGGCAGGGGGGATTTCCCGAGCATGACCCGATTGTTTCGCCGAGGTTAACCGGGTGGGCGCCCTCTTGACCTGGTCCGACGCGCTGCCCTACGGGCCGGTGGCGACGTCGGGGGAGGCCCGTAGGAGGGGGAACGTATGCGGTCGCAGTACCGTTGTCGGGTGGACAACAGGCAAGCAATGGGATCGTGGATCTCCGGCCCGCGCTCGGCCGCCGAGGACATGGGCATCGAGTTCGGTTACCGCGGTGAGCGGCTGGGACTGCCGGAGGAGGGCGCCGGTTCCGTCGCCCGCCCGGGACGGCGCCTGGTGGCGATCCTGGTCGACTGGGCGCTGTGCCTGCTCGTGGCCTACGGGCTGCTGAGCGGCGGCGGGACGCAGGACGTGAGCAACTGGGCGCTGCTGGTCTTCGGGGTGCTGAGCCTCGCCACCGTCGGCACGGTCGGCTTCACCCCGGGCAAGCGCCTGCTGGGCCTGCGGGTCGTCAGCGAGGGCGGCGGCCGGGCCGGACTGGGCCGGGTGCTGCTGCGGACGGTCCTGCTGGTCGTGGTCGTCCCCGCCCTCATCTGGGACCGCGACGGCCGTGGCCTCCACGACCGGCTGGCCCGGACCGTCGAGGTACGGATCTGAGGCTGCCGGGGGCCGCCCAGGGGTTCGGTGGTCCCTGAGTTCTGCGCGGCTCCTCCCGCAATCCTCGGAGCTCGCGAGGTCCCCGGGCGGGTTCCGGCTGTGTCCGCGCTCGGGCCCGGGCTCGGACGCGCGCGTACGCGCTCCCGCGCTCGTTCCGGCGTCCCGCAGACGGACCGCCCCGCTTCCGCGCCGGCGCGCGACGGCGGACGGAAGCCCCCAGCCGCCGTGACCACGACCGCCGGGAACACGACCGCCGGGACCACGAGAGGGGCGGGTCCGGAGAACCTGTCTCCGGACCCGCCCCTCCCGGGCGTCTGGGCTACCGCGTCAGCGTCGGCCGCCGCGGGGCATGCGGGTGTTCTTCGGCATCGGGCCCTTGGGCACCGGCATGTTGCTCATCAGGTCGCCGAGGGCCCGCAGGCGGTCGTTGACGGCCGTCACCTGGGCGCCGGGCAGCACCCGCGGGAGCTTCAGCAGCGTGGTGCGGATCTTCTTCAGCGGAACCTGGCCCTCTTCGTCGCCGACGATGAAGTCGTGGACCGGGGCGTCGGGCACCGTACGGGCCATCCGCTTCTTCTCGGCGCCCAGCAGGCCCCGCAGCCGGTTGGGGTTGCCCTCGCCGACCAGGACGATGCCGGCCTTGCCGACGGCGCGGTGCACCACGTCCTGGTTGCGGTTCATCGCCACCGCCGGGGTCACGGTCCAGCCCCGGCCGACGTTGTCCAGCACGGCCGCCGCGGCGCCGGGCTGGCCCTCCATCTGCCCGAAGGCGGCGCGCTCGGCACGGCGGCCGAAGATCACGGCCATCGCCAGGAAGGCCAGGACGAATCCGAGGACGCCCAGGTAGACGGGATGGCCGATCAGGAAGCCGATCCCGAGGAGGACGCCGAAGACGACGATGCCCACACCCGCGAGGACAAGCCCGACCTTGGAGTCGACCCGGCGGGTCATCTTGTAGGTCTGGACGATCTGCTTCAGTCGCCCCTGGTTCGCAGTGTCCGCGTTCTGCGCGGGTGCCTTCGTCGCCATACCGCGAAGTTTACGGGTCGCTGCGGGAACCGGTGGCCACGGCCTCCAGGACCACGCTCGCCTCCCGGCGGCCGACGGCACGGCGACGGTCCTCCAGCACGGCGTTCCAGGCGTTGCGGCGGGCGGTGCGGTGCCCGCGGCGGGTCAGGACGGCCTCCACCGCGCGCAGCGCGTGGGCCACAGAAGGGAGGGACGCGGCGGAGGAGCGGACGGGCGCAGCCGGCATGATCACAGTCCCCTCGGGAGGGTCGGTACGGAGGCGGGAAGCGGACGGTGCGTAGGAGCATCGTCACCCTCCGGTGTTACCAACGGATGACCTGAGGGTCAAACCCGTCGAAAGAACGCCCGCCGCAGCCGGCGGCCCCACCTGGGGCGCGGGCCGCGACGGGCGTCACGGTGTGCCGGGACTCACATCCCGGGGCGGTGCCTGTCAGACCGCCGGGGCCACCGGCTCGTCCTCGCGCACGATGCCGGCGCGGCGGTCGATCGCCTGCTGGTACAGGCGGCCGGCCCGGTAGGAGGAGCGGACCAGGGGACCGGACATGACGCCGGCGTAGCCGATCTCCTCGGCCTCCTCCTTCAGCTCCACGAACTCCTGCGGCTTCACCCAGCGCTCGATGGGGTGGTGCCGGACCGAGGGCCGCAGGTACTGGGTGATCGTGATGAGCTCGCAGCCCGCGTCGTACAGGTCCTGGAGCGCCTGGCTGATCTCCTCGCGCTCCTCGCCCATGCCCAGGATGAGGTTGGACTTGGTCACCAGGCCGGCCTCGCGGGCCTTGGTGATGACCTCCAGCGACCGCTCGTAGCGGAAGCCGGGGCGGATGCGCTTGAAGATGCGCGGCACCGTCTCGACGTTGTGCGCCAGCACCTCCGGGCGGGAGGAGAAGACCTCGGCCAGCTGCTCGGGGACGGCGTTGAAGTCCGGGATCAGCAGCTCGACGCCGGTGTCGGGCATGGCGGCGTGGATCTGGCGCACGGTCTCCGCGTAGAGCCACGCGCCGCCGTCGTCGAGGTCGTCACGGGCGACGCCGGTGATGGTCGCGTACCGCAGGCCCATCGTCTGCACCGACTCGGCGACCCGGCGCGGCTCGTCGCGGTCCAGCTCCTGCGGCTTGCCGGTGTCGATCTGGCAGAAGTCGCAGCGCCGGGTGCACTGGTCGCCGCCGATGAGGAACGTCGCCTCACGGTCCTCCCAGCACTCGAAGATGTTGGGACAGCCGGCCTCCTGGCAGACGGTGTGCAGCCCCTCGCTCTTGACCAGCCCCTGGAGGTGGTTGTACTCCGGGCCCATCTTCGCGCGGGTCTTGATCCACTCGGGCTTGCGCTCGATGGGGGTCTGGCTGTTGCGGACCTCTAGGCGCAGCATGCGCCGGCCCTCGGGCCGCGGCGTCTGGCCGTCGGGTGCGTCTGCGGACACGTCCGGCGCCCCTTTCTATCCGGTCGTCGTGCGTTCGGGTGACGTGGCTTCGATTCGTCGGCGTACACCAGGGTACGCCCGGCGAATCGCACGTTTTCACGGTCCTTGGGCGGGTGCTCGGTGCCTGCGGCACCGGCAGCCGCCGGGTGGGGGCCGTGCGGCGGACGGCGGAACCCTCCGCGTCCGGGGGCGTGCGCGCCGGGCGCGCACGCCGTTGCGGGAGCCGGCTCAGACGGCCCGGGGGAGCAGGACGGCGTCCTCCATGACCTCGCGCAGGTGCTTCTCCATCACGGGCACCACCTCCGCCACGGTCACCTCCCGCCCCAGCTCGTTCGAGAGCGAGGTCACACCGGCGTCCCGGATGCCGCACGGCACGATGCGGTCGAACCAGGTGTTGTCGGGGTTCACGTTCATCGCGAAGCCGTGCATCGTCACGCCCTTGGCGACGCGGATGCCGATCTGGGCGAGCTTGCGGTCCTCGCCCCGCTGGCCCGCGTTGGAGGGCGCGTACTCGGGGCCGCTGAGCCGCGGGTCGAACTCGCCCTCGCCGTCCCCGCCGCTGAGCCTCGGGTCGAAGTCCAGGTCGAGGCCGCCCTTCGCGCGCTGCTCGACCGGGTCGCCCAGGACCCAGACACCGCTGCGGCCCTCGACGCGGGTGGTCTCCAGGCCGAAGTCGGCGCAGGCACGGATCATGGCCTCCTCCAGGCGCCGGACGTGGGCCACCACGTCGACCGGGCGCGGGAGCTTCATGATCGGGTAGCCCACGAGCTGCCCGGGGCCGTGCCAGGTGATCTTGCCGCCGCGGTCCACGTCGACGACCGGGGTGCCGTCCAGGGGGCGCTCGCTGTCCTCCGTGCGCCGGCCCGCGGTGTAGACCGGCGGGTGCTCCAGCAGCAGACAGGTGTCGGGGATCTCGTCGGCGAAGCGGGCGGCGTGCACCCGGCGCTGCTCCTCCCACGCCTCCAGGTACTCCACGGCCTCGTCCCCGAAGCCCAGGTGCACGAAGCGCAGCCCCTCGGGAACGGGGGTCTCCCCCCGAGAGATGGCGGTCACGGCAGCTCCTCTACGAACCTCTGTTGCATCCTTCGCGCCCAGAGCAACTGTACGGCCGTGCGGGTGAAGCGCGTCCGGCGGTGCCGCGAGAGCCGGGGAGTCCCGGCCCGCCTCCCGTCCCGCGGCGGGAGCCCGGCCCGGTCCGCGCCCGGCCGGGGCGGGCGGCGAGGTGCCCCGGCGGATCACCGGGGAGCTGCGCGGGTGCTCACACGATCGGATGAATGCGGGGCGAACCTGACGAGATGGACGTCCGGGACAGCTACATTCACGCCGTCGAGGAGGGCGAACGGCGTGCCGGACATCGTGACGGTCCGGCACGCGGCCCGGAAGGCAGGAGACCGGTAAAGCTGATGACGGAACGAACCGCCCCTGTCCTGCGGCACGGGGCACCCCAGCAGCGCACCCCCAACCGCCGGCTCGCCGAGCTCATCGCCGAGGCGGGCTTCTCCAACGCGGGCCTTGCCCGACGCGTGGACCAGCTCGGGCTGGAACACGGCCTCGACCTGCGCTACGACAAGACCTCCGTCACCCGCTGGCTCCGCGGGCAGCAGCCGCGGGGCACCACGCCCGCCCTGATCGCGGAGGTGTTCACCCGCCGCCTGGGCCGTCGCCTCTCGGCCCAGGACCTCGGCCTGGACGCCTGTGCGCCGGTCTACGCGGGGCTGGAGTTCGCGGCGACGCCGGCGGAGGCCGTCGACATCGTCAGCGGCCTGTGGCGCAAGGACTCCGGCAGCCACGCCGAACTGCGGAAGATCGCCTTCACCCCCGCCGGGCTCGTGGTCCCCAGCCGGGACTGGCTGATCGGCCGCGCCGACGAGCGGGTCGCCCACGGCGTCCCGGCCGGCGACGGGACGGCGGACGGGCCCGGAGCCGGCGCGGCGGAGCGGGTCCCGGCGCAGGCCCGTGCCACCGTGCCGCGGCAACGCCAGACCGACCAGGTGGAGCGGCCGGCGGGCGGGCGCGTCTCCGAGGGCGACATCGCGGCCCTGCGGTCCGTCGCCGACCTCTTCCGCGGCCTGGACCACGCCTACGGCGGCGGCCACGCCCGGCAGGCCCTCGTGCGCTACCTGGAGCACGAGGTCGAGCCCATGCTGCGCGGCAACTACGGCGAGACGCAGGGACGGCGCCTGTTCGCCGCCGTCGCCGACCTCACCCGGCTCGCCGGCTGGACCTCCTACGACATCACCGCGCACGGCCTCGCGCAGCGCTACTTCGTCCAGGCCCTGCGCCTGTCCCAGGCCGCGGCGGACCGGGCCTACGGCGCCTACGTGCTGGTCACGATGGGCCGGCAGGCGGTCTACCTCGGGCACGGGCGGGAGGCGGTGCAGCTCGCGCGGGTGGCGCAGCAGGGGGTGGCCGGATCGGCCCCGCCGGTGGTCCAGGCGCTGCTGCACGCCGCCGAGGCGCGCGGCCACGGGGTCCTCGGGGACGCGCGGGCCTGCACCGCCTCGCTGGCCAGGGCGGAGCGTGCCCTGGAGGCGGCCCGGCCGGGGGACGAGGTGCCGCACTGGGCGCGCTTCTTCGACACGGCCCAGCTCGCCGACGAGTTCGGCCACTGCCACCGCGACCTCGGCCAGTACCGGCTCGCCGCCCAGCACGCGGAACGCTCGCTGGAACTGCGCGGCGGCGGCTACGCCCGCTCCCGGCTCTTCTGCACCGTCGTCCTCGCCACCGCCCGCCTGGGCCTGGGGGACCTGGAGCAGGCCTGCGCACTGGGCGCCCAGGCCGCCGCCGCTGCCGCCGAGATGCGGTCGGTCCGCGCCCACGAGTACGTGCGCGACTTCGAGCGCCGGCTGGAGCCCTACCGGGACAGCCCCGCGGTCCGCGGCTACCGGGAGCGCACGGCCGGGCACGTCGGCTGACCGCATCGGACGCCCCGGCAGTCCGCGCCGGGTACGTCGGCCGGCCGCGCCGGGCCGCTGTCCGGGCGGGGTGGCGGACCCGGCCCGCGGGTTCGCGCGGGCCCGGCAACCGCCGGCAAGGGCTCCTCGGGCCGCTCAGGCCGCCTCGGCGGCCTCGGCGCCCGGCTCGGGCACGGTCGGCCTGCCGAGGTCCTGGAGGACGGCCTGGGAGGCCCGGCGGGCGGAGCGGAGCGCGCCCTGCACCGTGCCGGTGTCGCGGTGGGAGCCGCAGACGTACAGCCCCGCCATGACCCGGACCGGCCGCCGGGGGTCGTGGGGGACGGGTGTGGCGGGCACGGCGTCCGGCTCGTGGTGGGCGCCGGCCAGCTCCCAGCCCTGCGCGCGGACGCCGTGCACCGCCTCCAGCTGGGGCCGCACCGTCTTGTCCAGCACCCCCGGGCTCAGCGAGGCCGCCTGCCCGAGCACGGCGGTCGTCACCAGCGTCCGGCCCGCCGGGGCCCGCGAGGGGTCCACCGCGTCCGCGACGTAGCTGTAGGCCACCGGTCCCCGCTCCGGCAGCAGCAGCGCCCCGGCGCGCTCCGGCGCGGTGTCGGCGACGTGGTGCAGCACCGTCACCGGGTGGAACTCCGGGACGCGCAGCCCGGGCAGCACCACGGCCGCCTCCCGGGCCCCGGCGGCCACCACCACGGCCCGGCACGCCGTCCGCCGGCCGTCCGCGGTGGTGACACCCGTGGTGGCGACGGAGGTGACCCGGGCGCAGGTGCGCACCGTGCCCGGTGGCAGCGCCTCGGCCAGCAGCGCGGGCAGCGTGCGGGCGCCGCCGCCCGGCAGGCACAGCCGGCCCGAGGCGAAGCTGCGCAGGGCGTCCGCGGCCGACCGGCTGGAGGTGCCCAGACGGGGGTCGCAGAGCAAAGCCGTCAGGAGCGGCCGGAGGAACGAGGCGGCGTCGAAGGGGCGCGGCGGGAACGTGGCCCGGGTGGCCAGCACCTGCTCCACCGGGCGGTCCGCGCGTGCCAGGGCGCGCGCCGAGGAGAGCGCGCCCCTCGTGCTCCGGGGCACGCCCAGGCGCTGCGCCCGCCGCCCGTTGTGGATCTGCACCCCGCCGGGGAACGGGCGGAGCGTGAGCGCGTCCAGTCCCGGCGTCCGGTGCAGTTCCGAGTAGGAGGTGAGGAGCAGCCGCCCGGTGCGGTCCAGCAGGAAGCCGTCGACCTCCTCGGTGGCCTCACGTCCCCCGGGGCGCTCGCCGGCCTCCAGCACGGCCACGCTCAGCCCGGCGCGCGTCAGGTGGTGGGCGGCGGCCAGCCCCGCGAGGCCGGCCCCTACGACGACGACGTCCACGGACGGTGCGTTACGAGGTGTGCGCGGCACGAGTCCTCCCTGGCGGTTCGGCTGGTCAGCGGGGTCTGCGGAGGACGCCGGGGCCGGACGGGCCCCGCGTCCGCGAGGAAGTCCGGTGCCGGCGCCCTGCCCGTGAGCGGGCGGACACCGGAGCGGAGTGTGCGGCCGGTGGTGCGCCCGGGTGGGGAGGGGGGTATCCGCACGTTAGTACGGGCTTGTGGTGGGCGCGAGGGGCGCACGGGGGGCGCCCCGGCGCCTTGCGGGGGCCCGCCGGGGGGCAGGCGGCACCCTCCGCTCCGGCCGGGGTTCCCCTGCCGTCCCACGCGCCCGTCCCGTCCCCTCGCCCCCGGTCATCCCCGGCCCCGCGGGGCCGCCGTGCCCGGCTCCCGCCCGGCCCGGATCGCCTCCGTCACCTCGGGGAAGGCGAAGCTGAAGCCGGAGTCGAGCAGCTTGCGGGGCACCACCCGCTGGCTCATCAGGACGTCCCCGGCGAACTCGCCCAGCGCGAGCCGCAGCGCCGGCGCGGGCACCGGAAGGAGGGCGGGACGTCGCAGCACCCGGCTCATGGCGGCGGTGACCTCCCGGTTGGTGACCGGCTCCGGGGCGGTGAGGTTGACCGGGCCGGCCAGCTCCTCGGTGTCGAGCAGATGGCGCAGGGCGGCGATGTGGTCGTGGAGGGCGATGAAGCTCCAGTACTGCCGCCCGTCCCCCAGGCGCCCGCCGAGCCCGGCCCGGAAGAGGGGGTAGAGGCGGCCCCACGCACCGCCGCGGCGGGAGACGACCAGGCCCGTCCTCGCGAACGCCGTCCGCACCCCGGCCTCCAGCGCGGGCTGCGCGGCCTCCTCCCACTCCACGCAGAGCCGGGCCAGGAAGCCGTCCCCGGGCGGGGCCGACTCGTCCGTGCGCCGGTCCCCGGTCTCGCCGTAGTAGCCCACGGCGGTGCCGCAGACGAAGACCCGCGGCGGCGCGTCCAGCGCGGCGAGCGCCTCCGCCAGGGCGGCCGTGCCCAGGACCCGGCTGTCCCGCAGCTCACGCTTGTACGCCGCCGTCCACCGGCGGTCGCCGACCCCGGCCCCCGCCAGGTGGACGACCGCCTCGCAGCCCGCCAGGCCCGCGGTGTCCACGGTCTGCCGGACCGGGTCCCAGAACACCTCGTCTGCGGCGGTGGGCCGGTGCCGCACCAGGCGCACCACCTGGTGACCGTCGGCGCGCAGGGAGTCCAGCAGGGCAGAGCCGATGAGACCGTGGGAACCGGTGAGGGCGATACGCATGGGGCCCATCCTGCCCCGCCCGGCGGCCGTCATGGCGGCGCCCGGCCACCCGGCTCCGGGCACCGGCCGGCCCGTCAGCCGCCGGCGTTCCCCGGACGGTTCGCCCCGGTGGTCCGCGGCCGAGGCCCTTCCGCCCGGCAGCGGGCCGCGGCACCGCGGCGCTTCCGCTTCCGGTCGGCGATGCTCAGCTCCCGAAGCGCTCGGCCAGCCGGGGCGCGCGGTCGGCCACGGCCTGCCGGTCCGCCGGGTCCAGCGGCTCGCCGGTGGGCTCCTCCGGGGCAGGGCCCAGGCCGAGGTCCGGCAGCTCGCCGCCGGTGAGCCGCTCGTACGCCTCGTCCGCCGCGTAGCCGACGTCCTCGCCGTCACCGTCGGTCTCCGGATCGAAGTCGGCCAGCAGGTCGGCCAGTTCGTCGGCCTCGTACAGGGCGCTCTCGAAGACCTCCCGGCCCTGCGCGATGAGCCAGCAGCGGAAGGCGGCGAAGGTGTCCTCGTCCGCCGCGTCCGTCAGCAGGACGCAGGCCGCCCACACGTCCCAGGTGTACGCGCGGTTCCAGCGGGCCTCGAAGTGGCGCGAGAAGTCCACGACCTGTTCCGGGTCGAGCGCCGTCAGCCGCTCGACGAGCAGGTCGGCCTGGACCTCGACGTCACCCTCGGCCTCGTCCCTGCTGTCGTCCACCAGCCGCCAGAACTCCGTCTCGTCCATCACGGCAACCAGGATCGGCCCTCCCGCCCGGTGGCGCACGTCGTCCGCCGCCCCACCGGGTGGCCGCCCGGGCGCCGTCCGGGACAGGAGGCACGGACGCCTGGCCGACCGGCCGGGACGGCGGCCAAGGGCGCGGCGGAACGTCGCCGCGACCGGCCGGAGAAGGGTGACAGAGGATGTCCGGTTTCGCCGCCAGACTCGGGCCGGCGGCGAGCCGACCGGTCGCCGCACCGGGACCGCGCGGACCGACGTCCGGCGCGGCGGGCGAAGGAGGACGAGGGACGTGGACAGCGAACGAGGCAGGGATCCGGACCGGCCGCAGGCGGACCGGGTGGCGCTGGTGGCCGGGGCGACGCGCGGGGCGAGCCGGGCGATCGCCGTGGAGCTGGGGCGGGCCGGGGCGACCGTGTACGTCAGCGGACGCACCACCCGCCACCGGGCCAGCGAGGTCGGCAGGACCACCGAGACCATCGAGGAGACCGCCGAACTGGTCACCGCGGCCGGCGGCACCGGTGTGGCCGTGCCCACCGACCACCTCGACCAGGCGGCGGTACGGGCGCTGACCGAGCGGGTGGCCCGGGAGGCGGGCCGGCTCGACGTGCTGGTCGACGGTGTGTGGGGCGGCGACCACCTCATGGACCATCCCGGTGACTTCGGCCGGCCGATGTGGGAGCTCGACCTCGACAAGGGCCTGCGGATGCTGCGGCTGGGCGTCGAGTCCCACCTGATCACCCTGCGGTACGCGCTGCCGCTGCTCACCGCCCGCCCCGGCGGCCTGCTGATCGAGCTCACCGACGGCACCGCCGGGTTCATGCGCCGCTACCGCGACCACCTCTACTTCGACCTGGCCAAGAGCGCCCCGATCCGCATGGTCTTCGGCCTCGGGAAGGAACTGGCCGGCCTCGGGTGCACGGCCGTCAGCCTCACCCCCGGTTACCTGCGGTCCGAGGCGATGCTCGACACCTACTTCGAGGTGACGGAGGAGAACTGGCGGGACGGCACCGCCCGGGACCCCCACTTCGCGATCTCGGAGTCCCCGGCGCTGGTGGGCCGGGCGGCGCGGGCACTGGCCACCGACCCCGAGGTCGCGCGCTGGAACGGGCAGTCGCTCAGCAGCGGCCAACTCGCCCGCGCGTACGGCTTCACCGACACCGACGGCTCCCAGCCCGACGCCTGGCCGTACATGACCGAGGTGGTGGAGGGGCGGGAGCCGGACGTGGCGGACTACCGGTAGGGCCCGGCTACGCCTGCTGCGGCCCGTAGAGCTCCGCCAGCCGGCGGGCGGTGGCGGTGAAGCGTTCGCGCAGCGGGGCGGGAGCGAGGACCTCGGCCTCCGCCCCCAGCGCGAGGAGCTGGGAGAAGGCGACCTCGGCGCTCTCCACGGCCAGCGTGAGGGTCACCCGCCCCGCCTCGTCCGGCCCCGTCGCACCGGCCAGCCCCTCCCGCGCGGCGGCGGCGTCGGTGACGAGCGGCAGCAGCCGGGCCCCGGCCGGCGTCAACCTGACCCGGACCTCCTCCCGGAGCAGGCTGCGGGCGAAGGCGGCGGCGTGCCCGGCCCAGAAGGACGGCAGGTCGAAGTCGTCCCGGCGGGCGAAGCGGTCCCCGGTGGGCGTCACCGCCGCGACCCGGTCCACCCGGTAGACCCGGAAGGCGGACGGCCGCTCCACCGCGGCCGAGCCTCCGTCCCCGGGGCCCGGACCACCGTCCGGCGCCGGGCCGCCGGCCTCCCGGACCCGGGCGGCCAGGTACCAGACGCCCGCCTTGAGGACCAGCCCGTGCGGTTCCACCTCCCGCTCCACCTCCCGATCGCCCCGCAGGTAGCGCACCCGCACCACCTGGTCGTCCCGGACGGCCCCGGCGACGGCGGGCAGCAGCGCGGGCGGCTCCGGCTCCCGGTACCAGGCGGGGGCGTCCAGGTGGAAGCGGAGCGCGGCGCCGGCGGCGGCCTCCCGGCCGGTGGGGGCCAGGGCCGCCGCCACCTTCAGGGCGGCCGTCGAGGCGGCCTCGGTCAGGCCCAGCTCCCGCAGCGCGCTGGGCACTCCGGAGAGCAGCAGGGCACGCGCCTCGTCGTCGGCGAGCCCGGTGAGACTGGTGCGGTAACCGGCCACCAGGCGGTAGCCGCCGACCCGTCCCCGGTCCGCGTAGACCGGCACGCCCGCCTCGGACAGGGCCAGTGCGTCCCGCCCCACGGTCCGCTCCGAGACGCCCAGCTCGGTGGCGAGCTCGGCGCCCGTCATACCGGGCCGGGCCTGCAGCAGCAGGACCATCTTGACCAGTCGGGCGGCGCGCATGAGCGCATCATGCCGGACGGCCGGCGCGGACGGTCCGGCGCGGGCCGGGGCCGCGGCCCGCGCCGGGCGTGCCGGGAACTGCCGGGGAGAAAAAGATTCCCGTGCGAAGACCCGGGCGCGGTTACGGTCTTCGCACGGGAGTGGAGGGGCCGCGCGGGCGACGTGGCCGCCGCCGGCGCGGTGGTCCGGGCCCCGCCCGTGCGAGCGGGACCCGGCTGTGCTGCGGCCGGGCCGCAGGGGCCTACAGGCCGTAGCGGCGCGCGGCCTCGCCGACCGTCTCCGCCTTGATCTCACCGCGGCGGGAGAGGGCGGCCAGCACCTGCACGACGATCGACTGCGGGTCGACGCCGAAGTGGCGGCGGGCCGCGTCACGGGTGTCGGAGAGGCCGAACCCGTCGGTGCCGATGGAGACCCAGTCCTGCTCGACCCACTGCGCGATCTGGTCGGGCACCGCCCGCATCCAGTCGCTGACCGCGACGACCGGGCCCTGCGCACCGGCCAGCGCGCGCGTCACGTACGGCACGCGGTCCTCGCCGCGCAGCCGGGCCGCGTCGCAGTCCAGCGCGTCGCGGCGCAGCTCGGTCCAGGACGGAGCGGACCACACGTCGGCGGCCACACCCCACTCCTGCGCGAGCAGGCGCTGCGCCTCCAGGATCCAGTGGATCGCGGTGCCCGAGGCCAGCAGCTGGGTGCGGGGCGCGGGCTTGCCGTTCGCGGGCTCCGGGACCTCCGGCGCCTCCTGGAAGCGGTACAGGCCCTTGAGGATCTGCTCGTCGGTGACGCCCGCGGGCATCGCCGGCTGCACCTTCGGCTCGTTGTAGACCGTCAGGTAGTAGAAGACGTCCTCGGCGTTCTCGCCGTACATCCGCCGCAGGCCCTCCTTGACGATGGCCGACACCTCGAAGGCGAAGGCCGGGTCGTAGGAGATCGCCGCCGGGTTGGTGGAGGCCAGCAGGTGGCTGTGGCCGTCGGCGTGCTGGAGGCCCTCACCGGTCATGGTGGTGCGGCCCGCGGTGGCGCCGATGACGAAGCCGCGGCCCAGCTGGTCGGCGAGCGCCCAGAACTGGTCGGCGGTCCGCTGGAACCCGAACATCGAGTAGAAGATGTAGAACGGGATCATCGGCTCGCCGTGCGTCGCGTAGGCGGTGGCGGCGGCGGTGAAGTCGGCCAGCGAGCCGGCTTCGGTGATGCCCTCGTTCAGGATCTGACCGTTCTTGGCCTCCTTGTAGTACAGGAGCTGGTCACGGTCGACCGGGTCGTAGGTCTGGCCCTTGGGGGAGTAGAGACCCGCGGACGGGAAGAGCGACTCCATGCCGAAGGTGCGCGCCTCGTCGGGCACGACCGGGACCCAGCGCTTGCCGGTCTCCTTGTCGCGCATGAGGTCCTTCACCAGGCGGACGAACGCCATGGTGGTGGCGATCTCCTGGTTGCCGGAGCCCTTCTTCAGCGCGTCGAAGTTCTTCTCGGCCGGCATCGGCAGCGGCTTGGCGGCGACCTTGCGGGCCGGGGCCAGACCGTCGAGGGCGGTGCGGCGCTCCTGGAGGTAGCGGATCTCCGGGGAGTCCTGGCCGGGGTGCCAGAAGGGGACGGTGTCGCCGGCGAGGGCGTCGTCCGGGATGGGAAGCCCCAGGAGGTCCCGCATGGCGCGGAACTCGTCCATCGTGAGCTTCTTCATCTGGTGGTTGGCGTTGCGCGACTCGAAGGTCTTGCCGAGGGTGTGGCCCTTGACCGTCTGGACCAGGACGACGCTGGGCGCGCCCTTGTGCTCCACGGCGGCCTTGTAGGCGGCGTAGACCTTGCGCGGCTCGTGGCCGGCGCGCGAGGAGTGGAAGAGCTCGATGAGCTTGTCGTCGCTGAGCTGCTCGCCGACGCGCACCAGCTCCGGGTTGGCCCCGAAGAAGGTCTCGCGGATGTAGGCGGCGTCACGGGTCGCGTAGGTCTGGAACTGCGCGTCCGGCGTCTCGCCCAGGCGGCGCACCACGGCGCACTCGGCATCGAGCGCGAAGACCTCGTCCCACGCCGTGCCCCACAGGGCCTTGACGACGTTCCAGCCGGCGGCGCGGAACTGCGCCTCCAGCTCCTGGACGATGGAGAAGTTCGGGCGGACCGGGCCGTCGAGCCGCTGCAGGTTGCAGTTGACGACGAAGGTCAGGTTGTCCAGGCCCTCACGGCCGGCGAGCGCGAGTGCGGCGGTCGACTCCGGCTCGTCCATCTCGCCGTCGCCGAGGAACGCCCAGACGTGGCTGTCGGCGGTGTCCTTGATGCCGCGGTGGTCCAGGTAGCGGTTGAAGCGCGCCTGGTAGATCGCGGAGATCGGGCCGATGCCCATGGAGACGGTGGGGAACTCCCACAGCCAGGGCAGACGCCGCGGGTGCGGGTAGGAGGGCAGGCCCTCGCCGCCGGCCTCGCGGCGGAAGTGGTCGAGGTGGTCCTCGGTGAGGCGGCCGTCGAGGAAGGCGCGGGCGTAGATGCCGGGGGAGGCGTGGCCCTGGACGAAGATCTGGTCGCCGCTGCCGTCGCCGTCCTTGCCGCGGAAGAAGTGCTGGAAGCCGGTCTCGTAGAGCCAGGCCGCCGAGGCGAAGGTGGAGATGTGGCCGCCGAGGCCGTCCTTGGAGCCGCGGGAGACCATCGCCGCGGCGTTCCAGCGGGCCCAGGCCGTGACCTTGCGCTCCAGCTCCTCGTCACCGGGGTAGGCCGGCTCGGCGGAGGTCGGGATGGTGTTGACGTAGTCCGTCTCCAGCAGTCGCGGAGCCGTGGCGCCGTCCCGGGCCGCGGCGTGCTCCAGCGTGCGGCGCATCAGGTACGCGGCGCGCTGCGGACCCGCGGCCTCGGCGACGGCGTCGTAGGACTCGCGCCACTCGGCTGTCTCCTGCGGGTCACGGTCCGGGAGTTGGTCGAGCTGGCTGTACGGCTGGCGTACGGGTTCGGGCATGGGTGGCCCCTTTCCGGACGGTGAGACGGGTGCGGGAAAACGCTGGTGGGCGGGATGACGATGGGTGGCAGTCCAGGGTGGTTCTCGCCCCGGCCATCGAGATTACGCCCTCGATCGATGATCGATCAACGCTTCCCCGACGAAAAGGCGCAGGTCGGCACGGCGTGCCTCATTTACTGACACGCTGTGCCAGGTTAAGATGCCCGCTTTGCCCCCGCGCAGTGGAGCGCGTCACACCCGGGGTGCGCAGCTGAGCACATGGGTGCGCAGCAGCGAGCCGATCATGGGATCGCGACGCTGGAAGGCCTCCACCAGCTCCTGGTGTTCGGCGGCGTACTCCCGCGGCTCGGGGTCGGGGAACCAGCGGATCGACAGCGAGGTCCACACCTCCACGCCCAGCGACTCCCAGGTGTGCAGCAGCACGCTGTTGTGCGCCGCCCCCACCAGCAGCCGGTGGAACTCCACGGTGTGCCGCACCTGGGCCTCGCCGTCGCCCAGCCGGTCGGCCTCCCGCAACGCCGCCACCTCGGCCGCCAGGGCGGTGGTGTCCCCGGCCAGCCGCTCGGCGGCCAGCTCGGCGGCGACCTGCTCCAG
This sequence comes from Streptomyces sp. NPDC059740, assembly GCF_042733155.1. Classification (NCBI taxonomy): domain Bacteria; kingdom Bacillati; phylum Actinomycetota; class Actinomycetes; order Kitasatosporales; family Streptomycetaceae; genus Streptomyces; species Streptomyces sp. NPDC059740. The sequence continues at coordinate 66,210 of NZ_JBHWGP010000019.1, read as the reverse complement.
GCCCGCCCGCACCGGATAGCTCTCCTTGAGGTCGGCGGCCGACAGGTTCCGCAGCCGCACGCCCTTGTTGGGCGAGGACTCGATGATCCGCAGCGACTCCAGCTCGCGCAGCGCCTCTCGGACCGGTGTCTGGCTGACCTCCAGCTCCACGGCGATCCGCCGCTCCACGATCCGCTCGCCCGGCTGCCAGCGCCCGCTGACGATCCCGTCCAGGATGTGCTCGCGGATCTGCTCGCGCAGCGAGTGGACGACAGGCGGGGTCATGACAGCTCCGTAGGGGTTGGGCCCGGGCGGGGCAGGTTGCGTGGCGGAGGGCCGGGGCGGGACCACGGGGCCTACGCCGAAGGGCCGGCCCGGTCCGTAGGCGGTACGGACCGGGCCGGCCCCTGGTGCTCGGCTCAGGCCGCCGCGCACGCGGTCAGCGTGCGCGACGGGCCCGGGACGCGTCTGCGCGCGATCTTCAGAGACCGATCTCGGTCTCGAACTCGCCCGCCTCCAGGATCTGCTTGACCGTCGTCAGGTAGCGGGCCGCGTCGGCACCGTCCACCAGGCGGTGGTCGTAGGAGAGCGCCAGGTACGTCATGTCGCGCACCGCGATGGTCTCGCCCAGCTCCGGGTGGTTGATGACCACCGGGCGCTTGACGGTGGCACCGATGCCCAGGATGCCGACCTGGTTCGGCGGCACGATCACGGTGTCGAACAGGGCGCCGCGCGAACCGGTGTTGGAGATCGTGAAGGACGCCCCCGACAGGTCGTCCGGCGTGATCTTGTTGGAGCGGACCGCGCCGGCCAGCTCCGCCGTCCGCCGGGCGATGCCCGCGATGTTGAGGTCGCCGGCACCCTTGATGACCGGGGTCATCAGGCCCTTCTCGGCGTCCACCGCGATACCGACGTTCTCGGTGTCGAAGTAGGTGATGGTGCCCTCGTCCTCGTTGATCCGGGCGTTGATGACCGGGTGGGCCTTCAGCGCCTGGACCGCCGCCTTGACGAAGAACGGCATCGGGGACAGCTTGACGCCCTCGCGCTGCGCGAAGGAGTCCTTGGCCTTGGCGCGCATCCGCATGATCTTGGTGATGTCCACCTCGACCACGGAGGTCAGCTGCGCCTGGCCGTGCAGGGCCTTCATCATGTTGTCGCCGATGACCTTGCGCATCCGCGGCATCTTGACCGTCTGGCCACGCAGCGGGGAGGCCTCGATCTTCGGGGCCTGGGCGGCGGCGGGCGCTGCCGGGGCGGCGGCGGCCGGAGCCTGCTGCTGGGCCGCGCGGGCGGCCTCGGCGGCGGCGATGACGTCCTGCTTGCGGATGCGGCCGCCCACGCCCGAGCCCTTGACCTGGCTCAGGTCGACGCCGTTCTCCTGGGCGAGCTTGCGCACCAGCGGCGTCACGTAGGCACCCTCGCCGCCGTCACCGGCCGGAGCCGCGGCCGGGGCCGGGGCAGGCGCGGGGGCGGACGGGACCGGGTCCGGGGCAGGCGTGGTGACCTGCTGCGGCGCCGGGGCGGTCGGGGCCTGCGGGGCCGGAGCCTCCTGCTTCGGGGCCTCCTGCTTCGGGGCCTCCTGCTTGGGGGCCTCCTGCTTGGGGGCCTCGGGGGCGGGGGCCGGCGCCGGGGCGGCCGGAGCCGGGGCGGCGGCGGGCGCCGCGTCGGCCGAACCGATGACGGCGAGCTTCGCGCCGACCTCGGCGGTCTCGTCCTCGCCGACGACGATCTCCAGCAGGGTGCCGGAGGCCGGGGCGGGGATCTCGGTGTCGACCTTGTCGGTGGAGACCTCAAGCAGCGGCTCGTCAGCCTCGACGCTGTCGCCGACCTCCTTCAGCCACCGGGTGACGGTGCCCTCGGTGACGGACTCGCCGAGCGCGGGCAGCACCACGTCGGTGCCGGAGGCGCCACCGGCCGGGGCGGCGGCGGGCTCGGGCTGGGCCGGGGCCTCCTGCGCCGGGGCGGGCTCGGGCTGCGCGGCCGGCTCGGGCTGCGCGGCCGGGGCCTCCTGGGCGGCGGGGGCGCCGGAACCGTCGTCGATCAGCGCCAGCTCGGCACCGACCTCGACGGTCTCGTCCTCGGCGACCTTGATGGCCGACAGCACACCGGCAGCGGGGGCCGGGATCTCGGTGTCGACCTTGTCGGTGGAGACCTCGAGCAGCGGCTCGTCGGCCTCGACACGCTCACCCTCGGCCTTCAGCCACCGGGTGACAGTGCCCTCGGTCACGCTCTCGCCGAGCGCCGGCAGGGTTACGGAAACCGCCATGGTTTCACTTGCTCCTATCGAAAGTGCGGATGTGGTCGCGCCCGGACGTGATGTCAGTCGTGCGAGTGGAGGGGCTTGCCGGCCAGGGCCAGGTGGGCCTCGCCGAGCGCCTCGTTCTGGGTGGGGTGCGCGTGGATGAGCTGGGCCACCTCGGCGGGCAGCGCCTCCCAGTTGTAGATGAGCTGGGCCTCGCCGACCTGCTCACCCATGCGGTCACCGACCATGTGGACGCCGACCACGGCACCGTCCTTGACCTGCACCAGCTTGATCTCGCCGGCGGTCTTGAGGATCTTGCTCCGGCCGTTGCCCGCCAGGTTGTACTTCAGCGCGACGACCTTGTCCGCACCGTAGACCTCCTTGGCCTTGGCCTCGGTGATGCCGACGGAGGCGACCTCGGGGTGGCAGTACGTCACGCGCGGCACGCCGTCGTAGTCGATCGGCACGGTGTTCAGGCCGGCCAGGCGCTCCGCGACGAGGATGCCCTCGGCGAAGCCGACGTGCGCGAGCTGGAGGGTGGGGACCAGGTCACCCACGGCGGAGACGGTGGGCACGTTGGTGCGCATGTACTCGTCGACCAGGACGTAGCCGCGGTCCATGGCGACCCCGGCCTCCTCGTAGCCCAGGCCCTGCGAGACCGGGCCGCGGCCGATGGCGACCAGCAGCACCTCGGCCTCGAAGGTCTTGCCGTCGGCCAGCGTCACGCGGACGCCGTCCTGGGTGTACTCGGCCTTGTCGAAGAAGGTGCCCAGGTTGAACTTGATGCCCCGCTTGCGGAAGGCGCGCTCCAGGAGCTTGGAGCTGTTCTCGTCCTCCACCGGCACCAGGTGCTTGAGGCCCTCGACGACCGTGACGTCGGTGCCGAAGGACTTCCACGCGGAGGCGAACTCCACGCCGATCACGCCGCCGCCCAGGATGATGGCGGACTTCGGCACGCGGTTCAGCGTCAGCGCGTGGTCCGAGGAGATGATGCGGTCGCCGTCGATCTCCAGGCCCGGCAGCGACTTCGGCACGGAGCCGGTCGCCAGCAGCACGTGGCGGCCCTCGACGCGCTGGCCGCCGACGTCCACGGAGGTCGGGGAGGACAGACGGCCCTCACCCTCGATGTAGGTGACCTTGCGGGAGGCCACCAGGCCCTGCAGGCCCTTGTACAGGCCCGAGATCACGTCGTCCTTGTACTTGTGGACGCCTGCGATGTCGATGCCCTCGAAGGAGGCCTTGACACCGAACTGCTCGGACTCGCGGGCCTGGTCGGCGATCTCGCCGGCGTGCAGCAGGGCCTTGGTGGGGATGCAACCGTTGTGCAGGCAGGTGCCACCGAGCTTGTTCTTCTCGATCAGGGCGACGTCCAGACCAAGCTGCGCCCCGCGCAGGGCAGCGGCGTAACCGCCGCTACCGCCTCCGAGGATCACTAGGTCGAAAACGGTGCTGGCGTCGTTCGCCACGTCACGTCCTCCATGCATGGAATACGCCGGTGCCGGTCGAGAAACCGGGCGGCGGCTGTCGTTCGGCCGCTTGTTCACTTCGGCCCTGGATGTGGGGCCCCTGTCTGCCGAGAGCCATCTTCGCACTTGTTGGGCCGCACCGGGACGGCGGGCCGTCGCGGTGGGACACCGACGGCCCGCCGCCGGCACACTCATGCGGGCGGGAACCGCGCTCACCCGTGCGTTTTCCCGCGCCTGCGGACCGGCTCCGTTCCGCGCAGGGCCGATTTCGTCACCAGCGAACACCCAGGTCGAAGCGGTACCTCCGGCCGCCCGGCCGGGCCGTCCGCCCGCCGGTGCCGGGCCTCCCCCCGCGCGGGCTCCCCGCCGTGGCCGACACCACCCGCGTGAGACCGGACACAGCCGCGCCGGACCCCGGGCCGAAGGCCCCGGCACCCCCGGGAACCCGCACACGCGGGGTCCGCACGCCCGGGAGGACGCGACCGGGCCGGCCCGCGCCGCAGCGCGAGCCGGCCCGGTGCCGGGGGAGGGGGCCTCAGCCGAGGTCGCCCTCCGCCATGCGCTCGGCGAGACGGAGCAGCGTGCGCACGCCGGTGCCGGTGCCGCCCTTGTGGGTGTAGCCGAAGGGTGCGCCCTCGTGGAAGGCGGGGCCGGCGATGTCCAGGTGGGCCCAGGTGATGTCCTCGCCGACGAACTCCTGCAGGAACAGGCCGGCCACCAGCCCGCCGCCCATCCGCTCACCGATGTTGGCCATGTCCGCGACGGGGGAGTCCATGCCCTTGCGCAGTTCCTGCGGCATCGGCATCGGCCAGGCCGGCTCGCCGACCTCCTCGGTGATCTCGTGCAGCGTGGTGCGGAAGGCGTCGTCGTTGGCCATGATGCCGAAGGTGCGGCTGCCGAGCGCGACCATCATGGCGCCGGTCAGCGTCGCCACGTCGATCAGCGCGTCCGGCGACTCCTCCGAGGCGCGGGAGAGGGCGTCGGCCATCACCAGGCGCCCCTCGGCGTCGGTGTTGAGCACCTCCACCGTCTTGCCGTTGTACATCCGCAGCACGTCGCCGGGGCGCAGGGCGCCGCCGGAGGGCATGTTCTCGGCCAGCGCCAGCCAGCCGGTGACGTTGACGGCCAGTCCCAGCCGCGCGGCCGAGACCACGGTGGCGAGCACCGCGGCGGCGCCGCTCATGTCGCACTTCATCGTCTCGTTGTGGCCGGCCGGCTTCAGCGAGATGCCGCCCGAGTCGTAGGTGATGCCCTTGCCGACCAGGGCCAGGTGGCGGTCGGCGCGCGAGGCGCGGTAGGCGATCTTCACCAGCCGCGGCGGGGTCTGCGAGCCCTGGCCGACGCCGATGATGCCGCCGTAGCCGCCCTTGGCCAGCGCCTTCTCGTCCAGCACCTCGAACTTCAGGCCGTGTTCCTTCGCCACGGCCTGCGCCTGCTCGGCGAAGGTCACCGGGTTCAGGTCGTTGGACGGGGTGTTGATGAGGTCCCGCGCCCGGTGCACCTCGGAGGCCAGCACCGCGGCCCGCTCGGCGGCGGCCTTGTACGCGCGCTCCCGCGGCTTGGCGCCCAGCACCACGGCCTCCGCCAGCGGGGTACCGCGGTCGGCGGCGCCCTTGCGGCCCTTGGCCCGGCCCTGCTGCTCACCCCGGTAGGCGGTGAAGGCGTAGGCCCCGAGCAGGGCGCCCTCCGCCACCGCCGCGGCCGTCACCGCGTCGGGCGCCGGCAGCGCGAACGCGGCCTTCTTCGTCCCGGCGAGCGCCCGCGCGGCACTGCCGGCCGCCCGGCGCAGGGTCTCGGCGTCGAACGCCTCGTCCTCGTCCTCGTCCGGTGCCGCGCCCAGGCCGACGGCCAGCACCAGCGGGGCCTTCAGCCCGTCGCCGGCGGGCACCTTCGTCACCTCGCCCTCCGCGCCGCTCGCCCCGAGGGTCTCCAGTACGGCGGCCAGGTCCCCGCCGAACGCCTTGTCCACGGCCTCCGCCCCGGAGGCGACCACCGGCCCGTCGGGGCCCTTGGCCACGCCGACGACGACCGCGTCCGCACGCAGCGCCGCGGCGGAGGAAGTACTGAAGCTGAGTGCAGTCACAGTGATGCAGGTCCTGTTCTTGGGTTTCGGACGGAAACAGCAGTGTGCGCCCGCCTTTGGGCGCCGGTCGGCGACGAGCCTACGCTTGCCTCCCGCAGCGGTGACCACACAGGACCGGCCTGCGCTTCCGGGCCCGGGGAGGCTGCCGGCGCAGGCCGACGGGCCGTCAGCCGAGGGTGAGCACCACGGCGGCCGTGACGCCGGCCGTCTCGGCCAGGGCCCCGAAGACGTCCCCGGTCACCCCGCCCAACCGCCGCCGGCAGCGCCGCAGCAGGAGCTGGGCGGCGCACCAGCCCAGCAGCGGCGCCGCCGCACACCGCACCGCCTCCCACGGACCCCACCAGGCCCCCAGGCCGGCGCAGACCACCAGCACCACCGCGGCGGCCGTGAACGCCGCGGCCCGCGGCACCGCCCCCGCCACCGCCGCGCCCAGCCCCTCCGGACGGGCCGCCGGCACACCGGCCCGGGAGGCCAGCGTCAACGCCCCGCGCGCGGCCAGCGCGACCACCACCACCCGCACCGCCCCGCGCCCCCAGCCCTCCTCGAAGGCGGCCGCCACCGCCGCCACCTGAGCCAGCACCACCAGCACCAGGGTGACGACGCCGAACGGTCCGACGTCGGACTGCTTCATGATGCGCAGCGCCGCCTCGGCGGGCCTGCCGCTGCCCAACCCGTCGGCGGTGTCGGCCAGTCCGTCCAGGTGCAGGCCGCGGGTGAGGACCGCCGGCACCGCGACGGCGGCGACGGCGGCGAGCGCGGCCCCCGCCCCGGCCGCGTGCAGCGCCGCCCCGGCGCCCGCCGCGCACAGGCCCACGACGAGCCCCGCGACCGGCGCGCACAGCATGCCGCCCCGCGCGGCGGCCCGGTCCCAGCGGGTGACGTGGACCGGCAGGACCGTCAGGGTGCCGAAGGCGAAGCGCAGGGACTCGCCAAGGCCGGCCGGCCGGTCGGGCGGCGGCGGGGCGGCCTGCGGCCGCTGGGCGGCGGGCGGTTGCCCGGCCGGGTCGGGGGCGGGCGCCGCGGCGGACTGCTCCGTCACGCCGTGGGCTTCCCCTCGCCCGCGTCCGCCGCCTCGCCGCCGGTCGCCGTCACCGCCTCGGCGTCCGCCTCCGTCGCCTCGTCCCCGGCCGGCTCCGGCCGCACCGGCAGCGCGGCGGCCAGGTCGGCGGCGGCCCGCACCAGCGGGAGGGCCAGCAGCGCCCCGGTGCCCTCGCCCGCGGCGACGCCGTGGTCGAGCAGCGGGGTGAGCGCGATCCGGTCCAGCGCCTTGGCCTGCGCGGGCTCGCCGCTGCTGTGACCGGCCAGCCACCAGTCGGGGGCGCGGAACGCGATCCGCTGGGCGACCAGGGCGGCCGCCGCGGAGACCACCCCGTCCAGGATCACCGGGGTCCGCCGCACCGCGCACTGCAGCAGGAAGCCGGTCATGGCGGCGAGGTCGGCGCCGCCCACCGCCGCGAGCAGCTGCAGCTGGTCGCCCAGGACCGGACGGGCGCGGCGCAGCGCGTCCCGGATCGCCGCACACTTGCGCATCCACGCCAGGTCGTCGATGCCCGCGCCGCCGCGACCGGTCACCACGGAGGCGTCCGTGCCGCACAGCGCCGCGATCAGTGTGCCGGCCACCGTCGTCCCGCCGACACTGAGGTCGCCGAGGACCACCAGGTCGGTGCCGCTGTCGGCCTCCTCGTCCGCGACGGCCAGACCGGCCCGGAACGCCGCCTCCGCCTCCTCGGGCGTCAGGGCGTCGGCCACGTCGATACGGCCCGAGCCGCGGCGCACCCGGTGCCGGGTGACCTCGGCGGGCAGGTCCTCCGGCGGGCAGTCCACCGCCATGTCCACCACGCGCAGCGGCACCCCGGCTCCCCGCGCCAGCACCGCGCCCGGGCTGACCCCGTCCAGCGCCGCCCGCACCAACTCCGCGGTGGTGCCCGCCTGCCGCCCCGAGACGTCGAGGCCGGCCACCCCGTGGTCGCCGGCGAACAGCAGCAGCCGGGGCCGCTCGACCGGGGCGGCGGGCACCTGCTGCTGGACCGAGGCCAGCCAGTCGCCGATCTCCCCCAGCCGCCCCAGGGCGCCGGCCGGCAGGTGCCCTCGCGCGCGCCGCTCCTCGGCGTCACGGCGGGCCCCACCGTCGGGGCGCACGATCAGTTGGGCGAAGTCGTCGAGGTTCAGGGCGCTCATTCGCCGCAGGTTACCGGCCGCCGCCGCCCCGCGCCCGCGTGCCCCGGTCACCGCGGGGGCGCTGCGCGGCGCCACCGCCGGAAGAGGCGTCCCGGCCCACGCGCCCCAGCAGGCCCTCAGCCCCGCACCACCACGGCCTGGCCCGCCACCACCAGGACGACCTGCTCGCACTCGGCGGCGAAGGCGGCGTTCAGCCGGCCCAGTTCGTCGCGGAAGCGGCGGCCGGCGGCGGTGGCGGGCACCACGCCCGAGCCGACCTCGTTGCTCACCGCGACCACCGGACGACGGGAGGCCCGCACCGCGGCGACCAGTTCGGCCACCCGCTTGCGCAGCTCGGCCTCGCCGCGCCCGGCCCACACCTCCTCGTCCCACGCCCCGACCTCGTCCATGGTGTGCGTCAGCCACAACGACAGGCAGTCGATCAGCAGGGGCGAGCGGCCGTCGGCCCCGCCGCCGAAGGTGTCCGAGCCGCCGGCGCCGTCCCGGTCCGCGGCGGGCCCTGCGCCCCCGGGGTCCGCGGAGGTCAGCAGCGGCACCAGGTCGCAGGTCTCGGCCGTGCGCCAGGAGGCGGGACGCCGGTCGCGGTGGAGCCGGACCCGGTCGGCCCACTCCTGGTCGCCGGGCCGGTCGCCCCCGGTCGCGACGTACAGCACGCCGGGGAAGGCCGCCAGGCGCCGCTCCGCCTCCACCGACTTGCCGCTGCGCGCCCCGCCCAGCACCAGGGTGCGGCGCGGCAGGTCGGGCACGGCGTGGTACTCGCCCACCAGGACCGTGGTGCCGTCGGGCACCGTCCGGGCGCCCGCGGCAGCGAGCTGCCGGTGCAGTTCGGGGCCGGGCGTGACGTCGTGCCCGAGGTGTACGGCGATGACGTCGGTGGCCGCGTCCACCGCCCCCGCCGCCCGCAGCCGGGCCAGGGCCTCGGGCCGCTCCACCACGTCGAGGACCACCATGTCGTAGGGGTGCTGGACGGCGCCGGGGGCGCTACCGCCCGGGTGGCGCCCGTCGTCCGCGCCGGGCAGCCCGGCCGGGGCGGCGCCCGGCGGCAGGTACAGCAGCCGCTCACCGCCGACGCCGCTCACCTCGTAACCGGTGCCGGGGACGTCCACGGCCACCGCCCGCACCCGGTGGCCGTCCAGCAGCGCGAGCCGGCGACCGTCCGCCACCCGGCCGGGCTGCGGCAGCGAGGCGGGGACCTCCGGCAGCGGGCCCTGGTGGGGGTGGGAGAGCAGCACCTGCCGGACCCCGGCCAGTGACCGTCCCGCGCGGGCCGCGGCGAAGGCCGGACCGGGGGTGAGGTCCAGCAGCAGGACCCCGTCGACGAGCAGCGCCGTGGCGGCCCGCGCCTCGTCCCCCACCGCGGTGGCGCAGGCGGCGCAGGGGCAGTCGGGCAGAGGCAGGCCGTCGGGTGCTCCGGTGCCGAGCAGGGTGAGTTCCACAGGGCGATCCTCTCGCGTCCTGCCCACCCCGCGCCCCACCGCCACCCGCCTGCCCGCCGGGGGCCGCGCCCGCCCGGCGGGGCACGGCGGACCCGAGGGACGGGCGGGCCCCGGGAACCCGGCGCGCCGGGGAGCACAGGCCCTAAGCTGCCGACCAGCCCAGGAACACCACCTGGCACACGGAGAACCGGCGATTCGGGGCGGGGTCCGCCCCGGGGACGTGGGAGGCGTACATGGCGTGGACGTGGCGGTTCGAGGCGGCCGACGGGAGTGAGGTGGCGCCCTCGGTGGAGCCGGAGGAGTTCACCACCCAGGGCGACGCGGAGTCCTGGATCGGCGAGCAGTGGCGGGCCCTGCTCGCCGGGGGCACCGACCGGGTGCAGCTCCTCGACGACGGCAAGGAGGTCTACCCCCGCCCGATGAGCCTGCACGCCGAGGGCGAGTGAGGTACGGCCGGGCCCGCGCCGTCGCGGGCCCGGCCGCTGCCGGTGTCAGGAGGCGTTTGCCGACAGCTCCCCGAGCTTCACCTCCACGGTGCGCTCCTCGCCCCCGCGCTCCAGCTTGACCTCGACCTTCTGGCCCGGCTTGCGCGTCGCCAGCGCCTCCGAGAGCGACTGCAGCGTGGTGACCGGGGCACCGGCGACTGCGGTGATCACGTCCTCGGCCCTGATGCCGGCGTCGTCCGCGGGTCCGCCCGGGGTCACCCGCGCCACGACCACGCCGGCCGGCTGCAGGTCGGAGCCGAGGAGGGTGCGGGCGGTGAGCCCGAGGGCCGCCCGCCCCGAGTCGGTGACCCGGCCCTTCTTGATGATCTGGTCCGCGAGCTTCTTGACCGTGGAGGCGGGGAGGGCGAAGCCGATGCCGGGCGCCGCGCCGTTGCCCAGCTGCGGGTCGGTGGCGGCCAGGGTGGGGATGCCCACCACCTGGTTGTCGAGGTTGACCAGCGCCCCGCCGCTGTTGCCCGGATTGATGGCGGCCGAGGTCTGCACCATGTCGGCGATGGTCGCGCCCGGCGAGCCCTCGGCGGCCGGCTCGCTCACCGTCCGCCCGGTGGCCGAGACGATGCCCTGGGTGACACTGCCCGAGAGCCCCAGCGGGCTCCCCATGGCGAGCACCACCTGCCCGATCTGCACTTTGGAGGAGTCCCCGAAACGGGCCGGGTGCAGTTCCTTGGGCGTCCGGTCCAGCTTGAGGACGGCCAGGTCCTGCGCCGGATAGGAGGAGACCAGCTTCGCCGTGAGGGTGGCGCTCCCGTTGGCCGTCGTCACCTTGAAGGACCGCTCCCGGCCCACCACGTGCGCGTTGGTCACGATGTGGCCGGAGTCGTCGTACACCACGCCCGAGCCCAGGCCCTGCCGGGCGGTGATCTGGACGACGGACGGCAGGACGGTCTTGACCGTCCGGACGTACCCGTCCTCCAGTTGGTTGTCGGCGCGCGCGGCGGCCGCGAGGGTGGCGGGGCTCGTGGCGGCGGCGCGGCGGGGGGCGCCGGTGGGGGAGGGGGAGCAGCCGGCGAGCAGTACGCCCAGGCAGGCGCCCGCGGCGAGCGTGCCCACCGCCACGGCCCGGAACGACGCGCGGGGCGGAACGGAAGACGTCATGTCCCGAAGTGTCCCGTTCCGCACCGCGCGGGTGGGGGATGTCGGCACCCGATCCGCTCGTCTGGCGGCGGCCGCGCGTCCTGCGGTGGCCCGCGGCCACCGCCCCGGGCCCGTCCCGCGCGCGGTCCCGGCCTGCTCGTACGGGGAGCGGGCCGCCTCCAGGGGCGCTCACGCCACACTGGGTGCCGCGCCCCGGCCGGCCGGGGCCGGGTGCGGCGGGTGCCGCCGGGTCACGGCCGCCGGCGGGCGCCTGGGGTTACGGCCGCTCGCCGCGCTTGACCTGCGGCTTCGGCAGCCGCAGCCGGCGCATCTGCAGGGTCCGCATCACGCCGTAGGCGACTGCGCCCCGCAGGTTCTCCTTGGGGAACTTCGCGCGCAGGGACTTCTTCAGCCCGAGCCCGAGCACCAGCGAGTTCAGGACGATCGCGACGATGACGATCAGCCACAGCAGCAACGCGATGCTCTGGAGCTGCGGCACCCGCACCATGGTCAGCACCAGGATGACGACGGCCACCGGCAGGAAGTACTCGGTGATGGTCCACCGCGAGTCGACGTAGTCGCGGGCGAAACGGCGGACCGGTCCCTTGTCGCGGACCGGCAGGTACCGCTCGTCGCCGTTGGCGAGCGCCTCGCGCTGCCGGGCCATGTCGGCCCGCCGAGCCTCGCGCTGCGCCTTCGAGGCGTCCTTGCGGTTCGCGGGCGTCTGGGCGCGCGCCCGGCGCTGCGACTGCGCCTGGTTGCGCTTGGGCGTCGGGCGGCCCTTGGGGGCCTGCGGGTCACGGGGCTGCTGCGGCTCGGACGCGCTCACCTTGGTGGTCGCACCCTGCTCATCCTTGGAACGGCTTCGGAACACGGGACCCAAGGGTACGGGGTGCCGCGGGCACGGCCCAGCGCCGCGGGGAACGATCAGGCAACGGCGGAACCCGGCCAAGGCCACCGGTAAGGGCTGAAAAGGTCGGCCCCGGGGGTGCGGCTGCGGCCCGGCGCCCTCCGCGGCCGCACCGCACGCACCGGTGCCGCCTACTCCCTGCGCCGGAGGCGCCACGGGTCCTGATCGTCCTGGAGGAGGAGCACATCACGGCCCGGACGGTGCGCTAATGGAGGTGGGGCCCGTAGGGTGGGGGCAAGGCACGTCAAGGTGCCGCAACCACCAGCCCGGGGTACCCAGGCAACGGTGTCACTCGGCCAGAAGGGGGCGCGCGAGGCCCATGAGCGGTGTCATGAAGCGGATGGGGATGCTCTTCCGCGCGAAGGCCAACAAGGCCCTGGACCGGGCCGAGGACCCTCGCGAGACCCTCGACTACTCGTACCAGAAGCAGCTGGAGCTGCTCCAGAAGGTGCGGCGCGGCGTCGCGGACGTCGCCACCTCCCGCAAGCGGCTGGAGCTCCAGCTCAACCAGCTCCAGAGCCAGTCCGCCAAGCTGGAGGAGCAGGGCCGCAAGGCGCTCTCCCTCGGCCGGGAGGACCTCGCCCGTGAGGCGCTCTCCCGCCGTGCGGCGCTCCAGCAGCAGGTCACCGACCTCCAGGCGCAGCACCAGACCCTCCAGGGCGAGGAGGAGAAGCTCACCCTCGCCTCGCAGCGCCTCCAGGCCAAGGTCGACGCCTTCCGCACCAAGAAGGAGACGATCAAGGCCACCTACACCGCCGCCCAGGCGCAGACCCGCATCGGCGAGGCCTTCTCCGGCATCTCCGAGGAGATGGGCGACGTGGGCATGGCCATCCAGCGCGCCGAGGACAAGACCCAGCAGCTCCAGGCCCGGTCCGGGGCCATCGACGAGCTGCTGGCCTCCGGGGCGCTGGACGACCCCTCCGGCATGCAGCGGGACGACATCGCCGCCGAGCTCGACCGCCTCTCCGGCGGCAGCGACGTGGAGCTGGAGCTCCAGCGGATGAAGGCGGAGCTCGCCGGCGGTTCCGGCGGCGGGCAGCAGGCCATCGAGGGCGGCGAGGGCCGGCAGCAGGGCCAGGGCTCCCAGCAGCAGCCCCGGTTCGACAAGCAGTGAGGCGGGCGGGCCCGCTCCGGGCCCGCCGCAGGCCGCACCACCACCGTCCGTTCCGCACCACCACCGTTCCGCAGACCAAGGAGACCGTCGTGATCGCACGGATCATGGGGGAGGGCCAGCTCCAGCTCGACGCCTCGCACCTGGACGAGCTGAACGCCCTCGACGACGAGCTGCTGGCCGAGGTGGAGAAGGGCGACGAGGACGGCTTCCACCGCACCCTCGGCGCCCTCCTCGACGCCGTACGGCGGCTGGGCACGCCGCTCCCCGACGACTCGCTGGAGCCCTCCGAGCTGATCCTCCCGGCCGCCGAGGCCACGCTGGAGGAAGTCCGGGGCATGCTCAGCGACGACGGCCTCATCCCCGGCTGACCGGCCCGGCGGGCACCGCCCGCCACCGCCACGGCCGGGCGCCACTCGCGCCCGGCCTCCCGGCGCCCGGCCTCCCGCGCCCGGGCTGCCCGCCACCGGGCCGGACGGCCGAACCCGACCGCCGCCCCTGCTCCCGTCCCCGTGGCATCCCTCGCCCGGACGCCACCGCCTCCCCCGCTGGCGTGACCACCGTGACACCCCCTGGGCCTCCCGCCCCGCAGCAGCCCGCGGAAGCCGCCGGCGACCCGGCCGGCACCCGGTCCGGCGCCGGCCCCGCGCCCCGCCGCAGCCGTCCCGCGCCCTCCTCCCTGTGGTGGGCGCCGAGGTTCTCCCGCGCCCATCCCGCCGTGCTGGACGTCGTGGTCGCCGTCGCCACCTACCTGATGGTGCTCCTCGGTTCCGTGGCCGATCCGCACGGCCCGCACGGCCCGCACTGGAGCCCCCGGGAGCTCAACGGCGTGACCGCGGCCGTCTCCGGGCTCGCCTGCGCGGCGCTGCTGCTGCGCCGCCACCACCCCCGCGCCGTCCTGCTGTGGACCGCGCTCCTCTCGGCCCTGACGCTGACCGCCGACACCGACGACCCCCGTGCCCCCGTCGCCGCCTCCGCGGCCGTGGCCCTGTTCACCCTCGCCTCCCGCACCGACCGGCCCACCACCTGGCGGCTGGGCGCCCTCACCGCCGCCGCCCTCACCGCCACCGCCATGCTCTCCGGCACCGGGCCCTGGTACGGCCAGGAGAATTTCGGCGTCTTCGCCTGGATGGGCATGGCCGCGGCGGCCGGCGACGCGGTGCGCAGCCGCCGGGCGTTCATCGACGCCATCCGCGAGCGGGCCGAGAGAGCCGAACGCACCCGGGAGGAGGAGGCCCGCCGGCGGGTCGCCGAGGAGCGGCTGCGCATCGCCCGCGAACTGCACGACGTGGTCGCCCACCACATCGCCCTGGTCAGCGTGCAGGCCGGGGTCGCCTCGCACGTCATGGACAGCCGGCCCGACCAGGCCAAGGAGGCACTGGCGCACGTCCGCGAGGCCAGCCGGTCCGCCCTGAGCGAGTTGCGCACCACCGTGGGCCTGCTGCGCCGCAGCGGCGACGAGGCGGGCGCCCCCACCGAACCGGCGCCCGGGCTCGCCGCGCTGGAGCAGCTGGTGGACGGCTTCGTCCGGGCCGGCCTCCCGGTGGACCTCGGCCACGGGCCGCCGGACGTTCCCGGCCCGGCCGGCTCCGGCGCCGGGGACCGGTCGCAGGCCGCCGACGACCGGCCCGAGCTGCCGGCCTCCGTGGACCTGGCCGCCTACCGCATCGTGCAGGAGGCGCTCACCAACACCCGCAAGCACGCCGGGCCCGCCGCCCGCGCCCAGGTCCGGGTGGACCACGGCCGCGATGCGCTGACCGTCACCGTGCTCGACGACGGCTCCGCCGCCACGCCCGGTCCCGGGGCGGCGGAACGGCCCGGGGGACACGGGCTCCTCGGCATGCGTGAGAGAGTCGTGGCGCTGGGGGGCGTCCTGGACGCCGGCCCGCGCCCCGAGGGCGGCTTCCGGGTCAGCGCGAGGCTGCCCCTGGACCGGGGGACGGCGGGCCGCGGCGGGAGCGCGGCGGCGCCCCGCGAACACCGCGAGGGGGAGGCACAGTGACGATCCGGGTGCTGCTCGCCGACGA
Source organism: Streptomyces sp. NPDC059740 (assembly GCF_042733155.1). NCBI lineage: Bacteria > Bacillati > Actinomycetota > Actinomycetes > Kitasatosporales > Streptomycetaceae > Streptomyces > Streptomyces sp. NPDC059740. Next base: position 51,198 of record NZ_JBHWGP010000019.1, on the reverse strand, counting down.
CCAGGCCCTGCTGCGCAGCGCGTTCCGCGTCCTGGTCGACTCCGAACCCGACATGTGCGTGGTGGCGGAGGCCTCGGACGGCGCCGCCGCCTACGAACAGGCCCGCCGCACCACCCCCGACGTCGTCCTGATGGACATCCGCATGCCGGGCGTCGACGGCCTCGCCGCCACCCGCCTGATCAGCGAGGACCCCGCACTCGACGGCGTCCACGTCGTCATCCTGACCACCTTCGAGATCGACGACTACGTGGTGCGGGCACTGCGCGCCGGCGCCAGCGGGTTCCTGGGCAAGGGGGCGGAGCCGGACGAGCTGCTGACCGCCATCCGCGTCGCCGCCGCCGGTGACGCCCTGCTCTCCCCGCTGGCCACCCGCCAGCTCATCGCCTCCTACCTCTCCCACGCCCCCGAGCCCCGCCCCGGGGACGGCACCTCCTCCGCGACCGGACGAACAGCCGCCGCCGAGCGCACCGGTGGGGACGACGCCGCGCTGGCGGCGCTCACCGGACGCGAACGCGAGGTCCTCGTCCTCGTCGCGGGCGGGCTCTCCAACGACGAGATCGGGGAGCGACTGCATGTGAGTCCGCTCACGGTCAAGACGCACGTCAACCGGGCCATGAGCAAACTCGGCATCCGGGACCGCGCCCAACTGGTCGTCTACGCCTACGAGTCGGGGCTGGTCCACCCGCGCCTGCGGTAGCGGGTGGGGACGGGCGTACTGCGAACGCGGTACGCGGCCGGCGGGGAAACCGACCTGGGGGCGAGGGGAGCGCCCCGGGCCATGCCGCATCGTTGAGTGGGGCCCGCCGCGCCCTCCCCGGGGAGTCCGCGCGCCCCGCGCCTCACGGGCCCGCGCGCCCACCCCTCGACGAGTAGCTTGCCCAACAGAAGAGAGACCCCACCCATGGCCTGGCTGTCCCGAATCAGCCTCGTACAACGGGGCCTGATAGCGCTGATGGCGATCGTCGCGATCGTCTTCGGCGCCATCGCGATCCCGCAGCTCAAGCAGCAGTTGCTGCCCTCCATCGACCTGCCCATGGTGTCCGTGATCGCCCCCTACCAGGGCGCCTCACCCGACGTCGTCGAGAAGCAGGTCGTGGAGCCGTTGGAGAACGGCATCCAGGGGGTCGACGGCATCAAGAGCGTCACCTCCACCGCCAGCGAGGGCTCGGCCGTGGTCGTGGCCCAGTTCGACTACGGCAACGACTCCCAGCAGCTGGTCGCCGACGTGCAGCAGGCCGTGAACCGGGCCGGCAACCAACTGCCCAAGGACGTCGACCCGCAGGTGATCTCGGGAGGCACCGACGACCTCCCCACCGTCGTCCTCGCCGTCTCCGACAGTCACCAGGACCAGCAGGCGCTCGCCGACAAGCTCAGCCGCAGCGTCGTCCCGGACCTCAAGAACATCGACGGCGTCGGCCAGGTCACCGTCAACGGCGTGCAGGACCAGGTCGTCGCGGTCACCCCCGACGACGCCAAGCTGGCCCGCGCGGGCCTGAGCGCCTCCGCCATCGGCCAGGCGCTGCAGGCCGACGGCGCCGCCGTGCCCGCCGGGTCCTTCGCCGAGGACGGGCAGAGCAAGACCGTGCAGGTCGGCTCGTCCTTCACCTCGCTGGACCAGATCCGCGACCTGACGCTCACCCCGGCCGCCGGCGCCTCGCAGGGCGCGCAAGGCTCCGCCGGGGCCGCGCACCCCGTCCGCCTCGGTGACGTGGCCACGGTCAAGGAGCAGCCCGCCGCAGCGACCTCCATCACCCGCACCGACGGCGAGCCCTCCCTCGCCGTGCAGGTGACGATGGACCAGGACGGCAGCGCCGTGGCCATCTCCAAGGCCGTCAAGGACCAGCTCTCCGACATCCGTTCCGAGCTCGGCGGGCACGCCAAGGTCACCATCGCCTCCGACCAGGGGCCCGCGGTCTCCGACTCGGTCGACTCGCTGACCACCGAGGGCCTGCTCGGCCTCGTCATGGCCGTGGTCGTCATCCTGGTCTTCCTGCTCAGCCTGCGCTCCACCCTGGTGACGGCGATCTCCATCCCGCTGTCCGTGGTCATCACGCTCATCGTGATGTGGGTGGGCGACAAGTCGCTGAACATGCTGACCCTCGGCGGCCTGACCATCGCCATCGGCCGCGTGGTCGACGACTCGATCGTCGTCCTGGAGAACATCAAGCGGCACCTGGGCTACGGCGAGGAGCGCCGGGAGGCCATCCTCAAGGCCGTGCGTGAGGTCTCCGGTGCCATCACCTCCTCCACCCTCACCACCGTCGCCGTCTTCCTGCCCATCGGCGTGGTCGGCGGCATGGTCGGCGCGCTCTTCGGGGACTTCTCCCTGACCGTCGCCGTCGCCCTGCTCTCCTCCCTCGTCGTGGCGCTCACCGTCGTCCCGGTGCTCTCGTACTGGTTCCTGCGCAGCCCCCGGCTGCCCGAGGGCGTCACCCCGGAGGACCTGCGCCGCGAGGCCGAGGAGAAGGAACGCACCAGCGCCCTGCAACGCCTGTACGTGCCGGTGCTGCGGTTCGCGACCAGGCGCCGCGTCACCAGCCTGCTGATCGCCGTGGTGGTGCTGCTCGCCACCTTCGGCATGGCGCCGCTGCTGAAGACCAACTTCTTCGACCAGCAGGGCCAGGACACCCTCAGCATCAAGCAGGAACTCAAGCCGGGCACCAGCCTGGGCGCCGCGGACACGCAGGCCAAGCGGATCGAGAAGATCCTCGCCGCCGACGACCGGGTCGCCGACTACCAGGTGACCGTCGGCTCCTCCGGCTTCATGGCGGCCTTCGGCGGCGGGTCCGGCGCCAACCAGGCCTCGTACCAGGTGAAGCTGAAGAACGGCGACGACTCCGAGAAGGTCACCGACGACCTGCGCGGGAAGCTCGACAAGCTGGGGAAGGCGGCCGGCGAGACCACCATCAGCTCCGGCGGCTCCTTCGGCGACCAGGACCTCAGCGTCGTGGTCAAGGCGCCCGACGCCGCCGGCCTGAGCAAGGCCTCCGAGCAGGTCCGCAAGGCCGTGGCCGGGCTGGACGGCGTCACCGACGTCACCAGCGACCTCTCGCAGAGCGTGCCGCGGATCTCGGTGAAGGCGGGAAGCAAGGCGGCTGCCGCCGGCTACACCGACGCCACCCTCGGCCAGGCCGTCACCCAGGCGGTCGGCGGAGCCAAGTCCGGCAAGGCGACCCTGGACGACACCGAGCGCGACGTCCTGGTGAAGTCCGCCCACCCGGCCACCACCGTCGCCCAGCTGCGGAACCTGAAGCTGCCCGCGCCCGGCGGGACGGTCCGCCTCGGTGACATCGCCGAGGTCCGCACCGTCGCGGGCCCCGTGCAGATGACCCGCATCGACGGCGCGCGCGCCGCGACCGTGACCGCCAAGCCCACCGGCGACAACACCGGCGCGGTCAACACCAAGCTCCAGTCGAAGATCGACTCGTTGAAGCTGCCGGAGGGGGCGACCGCCGAGATCGGCGGTGTCACCTCCGACCAGAACGACGCCTTCTCCTCGCTGGGCCTGGCGATGCTCGCGGCCATCGCGATCGTCTTCATGCTGCTGGTGGCGACGTTCCGCTCGCTGGTGCAGCCGCTGATCCTGCTGGTGTCGATCCCGTTCGCCGCGACCGGTGCCGTCGGCCTGCTGGTGGTCACCGGCACCCCGATGGGCGTCCCCGCGATGATCGGCATGCTGATGCTGATCGGCATCGTCGTCACCAACGCGATCGTGCTGATCGACCTGATCAACCAGTACCGGGCCCAGGGCCTGGACGTCGTCTCCGCCGTGATCGAGGGCGGCCGGCACCGGCTGCGGCCCATCCTGATGACGGCGCTGGCGACGATCTTCGCGCTGATCCCGATGGCCCTCTCCCTCACCGGGAACAGCGGGTTCATCTCGCAGCCGCTGGCGGTCGTCGTCATCGGCGGCCTGATCACCTCCACCCTGCTGACCCTGCTGCTCGTCCCCACGCTCTACGCGATGATCGAGCTCCGCAGGGAACGCCGGGCGGAGAAGAAGGCCCGCCGCCGCGCCGAGCGCGAGGGGGCGGCCGGAGCCGAGGACGGCGTCCGGGAGACCGAGACCGCCGGGGTCTGACCCAGGGCCGGCCGGGCCGCGCGCCCGGTCGGCAACCGGCCGCAGGGCCGCGTCCCGCACGGGGGCGCGGCCCTGCGGCAGTTCGGGGCCACGGCCACCGCACGGCTGCGGGGAGCGCCCGCCACCCCGTGACGGCGGGTGCTCCCCGCGGGCCGCCCCGTGGGGAGCCGGGGCGGGCCCGGGTGTGACGGTCCTACGGCAGGGCCAGCATCTGCTCCAGGGCCAGCTTGGCGAAGTGCTCGGTCTCGGCGTCGACCTGGATGCGGTTGACGACCTTGCCCGCGGCGAGCGACTCCAGGGTCCAGACCAGGTGCGGCAGGTCGATGCGGTTCATGGTCGAGCAGAAGCACACCGTCCGGTCCAGGAAGACGATCTCCTTGCCCTGGGGGGCGTAGCGCCGGGCGAGCCGGCGCACCAGGTTCAGCTCGGTGCCGATGGCCCACTTCGATCCGGCGGGGGCCGCGTCCAGCATGGCGATGATGTGCTCGGTGGAGCCGACGTGGTCCGCGGCGGCGACGACCTCGTGCCGGCACTCGGGGTGCACCAGGACGTTGACGCCGGGGACGCGGCGGCGCACGTCCTCGACGGAGTCGAGCGAGAAGCGGCCGTGGACCGAGCAGTGGCCGCGCCACAGGATCATCTTGGCGGCGCGCAGCTCCTCGGCGGTGAGACCACCGTTGGGCCGGTGCGGGTTGTAGACGACGCAGTCCGTGAGGGACATGCCCATGTCGCGGACCGCGGTGTTGCGCCCCAGGTGCTGGTCGGGCAGGAAGAGCACCTTCCCGCTGCCGCTCGGACGCTGGTCGAACGCCCACTCCAGGGCGCGCCGGGCGTTGGAGGAGGTGCAGATGGTGCCGCCGTGGCGACCGGTGAAGGCCTTGATGTCGGCGGAGGAGTTCATGTACGAGACGGGGACGGTGGCCTCGGCGACGCCCGCCTCGGTCAGCACGTCCCAGCACTCGGCCACCTGCTCGGCCGTGGCCATGTCCGCCATCGAGCAGCCGGCGGCGAGGTCTGGGAGGATCACCTGCTGGTCGGGCCCGGTGAGGATGTCGGCGGACTCCGCCATGAAGTGGACGCCGCAGAAGACGACGAACTCCGCCTCCGGGCGGGCCGCGGCGTCCCGCGCGAGCTTGAAGGAGTCGCCGGTGACGTCGGCGAACTCGATCACCTCGTCGCGCTGGTAGTGGTGGCCCAGCACGAACGCGCGGTCGCCGAGCTGCTCGCGGGCGGCACGGGCGCGTGCCACCAGGTCCGGGTCCGAGGGGGCGGGCAGATCGCCCGGGCACTCCACGCCGCGCTCGCTCGCGGGGTCGGCCTCGCGGCCGAGGAGGAGCAGCGCGAGCGGCGTGGGCTGGACGTCCAGGGGCTGGGCGGTGGTCACCGGACACACCTTCTCTCAGAGCGGCCGACGGACTTCTCGTCGGATTGACGCTATTATCATAAACTGTTCACGTCAGTTTGACGAGTGATGTTGTCAAAGTGACGCGATGCGGTGGCGCGCCCCTCCCCGTGCCCCTGCCGGGCCCACCCCGCACCCCGCACCGGCCCCGGAGCCGCCCGGCCGTCCCACCGGTGGGCCTCGGCACCGGGCGGCCGGTGTGCGAGCATGAAGAGCGACGGAGTGCACCGAGGAGGCCCCAGGGTCCTCTCGGAAGCGACGTGCGGTGGACCCCGGTCGGCCGCCACGCCCCGCACCCCGTCGCCGGTGCGTGTTCAGCACGTGTCACAGCACGCCCGCCCGGAATGAATCCGGGGCTCCGGTGGTTGCACCCGGTCAGCAACCGCCGGCAAACGGTCCGTACAACCCGGGAGAGAACAGATGAGCGTTCAGGACGAGACCACCGTCAGCGACGGCATCATCCTGTCCGACGCCGCGGCGTCGAAGGTGAAGAGCCTGCTGGAGCAGGAGGGCCGCGACGACCTCGCGCTGCGGGTGGCCGTCCAGCCCGGAGGCTGCTCCGGTCTGCGCTACCAGCTCTTCTTCGACGAGCGTGCGCTCGACGGCGACGTCGTGAAGGACTTCGGCGGCGTCAAGGTCGTCACCGACCGCATGAGCGCCCCCTACCTCGGCGGCGCGTCCATCGACTTCGTGGACACCATCGAGAAGCAGGGCTTCACCATCGACAACCCGAACGCGACGGGCTCCTGCGCCTGCGGCGACTCCTTCAGCTGAGCCGCACCGGCCCACCACGAGGGCGCCCGCCCCGCCACCGCGGGGCGGGCGCCCTCGTCGTCCGCCGCCCTGACCGACGCGCCGCTCAGCTGGCGCCGGCCTTGTCCGGCTTGCCCTTCCGCAGCGCCTCGCCGCTCAGCGCGTCCTTGACCGACCGGTCCCCGAGCGCCTTCTTCAGCTCCACCGTCCGGCTGTAGAACCTCGCCATCGCCGGGCAGGGGCTGCCCTGGTGCTTCTCCTTGCTGACCACCCGCACCGTCACCGCACCGCCGGACTCCTCCGCCGAGGCCGAGAAGGTGCTGCACACGCCGCCGGTGAAGTACAGCGTGAGCTTCCTGCCGTCGTCGCCGACCGTGTAGGAGTCGACCCGTTCCGCCCCGCGGTCCGAAGGCTGCCCGCTCGGCGGCCGGGTCGGCGCGGCGGAGGAGGCCCCGCCGTCCGACGCTCCGTTCCCCGTCACGTAACGCGGCTCCACCGCCGGCTGCGCCAGCGTGTAGCTGTCCCCGCTGCGCCCCGAACCGGACAGGCGCGCGGTGAACAGCCACGAGGGCACCAGGGCGGGACCGCCGTCGACGTACTGCGTGGAGAGGCCGAAGACCGCGTGCGTCACCTCCGCCGCCCCGGCCGTTCCCTGCCCGGACCGGCACGACGACGTGGTACCCGAACCGTCCTGGTAGGGCCGGGCCGAGGCGCAACCGCCCGAGCCGGTCCCCGCCGCAGCGCTCCGGCCCGCCGTCGCCAGCGTCTCGCGGGCCCCCATGACCGGGTAGACCGCACCCTTGACCGGGGTGGCGAGCTGCCCGTTGCCGCCGACCACCCGGCCGTCGGCCCCCACCTGGACGTCGCTCTGCCAGCCGTAGGTCGGCAGGCCGTCGACCACCGGGTCGGCCGCGACGATGCGCACCGGGCCCGAGGTCTCGTGGGCGTCGAGCTTCGCGTCCGGCTGGCCCATCGCCCGCAGCAGGGGCGCGACGGCCTTCTCGGCACGCGCCCGGGAGACCGCCCCGTCGCCGCTGCCGTCGTCGTCGGTCGCCGCGTCCGGGCCCCCGCGGTAGGACGGGCACCCCACGCGGTTCGACGAGGACTGGCCCTTGCCCGTGCTGTCCGGCTGCGCCGGCAGCGCGCAGTTGGTGCCGCCCCGCGCGCCGTAGCGCGAGTAGGTCCACGAGCCCGTGCCGCTGCGCGAGACCCGCAGCAGCGGCTTGCGGTCCTTCTGCGAGGCCGCGCCCACCTGCCACGAGCCGTCCTCCGCGCGCACCTCGCCCGGCACACCGAGGGCCTTGGCCAGGCGGGCGACGGCGTCCTTGCCCACCCCGTGCGACGGCCGGTACACCGCCGCCCGGTCCGGGCCGCCGGGCAGCTTCCCGGTGACGTGGTAGGCGCCGCCCCTCGGGTCCGGTTCACCCGGCGCGATCTGACCCTGCTGCCCCTGCGTGTACCCCTCCAGCGCGAGGGGCGGGGGGCCGTCGCCCCGCGTGCCGCCCCCGGAGCCGCCACCACCGTCGACGGCGGTCGACGACCAGTACGCGGCGCCGCCGCCGGCCACCAGCACGGCGGCCACGACGGAGGCGATCACAGGGGTGCGGACCCGCCGGCGCGTGGCGGGTGTGTCGGGTTTCTCCTCGGTACTCACCGCTTCGCTCCTTCACAACTCCGCTGTCATGTGACGTGCCCTCGCGAGGTGGACGTCGATGGGACGGAGCGGCCCCGCGCCCGGTTCCGTCCCCCTCGGCCTCCCCCGGGCCGCCACCGGCTCTCCAGCCTCTTCCGGCGACCGGCCGGATCCGGCCATACCCGGTCCCGCCGGCGCTCGGACGTGCCCGACCCGACCGATTCTCCCCGACCGGCCGTACCGCGACGCCGCCGCCCCGCGGGCCGCGTGACCTGGGCCGGCGCCAGGCCCCGCCGCTCCGTGCGCCGGCCGGCCGCGCCCGGCCGGAGACCGCCGCCCCGGCGCCCGGCGCCCGGCCACCGCGGGGACGGGAGCGGGTAGCGTGGCGTCGAGGCCCAGCCCGGGCGTCGTCCCCTGGCGTCCCCACCCCACACCCTCCGACACGGGAGCAGACCAGTCGTGCGCATCGCAGTCGCCGGTTCCATCGCCACCGACCACCTGATGACCTTCCCCGGTCGCTTCGCCGAGCAACTGGTGGCCGACCAACTGCACACCGTCTCCCTCTCCTTCCTCGTCGACGGGCTGGAGGTGCGCCGGGGCGGCGTGGGCGCCAACATCGCGTTCGGCATGGGGCAGCTCGGCGCGCGGCCGATCCTCGTGGGTGCCGCCGGCGCCGACTTCGAGGAGTACCGCGCCTGGCTGGACCGCCACGGGGTGGACACCGAGTCCGTCCGCATCTCCGAGGTGCTGCACACCGCCCGCTTCGTGTGCACCACCGACGCCGAGCAGAACCAGATCGGCTCCTTCTACCCCGGCGCCATGAGCGAGGCCCGCCTCATCGAGCTCCAGACCGTGGCCGAGCGCGTCGGCGGCCTGGACCTGGTCCTCATCGGCGCGGACGACCCCGAGGCGATGACCCGTCACACCGAGGAGTGCCGCACCCGCGACATCCCGTTCGCCGCGGACTTCTCGCAGCAGATCGCCTTCATGGACGGGCCCGGCATCCGCACCCTGCTGGAGGGCGCGACCTACCTCTTCTCCAACGAGTACGAGAAGGGGCTCATCGAGTCCAAGACCGGCTGGACCTCCGAGGAGATCCTGGGCAAGGTCGGCACCCGGGTCACCACGCTGGGCGCGGACGGCGTCCGCATCGAGCGGGCCGGCGAGCCGGTCCTGGAGGTCGGCTGCCCCGAGGAGCGGGTCAAGGCCGACCCGACGGGCGTCGGCGACGCCTTCCGCGCCGGCTTCCTGACCGGGCTGTCCTGGAACGTCGGCCTGGAGCGGGCCGCCCAGGTCGGCTGCATGCTCGCCACCCTCGTCATCGAGACCGTCGGCACCCAGGAGTACGCCCTGCAGCGCTCCCGCTTCATGGAGCGCTTCACCAAGGCCTACGGCGAGGAGGCCGCGGCGGAGGTCGCCGCCCACGTCGCCGCGGCCGGCCTCTGAGCCCTCCGCCCGACCGCCCGGGCCGGGCGGACGCCTCGTACTGCCCGGCCCCGGACCGCCCGGCCCCGGCCCCGGACCGGCGGGCCGCCGGCTGCGGCCGCCCGCCCGGGACCACGGCCCGCCGCCGCGTCCGCACCGCCTCAGCGGACCCGGCGCACCGTGTACGCCGTGCCACCGGCCACCGGCCGGGCCCCGAGGTACTCCTGTTCCTGCATCAGGCACCAGGCCCGGATGTCGACCACGGCGACCTCGTCGTCCGAGACCACCGTGACCCTGCCTCCCACCGGCACCCGCCCCACCGCGCGCCCCAGCTCGATGACGGGCACCGGGCACCGCCGGCCGAGCGTGTCCACCACGAGTTCCGCGTCCTGTCCGGAGCCGTCCCCGGCGCCCGGACCGGCGGACCCCGTCGCCTCCGCGGCCCTGCCCAGCTCCTCACCGCCTGCCTCCCCGGCCGCAGCCGCCCGGGCGGCGGGCCCCTCCACCCGCCCGCCGGCGAGTGCCGCCGGGCCCGTGGCCGGCGCACCCCAGCGGGCCCGCACGTCGGCCACCAGCCCCGGCAGCACCGCCAGGAAACGCTCGACGTCCTCCGCCGCGGTGCCCAGGGGGAGGGAGAGCCGCACGTTGCCCTCGGAGAGCACGCCCATGGCCTTCAGCACGTGGCTGGGGGTCAGCGTGCTGGAGGTGCAGGAGGAACCGGAGGAGACGGAGAACCCCGCCCGGTCCAGCTCGTGGAGCAGGGTCTCGCCGTCGACGTAGAGACAGGAGAAGGTGACGAGGTGGGGCAGGCGCCGCACCGGGTCGCCGACCACCTCCACGTCGGCGACGCTCTGCGCGACGGCGGCCCGCACCCGGTCCACCAGCGCCCGCAGCCGCGCCGCCTCACCGGCGGCCTCCTGCCGCACGGCACGCAGCGAGGCCGCCGCCGCCACGACGGCCGGCAGGTTCCCGAACCCCGGCACACGCCCCGACTCACGCTCGTCCGCCGGCCCGGGCGGCGCGAACCTGGTGCCCTTGCGCACCGCGAGCAGCCCCACCCCCGGCGGGCCGCCCCACTTGTGCGCGCTGGCGGCCAGCAGGGACCACGCCCCGCCGACCTCCCCCCAGCCCAGCGACTGCGCCGCGTCCACCAGCAGCGGCACCCCCGCCTCCCGGCAGACCTCGGCGACCTCGACCACCGGCTGCTCGGTGCCCACCTCGTGGTTGGCCGACTGCAGAGCGGCGAGCGCCACGTCGCAAGGGCCGCGCTCACCACCCGTGGGACCCGCGTCGCCGGCGGACGGCGCGTCGGGGGACAGGGCGGCGGCGAAGACCGCGGGGTCCACCCGGCCACCGCGGTCCACGGGCACCTCGGTCACCGTGCCGCCGGTCGCCCGGTGGGCGTCCACGGCGTGCACCACCGCGGAGTGCTCCACCGCCGAGCGCACCACCCGGCGCCCCACCCGCCGCCGCCCCGCGAGCGCTCCCGCGACGCCCAGGTGCAGGGCGTAGGTCCCCGAAGGAGTGAAAACGAGTTCGTCCGGCCGGCACCCCACGGCCTCGGCGGCGGCCTCCCGGGCGGCGTCCAGCAGCAGCCGGGCGCGGCGGCCCTCGCGGTAGAGGCGCGCCGGGTCGGCCCACCCCTCCTCCAGGGTCGCCATCAGGGCCTCGCGCGCGACGGGGTGCAGGGGCGCGGACGAGGCGGCGTCGAAGTACGGCACGCCTAGAAGGTAGACCGCGGCGCAGCGGCACAGGGCAGGGGAGGGGCGGCCGGCGGTGGCCGCCGGCCGGGTGAGGGCCGGCGCGTCCCCGCGCGCCGCCCGCCCGCACCGGCCCGGCCCGGGTCCGGCCGGCGGCGGCTTCCGGGGCGCCGGGGCGCCGGGGTGAGCGGCGGACGGCGGGGTGGCCGCGGGGTCCCGCGCCGGCCCGGGCGGGCCGGAACCGCCGAGGTGGGAGCGTGTCAGTTCCTGGCCGGAAGCGGGAATTCCATCCCTTCGGGGAGAGCGGCGGCGCGTTGGGCACCCTCCCCGCGCGACCCCAAATAGCGTCCAGTAGGGTTTGGTCCGCATAAACATCCAAACCCTGCCCGTGCCGGGCCGGCGACCGACCAGCGAGACGGCCGCAGCCGGGCGTCGCGGGCGAGACTCTCGGGAAGGCGCTACGTGAGTCCCAACGGCTCCGACCGCTCGTCGCGGCGCCCGATGCGGCGGAAGCTGCCGCAGGTGCTGGCTGCGGGCCTGGTCCTTGCAACCGCCACAGGTTGCTCGTACAAGGACTTTCCTCGGCTCGGCATGCCAACGCCCGTCACCGACGAGGCGCCGCGGATCCTCTCTCTCTGGCAGGGCTCCTGGGCCGCCGCCCTCGTGGTCGGCGTGCTCGTCTGGGGCCTGATCATCTGGAGCTGGATCTTCCACCGCCGCAGCCGGACCAAGGTGGAGGTCCCCGCACAGACGCGGTACAACATGCCGATCGAGGCGTTGTACACGATCGTCCCGTTCATCATCATCGCCGTGCTCTTCTACTTCACGGCGCGCGACGAGAGCGAACTGACCCAGACCACCAAGAAGCCGCAGCACGTCATCAACGTGGTGGGCTTCCAGTGGAGCTGGGCGTTCAACTACATGGAGAACGTGGACGGCAAGACGTCGACCACGAACATCAACTCCAAGGATCTCGAAGCGATCCCGGCCAAGTGGAAGAAGCAGGCCCCGGCCGGCGCCGACGGCGTCTACGACGGGGGCACCCCCGGCGAGCGCAACCCGCAGACCGGCATGCCCGGCCCCACGCTGTGGCTGCCCAAGGGCGAGCGCGTCGAGTTCGTGCTGACCTCGCGTGACGTCATCCACTCGTTCTGGGTCGTCCCCTTCCTCATGAAGCAGGACGTCGTCCCGGGCCGCACCAACGTCTTCCAGGTCGTCCCCAACAAGGAGGGCACCTTCAGGGGCAAGTGCGCCGAACTCTGCGGCGTCGACCACTCCCGGATGCTCTTCAACGTCAAGGTCGTCTCCCCGGAGCGCTACCAGGCGCATCTGAAGGACCTGGCGAAGAAGGGCCAGACCGGTTACCTCCCGGCCGGCCTCAGCCAGGTCAACGGGAACGCCAGGAACTCGGAGACCACCAAGTGAGCATCCTCAACGAACCTCAGGGTGCCGCCGCTGCCACAGCTCCGGCGCCGCCCGCACGGAAGACGACCCGGGGCAACGCCGTGGTCGGGTGGCTGACGACCACCGACCACAAGAAGATCGGCACGCTGTACCTGGTCACGTCGTTCGCCTTCTTCTGCATCGGCGGTCTCCTGGCGCTGCTGATGCGCGCCGAGCTCGCTCGTCCCGGCACGCAGATCATGTCGAACGAGCAGTTCAACCAGGCGTTCACGATGCACGGCACGATCATGCTGCTGATGTTCGCGACGCCGCTGTTCTCCGGCTTCGCGAACTGGATCATGCCGCTCCAGATCGGCTCGCCGGACGTCGCGTTCCCGCGGCTGAACATGTTCGCCTACTGGCTGTACCTGTTCGGCTCGATCATCGCGGTCGGTGGCTTCGTCACCCCGCAGGGCGCGGCGGACTTCGGCTGGTTCGCCTACTCGCCGCTCTCGGACGCCGTGCACTCGCCCGGCGTCGGCGGCGACATGTGGATCATGGGTCTGGCGCTCTCCGGCTTCGGCACGATCCTCGGCTCGGTCAACTTCATCACCACCATCGTCTGCATGCGTGCCCCGGGCATGACGATGTTCCGGATGCCGATCTTCACCTGGAACGTGCTGCTGACCGGTGTGCTGGTCCTGCTCGCCTTCCCGGTCCTGGCAGCCGCCCTGCTGGCCCTGGAGGCCGACCGCAAGTTCGGAGCGCACGTCTTCGACGCGGCAAACGGCGGAGCGCTGTTGTGGCAGCACCTCTTCTGGTTCTTCGGCCACCCCGAGGTGTACATCATCGCGCTGCCGTTCTTCGGCATCATCTCCGAGGTCATCCCGGTCTTCAGCCGGAAGCCGATGTTCGGCTACATCAGCCTCATCGGCGCGACGATCGCCATCGCCGGCCTCTCGGTGACCGTGTGGGCGCACCACATGTACGTCACCGGCGGAGTCCTGCTGCCGTTCTTCTCCTTCATGACGTTCCTCATCGCCGTCCCGACCGGCGTGAAGTTCTTCAACTGGATCGGAACGATGTGGAAGGGGTCGCTCTCCTTCGAGACCCCGATGCTCTGGGCGATCGGCTTCCTGATCACCTTCACCTTCGGTGGTCTGACCGGCGTCATCCTCGCCTCGCCGCCCATCGACTTCCACGTGTCGGACTCCTACTTCGTGGTGGCGCACTTCCACTACGTCGTCTTCGGCACGGTCGTCTTCGCGATGTTCTCCGGCTTCCACTTCTGGTGGCCGAAGTTCACCGGCAAGATGCTGGACGAGCGGCTCGGCAAGATCACGTTCTGGACGATGTTCGTGGGCTTCCACGGCACCTTCCTCGTGCAGCACTGGCTGGGCGCGGAGGGAATGCCGCGGCGCTACGCCGACTACCTGGCGGCCGACGGCTTCACCACGCTGAACACGATCTCCTCGATCAGCTCCTTCCTGCTGGGCATGTCGGTCCTCCCCTTCCTCTACAACGTGTGGAAGACCGCCAAGTACGGCGAGAAGATCGAGGTCGACGACCCCTGGGGCTACGGCCGTTCGCTGGAGTGGGCCACCTCGTGCCCGCCCCCGCGGCACAACTTCACCAGCCTGCCCCGCATCCGTTCCGAGGCTCCGGCCTTCGACCTGCACCACCCCGAGATCGCCGCGCTCGAGCAGCTCGAGAACGTCGACCACCAGGGTGAGAAGCCCAAGGGCAACGCCCTGGTGGGTGGCAAGGAGGACGACAAGTGAAGATCCAGGGCAAGCTCTTCATCTTCCTGTCCTTCTTCGTCCTGGCCATGGCCGTGATCTACGGCGTGTGGTCGAAGGAGGCGGCCGGTACCACCGCGCTGTTCATGGCGTTCGGCCTGTGCATCATGATCGGCTTCTACCTGGCGTTCACCGCACGCCGGATCGACGCCGGAGCACAGGACAACAAGGACGCCGACGTCGCGGACGACGCCGGTGAGCTGGGGTTCTTCTCCCCGCACAGCTGGCAGCCGCTGGCGCTGGGGATCGGCGGATCGTTCGCCTTCCTCGGCATCATCTTCGGGTGGTGGCTGCTGTACTTCTCCATGCCGATCATCCTCGTCGGACTGTTCGGCTGGGTCTTCGAGTACTACCGCGGTGAGAACCGCACGCAGTAACCCTTACGCATGACCCCGCTCCGGGCCCGGACACCCCACCAGGTGGCCGGGCCCGTTGCCTGTTCCCGGCCTGACACCGGGCCTCTCACCCGGGTGCGCCGGCCGTCCGCCGGTCTGCCGGTCCGCCGCGACACGCCGGGACGGTACCTCCGTTTGCAGTCGTCCAGCGCGCTCGCGCGGGCGAACCTCCCTAACTTGAGGTCATGAGTCACAGACCTCGATCCGCAACGGTGCTGAGCTGCGCTCTCCTGATGGCCCCCTTGGCGGTGGCGTCCGCCGCCTGTTCGGGGTCGATGGCGGGCGACCCCTCAGCCCGTCCGTACGACGCCACCAACCAGATATCCGCGAACCTCGGCGGCAAGGGACGCGACGCCGACCCCGACAAGCCGCTGGAGATATCCGTCAAGGACGACGACGCCCGCATCACGGACGTCACCGCCACCGACGCGTCGGGCCGCCAGCTCCAGGGCCGGCTGTCCGAGGACGGCAGGAAGTGGCGCACCACCGCACCGCTGGCCGCGGGCGCCCACTACTCGGTGCACGTCAGCACCGAGAACGAGGACGGGGATCCCGGCCGCAAGGTCTTCGACGTCCGCACCCGGGACGCCGACAGCAGCCGCCTGAAGGTCACCTTCGGGCCGGAGAGCGGCACCTACGGCGTCGGCCAGCCCATCACCGCCACCCTCGACCGCCCCGTCAAGGAGCGCTCGGCGCGGGCCGTCGTGGAGCGCGCGCTGCGGGTCGACACCGTGCCCGGCGTCGAGGGCTCCTGGTACTGGGTGGACGACAAGACCCTCCACTACCGCCCGAGGGAGTACTGGCCCGCGCACGCCACCATCAGGGTGCACAGCAACCTCCAGGGCCTGAAGGTCTCCAAGGGCCTCTACGGAGGCGAGGCCAAGGCGCTGAAGCTGCAGACCGGCGACGCCATCGAGGCAGTCACCGACGCCGGCGCCCACAACCTCAAGCTCATCAGGAACGGCGAGGTCGTCAAGACGCTGCCGGTGACCACCGGCAAGCCCGGTTACGCCACCCGCAACGGCGTCAAGGTGATCCTGGGCAAGGAAGCCTTCGTACGGATGCGCTCCTCGACCGTCGGCATCGCCGCGGGCAGCGCGGACTCCTACGACCTGCCCGTCCACTGGGCCACCCGGGTCACCCGCTCCGGCGAGTACGTCCACGCCGCTCCCTGGTCGGTCGGCTCCCAGGGCTTCGCCAACACCAGCCACGGCTGCACCGGCATGTCCACCGAGAACGCCAAGTGGTTCTTCGACCAGGTGCACATCGGTGACATCGTCAAGGTCGTCGGCAGCGAGGGCGACACCATGACGCCCTTCGACAACGGCTACGGGGACTGGAACCTGTCCTGGGCCAAGTGGCAGGAGGGCAGCGCGCTCTCCGGCAAGAAGCCCGCAAAGCCGCAGCCGAAGAACCAGCACGAGGACGAACGGCTGGAGAAGGCCGACTCGGGCGCCGCCCGCCTGCGCCCCCAGGTCTGACCCCGCCCGACCGCGGGCCGGCACCTCCCGGGTGCCGGCCCGCGGCCATGCCGGCAGCCCCGCCCGGGAAGCGGCCCGCACGGCGGTGTGGGACCGCCTCGCGGGCGGGGCCGCCAGGGGGCGCCGGGCGCCGCGCGGGTGCGTCAGCCGGCCGCGTGCGCCCCGCTGAGGGCCCGGCGACGCAGCAGCCCGGCCAGCGCATCGGCGAACTCCACCGGGTCCACCGGGTGGGTCACCGCGGCATCGGCCCGGCTCCAGGTGGCCAGCCAGGCGTCCTGGGGGCGGCCGATGAGCAGCAGGACCGGCGGGCAGGAGAACACCTCGTCCTTGATCTGCCGGCACACCCCCATGCCCCCGGCCGGCGCGGTCTCCCCGTCCAGCACGCAGGCGTCGATGCCGCCCTGTTCCAGCGCCTGAAGGACGGCGGGCAGGGTGGCGCACTCCAGGATCTCGACGGGCGGTACGTCGGCGGCGGGTCGGCGGCCGGTTGCGAGCCGCACCTGCTCGCGGGTGCTCGCGTTGTCGCTGTAGACCAGCACCGTGGCGGTCGGCTGCATCGTTCCTCCACGCGGTAGCGGTTGAGATGCCCGGTCGTCCATGACCGTTGGCGCGGATGCTACCCCCGTGACAGCCCCCCGCAGCAGGGGTCGTCACCCGCGTCGGGGACGGGCGGGCACCGCGTGGTGCGGTGGGGGGCCGTCCACGGAGGCCCGGCGGAGGCCCCGGGGCTGCCGCGGTCGGGCGTGAACGGACGTCAGGCGCCGGTGGCCGCCGGACGGTGACCGGCCCGGGGCCCGCCCGGGCCCGTGTCGCAGGCGCCCCGCCCCACCCGGCCGCCGTTGCGCCCCGACCCGGCCGTACGGCCCCGCCGCCCCCGGGGAGCACCTGCCGGCCGGGCCCCGGATTCGCCCGTACGAGCAGGACACACACCCAGCACATCCCCTTGACACACCGAACGGCACCCCCCGGAGTGAGCGCAACATAAGCGACCGACATAATGTCGGTCGTGGCGACAGCAACAGCAGTAGAAACCGGGCACGCGCACCCGTCGGTCAATCGACCGAACCTCACCAGCGTCGGAACCATCATCTGGCTGAGTTCCGAGCTGATGTTCTTCGCGGCCCTCTTCGCGATGTACTTCACCCTTCGGTCGGTGAGTGGGCCCTCTTACTGGAAGGATGCGGCCGATGCGCTGAACGTTCCCTTCTCCGCGACGAACACCACGATCCTGGTGCTCTCCTCCCTCACCTGCCAGCTCGGCGTCTTCGCCGCCGAGCGCGGTGACGTGAAGAAGCTCCGCGCGTGGTTCACCGTCACGTTCGTGATGGGTGCGATCTTCATCGGCGGGCAGATCTTCGAGTACACCGAGCTGGTCAGCAAGGACGGACTCTCCCTGAAGTCCGGTCCCTACGGCTCGGTGTTCTACCTGACGACCGGCTTCCACGGACTCCACGTCACGGGCGGTCTGATCGCGTTCCTGCTCGTGCTGGGCAGGACGTACGCGGCCAAGAGGTTCACCCACGAGCAGGCCACCGCGGCCATCGTCGTGTCCTACTACTGGCACTTCGTCGATGTCGTCTGGATCGGCCTCTTCGCCACGATCTACCTGATCCAGTAGCGGTCCCGCACCGCCTCCCGTCACGGCCGAAGGGCCCGGGAGCGGCTCAGAGCAGACACACCAGAAGCATCGACGCAGAAGATCCTGACACCGGGGTAATCCGTGAAAAAGCTCTCCGCACGACGGCGCCATCCGCTGGCGGCGCTCGTCGTCCTACTCTTCGCGCTGGCGGTCACCGGGGGGCTGTACGCCGCGTTCGCGCCGGCGGACAAGGCTCAGGCCGATGACAGCAGCCAGTCCCTCGCCGTCAAGGAGGGCAAGAAGCTCTTCGACGTGGGTTGCGCAAGCTGCCACGGCACCGGCGGTCAGGGCTCCTCCGACGGGCCGAGCCTGGTCGGCGTGGGCGCAGCCGCCGTCGACTTCCAGGTCGGCACCGGCCGCATGCCGGCACAGCAGCCCGGCCCGCAGGTCGAGAAGAAGAAGAACATCTACAACCAGGCGCAGATCGACCAGCTCGCCGCGTACGTCGCGTCGCTGGGCGCCGGTCCCGCCGTCCCGGCCAAGAGCGACTACGGCCCCGACGGCGCCGACATCGGCAAGGGCGGCGAGCTCTTCCGCACCAACTGCGCGCAGTGCCACAACTTCACCGGTAAGGGCGGTGCCCTCACCAACGGCAAGTTCGCGCCGAACCTGAAGGGCGTCAGCCCCAAGCACATCTACGAGGCCATGGAGACCGGCCCGCAGAACATGCCCAACTTCGGTGACGGCACCCTGTCCACGCAGAACCGCAAGGACATCGTGGCCTACCTCGGAGCAGTCGACGGGGACGACAGCGCCAGCCCCGGCGGTCTCGAGCTCGGTGGGCTCGGCCCGGTCGTCGAGGGTCTGTTCGGCTGGATCGCCGGCCTCGGCGCCCTGATCGCGGTCGCCATCTGGGTCGCCGCCCGGACAACGAAGGCCAAGAAGTCATGAGCGAGACTGGACGACACGACGACGTGCCAGAAGAGAACCTCCCCGCCGGGCGCCACGACGCCCACGGCGGCGACCTGGCCAAGGGGGACAACCCCTTCGCCGACCCGGGGCTGCCGCCCCACGAACACCGCGTCCAGGACATCGACGAGAAGGCCGCCCGGCGCTCCGAGCGCATGGTCGCGCTCCTGTTCGTCGTGTCGATGCTGGCGACGGTCGCGTTCATCGCGTCCTACGTGGCCTTCCCGGTAGGGAAGATCGTCTACATCTGGCCGTTCGGGCATGTCAGCATGCTGAACTTCTCCCTCGGCCTGACGCTGGGCATCGCCCTGTTCTGCATCGGCGCCGGTGCCGTCCACTGGGCGCGCACGCTGATGTCGGACGAGGAGGTCGCCGACGACCGCCACCCGATCGAGGCGGAGCCCGAGGTCAAGGCGAAGGTCCTCGCCGACTTCAAGCAGGGCGCCAAGGAGTCCGCGTTCGGCCGGCGCAAGCTGATCCGCAACACGATGTTCGGCGCGCTGGCCCTGGTGCCGCTCTCCGGCGTCGTCCTGCTGCGCGACCTCGGCCCGCTGCCGGAGAAGAAGCTGCGCACCACGGACTGGAAGAAGGGCAAGCGCCTGGTCAACCAGTCCACGAACCTCCCGCTCCGTCCGGAGGACATCGCGATCGGCTCCCTCACCTTCGCCAAGCCCGAGGGCCTGGAGGAGGACGACGAGAACTTCGCCAACAAGATCGCGAAGGATGCCCTGATGCTCGTCCGCATCGAGCCGAAGGACATCAAGGACAAGCGCGAACTCGACTGGTCGCACGAGGGCATCGTGGCCTTCTCCAAGATCTGCACGCACGTCGGCTGCCCCATCAGCCTCTACGAGCAGCAGACCCACCACGTGCTCTGCCCGTGCCACCAGTCGACCTTCGACCTCTCCGACGGTGGCCGCGTCATCTTCGGGCCGGCCGGCCACCCCCTGCCGCAGTTGCAGATCCAGGTGAAGGACGGCTACCTCGAGGCCGCCAACGTCTTCACCGAGCCTGTCGGCCCGAGCTTCTGGGAGCGCGGATGAGTAACAACGACGTCGCGGGCGCCGCGCGCCGCGGCCCGGCGCCGCGGGGGGAACGCCTCGCGGACTGGGCGGACGGAAGGCTTGGCATCTACAGCCTCGCCAAGGCCAACCTCCGCAAGATCTTTCCGGACCACTGGTCCTTCATGCTGGGCGAGGTCTGCCTCTACAGCTTCATCATCATCATCCTGACCGGTGTCTACCTGACGCTGTTCTTCCACCCGAGCATGGCCGAGGTCGTCTACCACGGCTCGTACGTGCCCATGCACGGGATCCGGATGACGCAGGCCTTCGAGTCGACCCTGCACATCAGCTTCGACGTCCGCGGCGGTCTGCTCATCCGGCAGATCCACCACTGGGCCGCGCTGGTGTTCGTCGGCGGCATGATGGTCCACATGATGCGGGTGTTCTTCACCGGCGCCTTCCGCAAGCCGCGTGAGGTCAACTGGCTCTTCGGCTTCCTGCTGCTGGTGCTGGGTCTGTTCACCGGCTTCACCGGCTACTCGCTCCCGGACGACCTGCTCTCCGGCACGGGTGTGCGCTTCATCGAGGGCGTCGTCCTGGCGATGCCGATCGTGGGCACCTACCTCCAGATGTTCATCTTCGGCGGCGAGTTCCCCGGGCACGACATCATCCCGAGGTTCTTCACCGTCCACGTGCTGCTGCTGCCGGGCATCATGCTCGGCCTGCTGGTGGCGCACCTGATCCTGGTCTTCTACCACAAGCACACGCAGTTCCCGGGTGCCGGCAAGACCAACAAGAACGTCGTCGGCATGCCGCTGATGCCGGTCTACATGGCCAAGGCGGGAGGCTTCTTCTTCCTCGTCTTCGGTGTCATCGCCGTCATGGCGGCGGTCGCCAGCATCAACCCGGTGTGGGCCATCGGCCCGTACCGGCCCGACCAGGTCTCCACCGGCGCCCAGCCCGACTGGTACATGGGCTTCGCCGAGGGTCTGGTGCGCACCATGCCCGGCTGGGAGTGGAACTTCCTGGGTCACACCGTCAACTTCGGTGTGCTGATCCCGATCGTGATCTTCCCGCTGGTGCTGGCCGCCATCGCCGTCTACCCGTTCATCGAGTCCTGGGTCACCGGCGACAAGCGCGAGCACCACATCCTGGACCGCCCGCGCAACGCGCCGACCCGCACCGCCTTCGGTGTGGCCTGGCTCTGGGCGTACATGATCATGCTCGTCGGTGGTGGCAACGACCTGTGGGCGACCCACTTCCACATGTCGATCAACGTGATCACCTGGATCGTCCGCATCGGCTTCTTCGTCGGCACGGTGATCACCTTCATCGTCACCAAGCGCATCTGCATGGGTCTGCAGCGCCGCGACCGGGACAAGGTGCTGCACGGACGCGAGTCCGGCATCATCAAGCGCCTGCCGCACGGTGAGTTCGTCGAGATCCACGAGCCGCTCCGCCAGGAGCAGCTGCACGTCCTCACCCAGCACGAGCAGCCCAAGGTCTTCGACCCGGGCCCCGAGGTGGACGAGAACGGCGTGCGCCGCAAGATCCCGGCCTCGACCCGGCTGCGGGCCAAGCTCTCCCGCGGGTACTACTCCGAGGAGAACATGGTCCCCAAGCCGACCGCCGAGGAGTTCAAGGAGATCGCCAGCGGCCACGGCCACCACTGAGTGATCCGGCCGCCGTCGCCCGCGCGACGGCGGCCCCCGGGCGGCAGACCGCCCGACACGAGGAACGCCACCCAGAGGGCCCCGTCCGGACGTCGGACGGGGCCCTCCGGCGTACGGGCCGCCGGATAGGCTCTCAGGCGAGGGGCAGCCCCTCGCAGGGGCCCGCACCGGGCGGGCCGAATTCCCAGGAGTGTGGACCATGGACGTGGTGACCCCGGCAGGCGGCGACAGCGCGACGGCCCCCACCTGGCCGGGCCTCCTCAACGCTCTCCTGACCGGCAGGCACCTGAGCGCCGCGGACACCGCCTGGGCCATGGACCACGTCATGCGCGGCGAGGCCACCTCCGCCCAGATCGCCGGCTTCGCCGTGGCGCTGCGGGCCAAGGGCGAGACGGTGGCCGAGATCAGCGGCCTGGTCGACGCCATGTACGAGCACGCCGAACTCATCGAGGTGGCGGGCCCGAGCGTCGACATCGTCGGCACCGGCGGCGACGGCGCCAACACCGTCAACATCTCGACGATGTCCGCCCTCGTGGTCGCGGGGACGGGGGCCCGGGTCGTCAAGCACGGCAACCGGGCCTCCTCCTCCGCCAGCGGCGCCTCCGACGTCCTGGAGAAGCTCGGCCTCAACCTCGACCTGTCCCCGCGCCGGGTGGCCGAGGTCGCTGCGGAGGCCGGCATCACCTTCTGCGCCGCGAACAGGTTCCACCCGGCGCTGCGCCACGTGGCGGCGGCCCGTGCCGAACTGGGCGTGCGCACCGTCTTCAACTTCCTCGGCCCGCTCACCAACCCGGCACGGGTGAAGGCCCAGGCCACCGGCGTCGCCGACGCCCGCATGGCGCCGATCCTGGCCGGCGTCCTCGCCGAACGTGGCTCCTCCGCGCTGGTCTTCCGGGGCGAGGACGGCCTGGACGAGCTGACCACCACCGCCACCTCGACGGTGTGGGTGGTCCGCGACGGGGCCGTGGCCGAGCACCGCTTCGACCCCCGCGACGTCGGTGTCGAGCTGGTGCCCGTCGAGGCCCTGCGCGGTGGGGACGCGGCCCACAACGCCGACGTCGTCCGCCGGGTCCTCGCGGGCGAGAAGGGCCCGGTCCGGGACGCGGTCCTGCTGAACTCGGCGGCGGCGCTGGTCGCCCTCGAACCGGCGGACACCTCGCTGGAGGAGCAGATCGCGGCGGGCATCGCGCGGGCGGCGCAGGCCGTCGACTCGGGGGCGGCGGCGACCGTGCTGGAGCGCTGGATGGAGCTCAGCAACTCCTGAGGGGTCCTTGCCATATGCCCGCCCGGGTCGCGTGGTCTGGCACCGCGCCTCGCGGCGTTGCCGAAAAGCCCTGGTAGCTCCGCTACGAGGACTCTCCGGCGCCTTGCGATGCACGGCACCGGACCACGCGACCTCATCGGACGCTCACATGGCAAGGACCCCTGAGGCACCACGCGGCGGCCCCTGCGGCGGGCCGCCGTGAGCCGGTTCCGGCCGCCTGGCGGGCGTGCCCGGGATGTGGGACGACGGTTTCGCCGTCCGAACCCGCTGTGCCATACTCACCGCAGGTCACGAGCGACAGCGTGAAGGCCCCGGCCCGCTGTCCGGCAACCCTCCGTCCGTGGCGGGGTGCCCCGGGTGATGACCAGGTCGCAGACAAGCGAGGTCTGCGGCAAGCGCGGTCCCTCGATTGGGGACCTGGTCCTTCGAGGGAGTGCCTTCCGTGATGCAGCGAATGCGATAGGCCTGTCCTCCGGATCGCCGTCGGACGTGCGCAGCGGTACCCCTGGGGTGCCCGCCGCCGTCGGTGACCGGCGCCCCGTCGCTCCCCACCGGACGCGACCGGCACCCGCCGCCCCTCCCGACCGGCTCGCCACGCCGGCCGCGGACCCGGAGACAGGCCCCGGGGCCTGACCGCCCCCACCGGACGACGCGTCCGGCCACCCGTGCGCCCTGACGGCGGACCGGTGTGCCGCGGTGCCTGTCGTCCCGTGCCCCGACGGGCACCGAGCACCCTCATCTCGCCTGCTGCCGCCACCGCGCGTCGCCGACTCCCGGCCGTCCGCGCGGTGTTGCCGGCCGCCCGCACCACCACGGGAGTCCGCCATGACCGCCACCGCCAGCACCGCTGCCGCCTCCGCCGCCACCGCTGCCGCCTCCACCACCACCGCTGCGAGGACCGCCCCCCAGGCCCCGGCCGGCGGCCCGCTCCCCGTCCTCGGCCGCGACGTCCGCGTCCCGCTCGTGACCGGTGGCGAGACCACCTACGCGGCGCTCGACTACGCGGCCAGCGCACCGGCGCTGCAGCGCGTCTGGGACGACGTCGCGGCCTACGCCCCCTACTACGGCAGCGTGCACCGCGGCGCCGGACACCTCTCGCAGCTCTCCACGGACCTGTTCGAGAACAGCCGGGAGACCGTGGCGCGCTTCCTCGGCTGTCGCCCGGAGGACGAGGTGGTCTTCACCCGGTCCACCACCGACTCCCTGAACCTGCTGGCCTGCGCGCTGCCCGCCGGGGCCCACGTCTACGTCTTCGAGACCGAGCACCACGCCGCGCTGCTGCCCTGGCACCGCCGCGCCGGCGTGACGGTGACCTACCTCGACGCCCCGCGCTCCCCGCAGCAGGCCGTGACCACCCTGGCGGACGCGCTGGCCGCGGCACCCAAGGGCGCGGGCCCCGCCCTGGTCTGCGTGACGGGTGCCTCCAACGTCACCGGCGAGATCTGGCCGGTGCGGGAGCTGGCCGCCACGGCGCACGCCCACGGCGCCCGCATCGTCCTGGACGCCGCCCAGCTCGCCCCCCACCACCCGGTGGACGTGGCCGAGCTCGACGTGGACTGGGTCGCCTTCTCCGGCCACAAGCTCTACGCGCCCTTCGGCTCCGGCGTCCTCGCGGGCCGCGCCGACTGGCTGCGGGAGGCCGAGCCGTACCTGGCGGGCGGCGGCGCGAGCCGCACCGTCACCCGGCGCCCGGACGGCGGTGTCGCGGTGGAGTGGCACACCTCCGAGGCCCGCCACGAGGCCGGTTCGCCCAACGTCATCGGCGTCCACGCCATCGCCTCGGCCTGCCGCGCGCTGACCGAGGCCGGCTTCGACACGCTGGTGGCACGCGAGCGGACGCTGGTGGCCAGGGTCCGCGAAGGGCTCGCCGGCATCCCCGGCGTGCGGGTCCTGGGCCTGTTCGGGCCGGACACGCCGCGGGTGGGCGTGCTCTCCTTCACCGTCGAGGGCTGGCAGTCCTCGCACTTCGCGGCGGCCCTCTCGGCCGAGTACGGCATCGGGGTGCGCGACGGCCTGTTCTGCGCCCACCCGCTGGTGCGCACACTCCTCGGCAGCGAGCCGCAGGCCCCGGGGGAGTGCGGCGCGGAGGAGTCCGGCGCGGCCGGCGGGACGCTCCACGCGGTCCGGGTGAGCTTCGGGGCCGGCACGCCCGACGAGCACGTCGAGCGGTTCCTGCGCGCGGTGCGGGAGCTGGTCACCGAGGGCGCGCGCTGGAGCTACCGGACGCAGGAGGGCCGCTGCGTCCCGGTTACCGCCGCCTGACCGGCCCGCTGCACCGGCCGTCCGCCGCCCAGGGGCGGGGCGCTGCCTCCCGTGGTGGCGCCCCGCCCCGTACCGGGCCGGGCCCGCAGGTGTCCTAGGAGTCCAGCCCGATGGCGAACGCGGCCTCCAGGTCGTGCTGGGAGTAGGTGCGGAAGGCGATGTGCGTCTCGGTGGAGGCGACGCCCGGCACCTTGCTGATGCGGCCGGGGATGACGTCGGCGAGGTCGTCGTGGCGGGCGACGCGGACGAGTGCGATCAGGTCGTGCGCCCCGGTGACCGAGTAGACCTCGCTGACACCCTCGAGCGCGGCGATCTTCTCGGCGATCTCCGGGATGCGGTCCACGCTGGTCTTGATGAGGACGATCGAAGTGATCACGGCTGGTCTTCTCCCTCGCGGCTGCCCGGCTCTCTCCAGGGCCCGCCCACCCTATCCCGCACCCCGCCGCCGGTGACGTGCCCAGGCGTAGAGGAAGCCGAGCCCGAAGCCCACGAGGTGCGCCAGGTGGGCCACGCCGGGACCGGCCGGGTCGTGTCCCGCGGCGAGCCACTGCAGCACGAACCAGAAGACCAGCACCACCCAGGCCGGGAAGCGCAGCGGGAGGAAGAGGAGGAACGGCAGCAGGCTGGTCACCCTGGCGCGGGGGAAGAGGTAGAGGAAGGCGCCCAGCACACCGGAGACGGCACCGGACGCCCCCACCAGGGCCCGCCCCGAGCCGGCGTGCACCGCCGCGTAGCCGAGCAGCGCCAGGTACCCGGTGACGAGGTAGAAGAGGACGAAGCGGGCGCGCCCCAGACGCTCCTCCACCAGGCCGCCGAAGACGTGCAGAAAGAGCAGGTTGCCCAGCAGGTGCACCCACCCGCCGTGCACGAAGAGCGCGGTCAGCGGGGTGGCCGAGGCGCGCACGGTCCCCTCCCACAGCTCGCGGGGGACCACGCCCCACCGGGCGAAGTAGGCGTTCTGCGCGGCGCGGCCCCCGTCCCCGCCGGCCGCGGCCCCGGTGAGCGGGGCGGTCGGTCCCGCGAGGAACACGGCACAGCACAGGGCCGTCAGCACGTCGCGGCCGCGCATCCGCACGGCACGGAGCACCAGGAGGTGCGAAACGGACATGGGTGGATCATCCCGGAAAACTCGGCCAGGAAGTGGGTGCCGGTTCCGGGCCCGGCCACCCGGTGGGCGTGCGCGCCGTGGTGCGGGGCGGCTGCGGGCGCGCCCCGCAGGGGAGGGGGCGCAGGCCGTAGGGTGAGCACCAGGGACGTTCCTCGTCGGCGAGCCGGTTGCGCCGCGCCGGGACCCGTCCGCCCGGGGGAGGCGGGTCGTGGTCGCCGCGGCGGGCTCCGCGGGCGGGCGGCCCTGCCGGAGCGTCACCACCCGAGGAAGCGAAAGAGGAACGAGACGATGACGGTTCCCCAGCCGACCGCAGAGACCAGGTGGCGCTGCACCCTGTGCGGCAATCTCACCCGTTTCGACGTCACCCGGCGTTCGAAGGTGGTGGAGTACGTGCATCTGGATCTCGCCGGCGAGCCCTCGGTGGAGGAGCGGGAGGTGCTCGAGGAGAGCATCGAATCGGTGCGCTGCCGCTGGTGCAACGCGGTGGACCAGATCGAACTGGTGGACCGGCCCGGCGCGAGCGCCTGAGATTCGGAGCGAGGCGGCAGTGGTGGACCGTCCGGAAGGGGCGACGGGGGAGGGGGACGTGCGCGCGGAGGCGACGGCCGGGGAGCCGGAGCCGGCCGCGCAGCCGGGGGTGTCCGCGAACGGCGTGGGGCCCGCCGGGGCGGGGTCCGGCCCGGAGGACCAGGCAGCCCTCGACCGGCCGCTCCCCGAGGGCGTGCGGCGCAAGGTCGTGGGCTTCACCGCGGAGTGCTTCGGCGGCCTGAAGGTCGCCGACCTGCCCGCCCCGCTGCGGCAGTACGCCCGGTTCACCCCCAGCCGGCGGGTGCGGTTCGCGGGCAACGCCATGGCCTCGGCGCTCGCCGGGGACGCCGGCTTCCGCGGCCGTATCGCCGACCTGCTGCGCGAGGCCCAGCCGGAGCTGACCGAGGCGCTGGCGGCCGGCAACCCGCCGGCCGCCGCCGACCCGCTGGACGTCGCCGCCGCCGCGTACATCCTTCGGCCCGCCGGCTGGGTCGAGCTCGTCACCGCCGCGGAGGAGGAGGTGGAACGGGCCGACGCCGTCCGGGCGGACGAGGAGACCTCCCGGGAGCTGGCCAGGCTCCGCGAGGAGTTGTCGCAGGTGCGTGCGGCGGCCCGGGCCGAGGCCGAGCGGGCCCGGGCCGAACTGGACACCCTGCGCAAGGAGAACGACGTCCTCCACCGCCGCCTGCGCAGCGCGACCAGCGACGTGCGGCGCCGGGAGGCGGAGGTGCGCAAGGCGGAGGCGGAGGTCCAGGCGGTGCGTGCGCAGGCGGGTGCCGACCGGGCCGCCGCCGAGGGGGAGGCCCGGCGGCTGCGGGCCAGGGCCACCGAGGCGGAGGCGGCCCTGGAGGCCGGGCGGCGCGCCGTCCGCGAGGGGCGCAGCGTCGAGGACATGCGGCTGCGGCTGCTGCTGGACACCGTGCTGGACGCGGCCCAGGGGCTGCGGCGCGAGCTGGCCCTGCCGCCGGCCGAGGTCAGGCCCGCCGACACGGTGGACGCGGTCTCGCCCGGGACGCTCTCGCCGCGGGACGTGGCGGCGCGCGCCCTGTCGGAGACCGATCCGGCCCTGCTGGACCAGCTGTTGGCGCTGCCGCAGGCGCACCTCGTTGTCGACGGCTACAACGTGACCAAGACGGGCTACCCGGCCATCCCGCTGGAGAAGCAGCGGTTGCGGCTGCTGGGCGGGCTCGCCGTGCTGGCGGCGCAGACCGGCGCGGAGATGACGTGCGTCTTCGACGGGGCGGAACTCGCCGCTCCGGTGCTGCTCGCGCCGCCCCGCGGGGTCCGTGTGCTGTTCAGCAAGCCCGGGGTGACCGCGGACGAGTTGATCCGCCAACTGGTGCGCGCCGAACCCTCGGGGCGTCCCGTGGTGGTGGTCTCCACCGACCGCGAGGTGGCGGACGGGGTGGCGCAGGCCGGGGCGCGGCCGGTCTCCTCGGCGCTGCTCCTGAAGCGGCTGGCCCGGACCTGACGCCGTCCGGTGCCGGTCGTCCCGGTACCACCCGGACCCGCCGTGAAAGCCCGGTTTGCCTGGTGACGGTGGGTCACCTGGGCGGTGGGGGCGTTTTTTCGCTCCGCTGTGTCAGGCGGCGGTCACAAGCTGTGGGGTCTTGGTAAAGCTTGCCTCGGTGAAGCGGGTTTTTTCCGCAGGGATTTGAAGGGATCACAGCTCGGTTACTAAGGTCTGCCTCGAACCTTCATGCGGTTGATCACCCACCCGGGGTGAACAGTGAAGGAACCGCCGATCCGCGGCGTCCACGCGGAGCCGGGGTCTTGCCACCCCCTTCCCGGTAGGCGGCTGAAGGAAGAAGGAGCTCGCCTCCGTGGCGTCCCACCGTCGACCAAAGCAGCCGAGCCGCACGCGCGTCACCGTGTTCACCGCGACCGCAGCGGCAGCCGTCGCCCTCAGCTCGCAGGCCGCGCAGGCCGCGCCCAAGCCGTCCAAGGACGAGGTCAAATCCCAGGTCGACAAGCTCTACCAGCAGGCCGAGTCCGCCACGCAGAAGTACGACGGGGCCAAGGAGGACCAGTCCAAGCTGCAGAAGGAGGTCAGTGACCTCCAGGACAAGGTGGCCCGCGGCCAGGAGGAGCTGAACAAGCTCCGCAAGGGCCTCGGCGCCGTCGCCTCCGACCAGTACCGCAGCGGCAGCCTCGACCCGTCGATGCAGCTCTTCCTCTCGGGCGACCCCGACACCTTCCTCGACAAGGCCTCCACGCTCGACCAGTTGAGTGGCCACCAGGCCGAGCAGCTGCGGACGATAGCCGAGAAGCAGCGCCACCTCGCCCAGGAGCGGGCCGAGGCGTCGAAGAAGATGCAGGACCTCGCCGACACCCGCAAGGCGCTCGGCGACCGCAAGAGCGAGATCCAGGGCAAGCTCGCCAAGGCCCGGGCGCTGCTGAACTCCCTCACCGAGAAGGAGCGCCAGCAGCTCGCGCAGGAGCAGGCGCGCGCCAACCGCAGCAACTCCCGGGTGGACCTCGGTAACGCGCTGCCCAGCTCGCAGCGGGCGGCGGCGGCCCTGGAGGCGGCCAAGACCCAGATCGGCAAGCCGTACGTCTACGGCGCCACCGGCCCCTCCTCCTACGACTGCTCGGGTCTGACCGGGTTCGCCTACGCGCAGGCCGGCGTCTCGCTGCCGCGCACCTCGCAGCAGCAGGCGAACGCCGGCACCCGCATCGGCATGAGCCAGCTCAAGCCCGGCGACCTGGTGCTGTTCAACAGCGACCTCTCGCACATCGGCCTCTACGCCGGCAACGGCATGGTGCTGCACGCCCCCCACCCCGGGGCGAGCGTGCGGTACGAGCCGATGGGCAACATGACCTTCGAGTTCGGCGTCCGCGTCTGAGGCCGCTGCACAGCTGAGCCGGGCGTCTGCGGAAACGCCCCTTCCGGTGCACGCCGGGTCCGTCACGGGCCCGGCGTCCGTCGTCGGCGGCGGGCCGGTCCGCACCGGCGCCCGGCAGGTACCGGGGCCCGCCCGGGAACCCCCTCGATCGGGGGAATCACGGTATCGCCAGGCTGACAACGGGCCTGGCGGTGACCTGCGGCGTCACCCGCCAGGCCGCATCCGCCGCCCGGTCGCGGGTCTTTGGAGGCGCCGCGTGGCCGCGGCTACTGTCGGCCCGCGCGGCCGCCGCCCGTGTCCGCCCTTCCGGGCGGCAGCGGCCGCAACGGAAGGAGTGCGGCCGACCGTGGTGTCCCATCGCCGTACCGCACAGCCGGGTCCGGTCGTCCCGGCCGGCGTCACCGCCCGCGTCACCGTCCTGTCGGCGGCAGCCGCGACGGCGGCGGCCGCACTGGCAGCCCCGGCCGTCGCCGAACCGGAGGGCCACTCCGCCCGCCGGGAGTCCGCCGCACGCCTCGACGCCCTCTACGAGAAGGCGGAGAGCGCCACCGACGCCTACAACGGGGCGACCGAGCGCGCCCGGCGGCTGCGCGGCGAGGTCAGCCGCCTCCAGGACCGGCTGGCCCGCAGCCAGGACCGCCTGAACCGGCTGCGCGGCAGGCTCGGCCTCGTCGCCGCCGCCCAGTACCGCTCCGGCGGCATGGCCCCCGCGCTCCGGCTCGTGCTGGCCGACTCCCCCGAGAGCTACCTGGAGTCCGCGGCCACCTTCGACCGGCTGGCCGGGGCCCAGGCGGGCCAGTTGCGCGCCGTCCGGCAGACGCAGCGGGTGCTCCTCCAGCAGCACCGGGAGGCCGCGGCGAAGCTGGCGGAGCTGGCGATGAGCCGGCGGGAGGTCGGCCGCGCCAAGAAGGACGTGGAGCGCAGGCTCGCCACTGCCCGCCGCCTGCTGAAGGCGATGAGCCCGGCGGACCGGGCCGCCTACGACCGGGCCTCGCGCACCGGCGACCGCTCCGTCCACCTGCCGGTGCCGCCCGCCGACGGGCCGGTGGCCGGGGTCGGCGGACACGCCGCGGCGGCGGTGGCGGCGGTGCGCGCCGCCGTCGGCCGCCCCTACGTCTGGGGCCGCAACGGCCCCTCCGCCTTCG
Source organism: Streptomyces sp. NPDC059740 (assembly GCF_042733155.1). NCBI lineage: Bacteria > Bacillati > Actinomycetota > Actinomycetes > Kitasatosporales > Streptomycetaceae > Streptomyces > Streptomyces sp. NPDC059740. Next base: position 20,768 of record NZ_JBHWGP010000019.1, on the reverse strand, counting down.
ACTGCTCGGGCCTCACCCAGTGGGCGTACGGCCGGGCGGGTGTCTGGCTGCCCCGCACCTCGCAGGCGCAGCGTGACGCCGGCCGGCACGTCCCGCTCTCCCAGGCGCTCCCCGGCGACCTCGTCATCTACCGGGACGACGCCAGCCACGTGGGGATGTACGTCGGAGGCGGCCAGGTCGTGCACGCCCCCTACCCCGGTGCCCGGGTCCGCTACGACCCGGTCGGCATGATGCCGATCGCCGCCGTGACCCGCCCCTGACCGGCTGCTCCCGCCACCGCACCGGCCGTACGATCTTCCTCGTGGCAGGCCGGCGAGCGGTGCGGTGGGCCCGGCGCGGACCGCGCCGGGTGCGAAGGGCATGCCTGGCGGCGGGCGCCGCCCTGCTGCTGCCGGCGACGCTGGTCTCCTGCGGCGGCGCGGTGACCGCCACCGACGCGGACGCGGGCGTGCAGCGCATGCTCGACGTGCGGGCGCGGGCCGTGCGCGACCACGACGAACAAGCCTTCCTGGCCGGTGTCGACCCCGGGGCCGCGAGCTTCCGGGCCGCGCAGCGCCGCACCTTCGAGCACCTCGCGGCCGTGCCGCTGGCCGACTGGCAGTACCGCCTCACCGACACCGACGCCTTCCCGCTTCCCGCGGGCCGGGGCGAGCGGATCGCCGCCCGGGTCGAACTGCGCTACCGCGTCAGGGGATACGACGCGGCCCCCGTCGTCGCCGTCCAGTACCTCACCCTGGCGCGCCGCGACGGCGACTGGCGGGTGCTCTCCGACACCGACGGCGAGGACAGCGGCAAGGTGTCGATGCGCCAGCTGTGGGACGACGGGCCGGTCAGCCTGGTCCGGGGCCGGCGCAGCCTGGTCATCGGCGCCCGCGGCGAGGACGGCAGGCTGCGGGAGCTGGCACGCCGCACCGACGGGGCGGTGCCCGCGGTCGCCGACGCCTGGCCGGGGCGGTGGAGCCGGCGCGTGGTGGTCGAGGCCCCGCCCACGGTCGCCCGCATGGCGGAGCTGCTCGGCTCCGACCAACCCGCCGGCTACACCGGCATCGCCGCGGTGACCACCGGCGAGGCGGGCGGCTCCGCGCAGGCCCCGGCCGACCGGGTCATCGTCAACCCCGACGCGTACGCGCAGCTCACCGACGCCGGGCGGGCCGTGGTGCTCACCCACGAGACGACCCACGTGGCCACCCGCGCCCGGACCACCGCCTCGACCCCGCTGTGGCTCTCGGAGGGGTTCGCCGACTGGGTCGCCTACCGGCGCACGAAGAACGCCCCGCACACGGCCGCCCCCGAACTCACCGCTGCCGCTGCGGCGCACCGGCTGCCCGGGAAGCTCCCCACCAACGACGACTTCGGCTTCACCCGCAAACCCGACGACCTGGCCCGCGCGTACGAGGGGAGCTGGCTGGCGTGCCGCATGGTCGCCGACGAGTGGGGGGAGCGGAAGCTGACCGGCCTCTACGAGGCGGCCGGCCGCGACTCCGACCTCGACGCCGTGCTGCGCGACCGGCTCCACGTCTCCACCGCCGACTTCACGCGGCGCTGGCGCGCCTACCTGGCGAAGGTCCTCAACTCCTCCTGAGGTCGCGGCCCACCGGCGTCAGCGGGCCGCGACCTCAGGGCCCGGCGCCTCGCTGCTCGGCCCGGGCACGGTGCCGCGCCGCCGCGGGGCGGCCCCCGCCGGCGGCGCCTCGACCGTGGCTGACCACAGCCGGCGGCAGGAGACCACGCACGCCGCCACCAGCAGGCCGTTGCGGACCGCCAGCAGCGTGATGCCGAGCCAGCTGGAGGTGACGACGTCCACGAAGTGCACCGGGAACTCCCAGAACGTCGCCGCGGTCGCCAGCAGGACCAGCACCGCGGAGGGCGACTGCCGGGTGCCGCGCACCGTCAGGGCCGCCGCCGCCAGGCCGACCAGCCAGACCATGTACTGCGGGCTGATGACCCGGCTGGTCGTGGTGAACAGCAGGACGGCGGTGAAGGCGGCGTCGCCGACGGTGGCCGGGGTGAACTCCCGCGCCCGCCACCGCCACACCAGCAGCCAGCCGAAGGCCATCACCGTCAGCGTCAGCGCGAGGTCGCTGACCAGGGGGACCCACGGGCCGAGGAACTCCATGGAGCCGTAGTTGAGCGCCACCCGGCCGCCCCAGCCCGCATGCCGGGCCAGGTGGAAGACGAGCGAGCCGAGCGACTCGACCTCCGTCCCCCGCTCGCCCTGGAAGGTGAGGAACTCCAGCGCCCCCGGCATCGTCAGGGAGAACGCCACCGCCACCCCGACCATGGCGACCAGCGTCATCCCCCACGCCGACCGGCAGCGCCGGCCCCGGGCCACGCCGGCCACCAGCAGCACCGGCCACACCTTCATCGTCGCCCCGAACCCGGCCAGCAGACCGCCGACGCCCGGCCGCCGCACCGCGGCGAGCACCCCCGCCACCGCCACTCCCGTCACCATCACGTCGTAGCGCGCGTAGGCCGTCGGCCCCAGCAGCGGGATGCCGACCACCCACACCCAGGCCCCGGCCGGCCGCCTGCCGGGGCGGCGGCCGGCGTACAGCAGCAGGGCCGTGACGACGGCGTCGGCCAGCAGGCACAGCAGGTAGAACGCGGTCGCGTAGTCGAGGAAGGGCAGCAGGTGGGGCGAGAGGACCGCCAGCGCCGCCGAGGGCGGGTACTGCCAGGTGATGTCGTGCAGCGGGAAGGTGCCGCCGGAGAGCACCTGGCTCCAGCCGCGGTAGATGGAGGTGACGTCCGGAGTGACGTCCTGCCCCGGGACCAGGAGCACCTTGAAGACGGTGAGGACCAGCAGCGTCCGGGTCACCAGCCACAGCGCGACCGGGATGGCCACACCGCCGCGGACCGCGGCGCGGGGCGCCGTCATGCGGGTCGCGCCGCGGTCCGCGGACCGGGCACGGGGGGCGCGGCGGGGCGTGGGGGGCGTGCTCGCGGGCGGCGTCGACGGCATGGGCACCTCGTGGGGGTGGGGTGTCGGTCGGTGGGGCTGGGCGGGCGGTGGCCGGCCGCGCCCGCCGCGTCGCGGCAGGTGGGCCCCAGGCCCTGTCCGGCGGACACGGCCAGGCCGCGGTGACCGCTCTCAGCATGCCCCTTCGCCCGGCGATGCGGCACACGACGTGCCGGTCAGCGGGGTGTGCGGCCACCGGGCGGACCACGCCCCACCCCGCGGGCCGACGCGCCGGACACCGGACGCCCCGGCCCGGCGCCGTCCGCCGGGCCGCGTGCCCGCCCCACTCACGGGGAGGCGCGCACGCTACCGGGCGGGGAATCTCACAGCAGCTCGCGGAGCCGTTCGGCCAGCAGGTCCCAACGCCACCGCTCCTCGACCCAGGTCCGCCCGCGGGTGCCCATGCGGCGGCGCAGTGCGGCGTCGCCGAGCAGGGTGACCAGCCGCTCGGCGGTGGCCGTGGGCGAACCGCCCGGGACCACCCAGCCGGTCTCGCCGTCCAGGACCGCGTCCGGCGCCCCGCCCGAGTCGCCCGCGACCACCGGCAGCCCCGTCGCCGAGGCCTCCAGGTAGACGATGCCCAGGCCCTCGACGTCCAGCCCGCCGCGCCGGGTCCGGCAGGGCATGGCGAAGACGTCGCCGGCCCCGAAGTGCGCGGGCAGCTCCTCCCAGGGCACGGCGCCGGTGAAGTGCACCGCGTCGGCCACCCCCCGGCTCGCGGCGAGCTGCCGCAGGTCCTTCTCGTAGGGGCCGCCGCCCACCACCAGCAGCACGGCGTCGGGATGCGCGGCCAGCACCCGGGGCATCGCCTCGATGAGGGTGTCCTGTCCCTTGCGGCGCACCAGGCGCGAGACGCAGACCACCACCGGGCGCTCCGCCAGCCCCAGCCGGGCCCGCACCTCCTCACCGCCCGAGCCCGGATGGAAGGTCTTCTCGTCCACACCGGGCGGGAGCTGCACCATGCGGCCCGCGGCGGCCGGCGTCAGGGCGCCGGCGATCCGGGAGCGGGTGTACTCACCGAGGTAGGTGAGGGTGTCGGTGGACTCCCCGATGCGGCGCAGCATCGCGCGGGCGCCGGGCAGCTGCGCCCAGCCCGCCTCGTGGCCGTGCGTGGTGGCCACGATCCGGCGGGCCCCCGCGGCGCGCAGGGCGGGCGCCATCAGACCCAGGGGCGCCGCGGCGCCGAACCACACCGAGCGGCAGCCGTGCTCGCGCAGCAGCGAGACGGCGCGGCGGGTCACCCGCGGGGTGGGCAGCAGCATGGTGGTGCGGTCCCGCACCACCGGGTAGGGCTGGTCGGCGTCGAACCGCGCGGTCTCGGCCGCGCCCTCCCGCCCGCGCTTCCAGGTGGAGGCGTAGACGACCACCCGGTCCGGGTCCAGTCGCAGCGCCATGCTGTGCAGGAACGCCTGGATGCCGCCGGGGCGCGGCGGGAAGTCGTTGGTGACGATCAGGGTCTTGTCCATCGTCTGGGCACCCTACCCAGTGCGGTGGTGCACAGGGGCCCCAAGGGGCCGGGCGGGCCTCAGCCCGCGTACAGCGCCTCGATGTCCTCGGCGAAGTCCTTGGCCACCACGCCCCGCCGGAGCTTCAGGGACGGGGTGAGGTGACCGGACTCCTCGGTGAACTCGGCTGTCAGGACGCGGAAGCGGCGCACCGACTCGGCCTTCGAGACGGCCGCGTTCCCCTCGTCCACGGCGCTCTGCAGGGCCGCCAGGAGCTGCGGGTCCTCGCGCAGCGCCGCGGCGCCGGCGTCGGCCCGGTGGCCGTGCTCGCGGGCCCAGTGGGCGAGGAACTCGCGGTCCAGCGTGATCAGGGCGCCGACATAGGGCCTGCCGTCGCCCACCACCATGACCTCCGCCACCAGCGGGTGGGCGCGGATGCGGTCCTCGATGACGGCCGGCGCCACGTTCTTGCCGCCGGCGGTGACCAGCAGTTCCTTCTTGCGGCCGGTGATCGTCAGGTAGCCGTCCGGGTCGAGGGTGCCCAGGTCGCCGGTGCGGAACCAGCCGTCGGCCAGCGCCTCGGCGGTGGCGTCCTCGTTGTTCCAGTACCGGGTGAACAGGTGCTCGCCGTGCAGCAGCACCTCGCCGTCGTCGTCCAGGCGCACCACCGAGCCGGGCAGCGGCAGGCCGACCGTGCCGATCTTCGGGCGCTCGGCCGGGTTCACCGCGGTGGCCGCGCAGGACTCCGTCAGCCCGTACCCCTCCAGCACGGTGAAGCCGATGCCGCGGTAGAAGTGGCCCAGGCGCTCGCCGAGGGGGGCGCCGCCGCAGACGGCGTGGGTGGCCCGGCCGCCCAGGACGGCCCGCAGCCGCCCGTAGACGACCCGGTCGAAGAAGCGGTGACGCAGCCGCAGGCCCAGCGCCGGACCGCGTTCGGTGTCCAGTGCCCGGCTGTAGGCGACGGCGGTCTCCGCGGCCCGGTCGAAGAGCCGGCCGCGCCCCTCCGACTCGGCCTTCGTCCGCGCCGCGTTGTAGACCTTCTCGAAGACCCGGGGGACGCCCAGCAGCAGCGTGGGCCGGAAGGCGGCGAGTTCCTCGGTCAGCTGCCGGGCGTCGGGGACGTGGCCCAGCTTGATCGGCGCCATCACCGAGGCCACCTCCACCAGCCGCCCGAAGACGTGGGCGGCGGGCAGGAACAGCAGGATCGAGGACTCGTCGGTGCGGAACAGCGGCGCCAGCCGTTCGATGGCGTTGCCGCACTCGGCGAAGAAGCTGCGGTGGGTGAGCACGCAGCCCTTGGGGCGGCCGGTGGTGCCGGAGGTGTAGACGATGGTGGCGGGGGAGTCGGCGTCGGCCAGCGCGCTGCGCTCGTCGACCTCCTCGTCGCTGACCGGCGTCCCCTCGGTGGACAGCCGGGACACCGCGTCCTCGTCGATGCACCAGACCTGCCGCAGCTCCGGCAGGCTCTCGCGGACCGAGGCCACGGCCGCCTCGTGCGCGGGGCTCTCCACCACGCAGGCCACCGCGCCCGAGTCGCCGAGGATCCACTGGATCTGCTCGGGCGAACTGGTCTCGTAGACCGGGACGGTCACCCCGCCCGCGCTCCAGATCGCGAAGTCGAACAGCGTCCACTCGTAGCGGGTGCGCGAGAGCAGGCCGACGCGGTCGCCGGGACGGATGCCGGAGGCCATCAGGCCGGCCGCCACGGCACGCACCTGGGCCAGGAACTCCGCCGCGGTGACGTCCCGCCACTCGCCCGCCACCTTGCGCCCCATGACGACCCGGTCGGGCTGGCGGGCGGCGTTGCGGCGGACCAGGTCCGTCAGGTTGCCGTCGGCCGGGACCTCGTACAGGGCCGGAAGGCTGAACTCGCGCAAGACTGCTGCTCCTCGTTGGCGCCGGTGCTCGACGACGCGGTGTGTGGCCGGCTGCGGTCCTCGGTCAGGCAGTGGCTGGACGGCCCGGACGTTACCGAGCGGTACCCCCCGCGGGTAGGGGGACCCCCGAGATGTTCGATGGGTCACAGCGAAAATCGAACGGCCGGGGAGGCGCTGCGCGCACATTAGTCCAGACCGGGGCTGACAGGGAAGTAACCGCAGGTCGGGATGGTGACGCGCGGGTGCCACGCCACCTGGCCCGCCACCGCCGCAAGGGCAGCCCCGGCCGTACGCCCCGTGCCCGCGTGCGCAGCGCCCGCGGCCGGAGCTGAAGCCCCGAAACCACGGGGGACGGGCACACGGCCTAGGCTCGCCCCATGCGCGTGCATGTGGTGAGCGACGTACACGGGAACAGCCGGGACCTGGCGAGTGCCGGGGACGGCGCCGACGCCCTCGTCTGCCTGGGCGACCTGGTGCTCTTCCTCGACTATGCCGACCACTCGCGCGGCATCTTCCCCGACCTCTTCGGCACCGAGCACGCCCACCGCCTGGTCGAACTGCGCACCGCGCGCCGCTTCGAGGAGGCGCGGACGCTGAGCCGCCGGCTGTGGGACGAGGCCGTCGGGCCCGGCGGCGACCGCTCCACCCTCATCGAGCAGGCCGTGCGCCGGCAGTACGCCGCGCTCTTCGCCGCCTTCCCCACCCCCACCTACGCCACCTACGGCAACGTCGACCTCCCGCACCTGTGGCCGGAGTTCGCCGGGCCCGGCACCAGGGTGCTGGACGGCGAGCGGGTCGAGATCGGCGGCCGGGTCTTCGGGTTCGTCGGCGGCGGACTCACCACGCCCATGCGCACCCCCTACGAGATCGGCGACGAGGAGTACGCGGCGAAGGTGGAGGCGCTCGGCGAGGTCGACGTCCTCTGCTCGCACATACCGCCGGACCTGCCCGAGCTCTGCTACGACGTCGTCGCCCGCCGCTTCGAGCGCGGCAGTTCGGCGCTGCTGGCCGCCATCCGCAGGACCCGGCCGCGCTACTCCCTCTTCGGCCACGTCCACCAGCCGCTGGCACCCCGGATGCGGGTCGGCGCGACCGAGTGTGTGAACGTCGGCCACTTCAACTCCACCGGCAGGCCCCTCGTCCTTCAGTGGTGAACGACCGGCCGGGCCCCGGCCACCGGCCGTCACGTGCCCGGCCGCCGTGCCGCACGGTAGCCTTCAGCGGCACGCACGCCGCTTCAGGCGCGGTGGCGCCCCGGGGCCGGCGCCCACGCCGTGCCGGAGCGCCGGGCCGTGCGGCGTGGCCCGCGGCGGCAGCGTCCACGGCCGGCACCAGAGCCCGGGCACGAGCGTGCCACCGGCACCAACTGGCAGGAGGAGTCACGGCGATGGCCGAACACACCAGCTCAAGCATCACGATCGAGGCGTCACCCGCCGACGTGATGGGAGTGATCGCCGACTTCGCCCGCTACCCGGAGTGGACCGGCGAGGTGAAGGAGGCCGAGGTCCTCGCACGGGACGAGCAGGGCCGTGCCGAACAGGTGCGCCTGCTGCTCGACGCCGGGGCCATCAGGGACGACCACACCCTGGCCTACACCTGGAACGGCACCGGTGAGGTCAGCTGGTCCCTGGTGAAGTCGCAGATGCTGCGCTCGCTGGACGGCTCCTACCGCCTCGCGCCCCTGGACGGCGGCGCTCGCACCCAGGTCACCTACCGGCTCACCGTGGACGTCAAGATCCCCATGCTCGGCATGATCAAGCGCAAGGCGGAGAAGGTCATCATCGACCGCGCCCTGGCCGGCCTGAAGCAGCGCGTGGAGTCCGGCGCCGCGGCGGACCGGCCCGGCGAGAGCGGGGGCGGGGACGCCGGCGGCCGTCCGTGACCGCCCACCCGCCGGCCACGCCGTCCACCGGGGCCGGCCCGCGTCCGGCCGCCGACCGGCCCGAACGGACCCCGGGCCACGCTCCCGGCACCCGCATCCTCCTGGTCGCCGGCCTCGGCGGGGCCGGCCGCTCCACCGTGGCCGCCGCCACCGCGCTGGCCGCCGCCCGCCGGGGCCGGCGCACCCTGCTGCTGACGGCCGAGGACGCGGCGGCGACCGGCGCCCTGCTGGGCCTGTCGCCCGGGACCACGGACCTGCCGGACGTCCCGCACCTGGAACTGCGCCAGGTCGACGCCGGCGCCTCCTTCCGGCGCGACCTCCTCGCCCTCCAGGACCAGGCGGCCGGCCTGCTGGACGTCCTGGGCGCGGCCCCGCTGGACGGCGACGAACTGCCCGAGCCGCCCGGCGCCCTCCCGGTCGCCCTGCTCAAGGCGGTGCGCTCCGCCCACGCCGCGGGCCGGCACGACCTCCTGGTCGTCGACCTGCCGCCGGCCGCCGACGCCGTCCACCTCCTCGCCCTGCCCGAGCAGGCCCGCCGCTGGCTGACCCGGCTGCTGCCGCCCGAGCGGCAGGCGGCGAGGGCGCTGCGGCCGGTGCTCGCGCAACTCGCCGGGGTGCCCATGCCCACCCGTGCGCTCTTCGATGCCGCCGCCCGCTGGGAGGCCGAACTCGCCGGCGTGCAGAGCGTCCTGGACGCCGAGGGCACCGGCGTGCGGCTGGTCGCCGAGGCGGGCGGGGCGGTCGCCGAGCGGCTGCGCCCCACCCGCGCCGGCCTCGCCCTGCACGGTCACCGGGTGGAGTCGGTCGTGGTCAACCGCCTGCTCCCCACCGGCTCGGCCGACGCCTTCCTCGGCGCCGCCGCCGACCGCCAGCAGGAGGGGCTCGCCGCGCTGCGGGCCGAACTCGGCGACCTGCCCGTGGCGACCGTCCCCCACCTGGGCCGCGAGCCGCGCGGCGAGGCCGACCTGTCCGCACTCCTCGCCCACCTCCCCGAGCCGCGGCTCGACGCCCCCGGCGCCGCCCCCTCCCCGGCCCAGGTCCCCGCACCCCGCCACGGTGCCCCGGTCACCGGCGAGACCCCGGCGCCCCCCGCCCCCCGGCCCGACCCGTGGCACATCGCCGACCAGCGGTCCGAGGACGGCCTCCTGGTCTACCGGGTGCCGCTGCCGGGCGCGGTGCGCGAGCGCCTGGAGCTGGTGCGCCGCGGTGACGAGCTCGTCGTCACGGCCGGGCCGTTCCGCCGCATCCGCCCGCTGCCCTCCGCGCTGCGCCGGTGCACGGTCGCCGGCGCAGCACTCCGCGACGGCGTGCTGGCCGTGCGGTTCGCGCCGGACGGCGACCTCTGGCCGCAACGGGGCTGAGCAGACGCGGGGGCGAGCCGCGGCGGCGACGGGGTGTCCGGCCGCGACCGCCCGGTGGCCGGACGGCCTCGCCCGACGCGGACACCGGCTGCCCCCCTTCCGGTACCGTCGATGGGGGGCCCTGCGTCGTCGTGGTGGCACCCACCCGGCCCGCTCCCGGCGGGCGGCGGTCCAGCCGTACGAGTCCCACGGAGCCGATCATGAGTGATGCCAAGCAGCGCCCGGCCGACGCCGACGCCTGGGAGACGGCATGCGCCGAGGACCTCGCCGAGGAACGGGCACGGCACCGCGCCCGGGACACCTCCTCCGGCAGCGCGGCCGAGGAACTACGCAAGCTCGCCGAGGCGTTGGGCGACCGGCTCGCCGACATCCAGCTCCCCGCCTCGCTGGGCGGCAAGGCGGCGCAGCAGGCCGTCAGCCACCTCCTGAACCAGGCGAAGTCCGCCGTCGAACCGGTCGTCGAACGCAACCAGGACGTCTTCGGCCACCTCGCCGCCGCCGGCTCGGAACTCCTCGCCGCCTACCGCTCCGTCGTGCGGGAGGGCGAGCGCCGCTGGACCGAGGGCGCCGCCGCCGCACGGCCCGCCTCCGCGCCCCGCCCCGCCGCCGACCAGGACGGAGCCGCCGGCGAGGACGCCGCACCGGACACCGGGAAGCCCGCCGGTGGGCGCCGGGACGACGACGGGGAGAACGGCGGGGAACCGGGCGGTAGTGAGAGGATCGATCTGGACTGACCGCCTCCTCCGGTACGGTGGGTCCCGGCGGGGTTCGAGCGAATAACTGAGGGACACATGGGACTCACCATCGGCGTCGACATCGGCGGCACGAAGATCGCGGCCGGCGTGGTCGACGAGGAGGGCGCGATCCTCGAAACGTGCAAGGTGCCGACCCCGCAGAGCACGACCGAGCTCACCGAGGCCATCGCGGAGGCCGTGAAGACCGTCGGCGCCGACCACCAGGTCGAGGCCGTCGGCATCGGCGCCGCCGGATACGTCGACGAGAAGCGGGCCACCGTCCTCTTCGCCCCCAACATCGACTGGCGCCACGAGCCGCTCAAGGACAACGTCGAGCAGCGCGTCGGCCTGCCGGTCGTCGTGGAGAACGACGCCAACGCCGCCGCCTGGGGCGAGTACAAGTTCGGCGCGGGCAAGGGCCACAGCGACGTCATCTGCATCACCCTGGGCACCGGCCTGGGCGGCGGTGTCATCATCGGCAACAAGCTGCGGCGCGGGCGGTTCGGCGTCGCCGCCGAGTTCGGCCACATCCGCGTCGTCCCCGACGGCCTGCTGTGCGGCTGCGGCAGCCAGGGCTGCTGGGAGCAGTACGCCTCCGGCCGCGCCCTGCTGCGCTACGCCCGGCAGCGCGCCTACGCCACCCCCGAGAACGCGCAGATCCTGCTGGGGCTCGGCGACGGCACCGTCGAGGGCATCGAGGGCAAGCACGTCAGCGAGGCCGCCCGCCGCGGCTGCCCGGTGGCCGTCGACTCCTTCCGCGAGCTGGCCCGCTGGGCCGGCGCCGGCCTCGCCGACCTGGCCTCCCTCTTCGACCCGGCCGCCTTCATCGTCGGCGGCGGCGTCTCCGACGAGGGCGAGCTGGTCCTGGAGCCCATCCGCAAGTCCTTCCGCCGCTGGCTGGTCGGCAGCCAGTGGCGCCCGCACGCCCAGGTCCTCGCCGCCCAGCTCGGCGGCAAGGCGGGCCTGGTGGGCGCCGCGGACCTGGCGCGCCAGGGCTGACGCACACCAGGGCTGACGCACCTCGGGCGGCCCGCCGCCCACCTGTGATGCCGGGTACGGTACCGTCCGTGCCCGGCATCAGCCGTCTGCGCACTTCAGGAGAACGCCTTGCCCGAAGCCACCGGTGACCGTCCCTCCCAGCAGCCGGGGGCCCCGCGGCCCGGCGGCGAACGACCGGCCGACGACGGGACGTCTGTCGCGGTGCGCGTCCTGAGCTACAACGTGCGCTCGCTGCGCGACGACCGCGCGGCCCTGGCACGGGTGGTGCGGGCCTGCGCGCCGGACGTGCTCCTGGTCCAGGAGGCGCCCCGCTTCTTCCGCTGGCGCAAGGCCGCCGCCCGGCTGGCCCGCGAGACCGGCCTCTACCACGTCACCGGCGGCGCCACCGCCTGCGGCCCCATGGTCCTCGCCGACCTGGGCGCCCACGTCGAGCACACCGAGGACGTACTTCTGCCCCGCACCCCCGGGCTGCACCGCCGGGGCCTGGCCACCGCCGTGCTGCGCGTGCGGGGCGCCCGCCTGGGCGTCGCCAGCTTCCACCTGAGCCTGGCCGCGGCCGAGCGCCGCTCGCAGGCCCGGTCCCTGCTCGGGCACCTGGAGCGGTGGCGCACCGAGGGCGTACCCGCCGGTGTCCGCCGGCCCGGCGCCACCGTCCCGGTGCAGCACGCCGTGGTGGGCGGCGACGTCAACGAGGGGCCGGCCGGACGGGCGTTCCGAAGCCTCGCCGAGGACCTCACCGACGCCTGGGCCGCCAAACAGTGGGGCGGGGAGCACACCAACCCCGCCGCCGCACCGCGGCAGCGCATCGACGCGGTGTTCACCACCCCGGACGTGGAGGTGCTGGCCTGCGGCGTGCCCCGCGAGGTGCCGGGGGTGCGGGAGGCGGACCTGCGGGCCGCCAGCGACCACCTGCCGGTCCTCGCCGACCTCCGGGTGCCCATGGGGTGAGGGACCGGGCCCGGCGGCCCCCGGGTGCCGGGGACCGCCCGCCGGGGCGTCAGACGACGGCCCCGCCGCCCGGCCGGTGGTCCTCGTCGTCCTCGTCACCGGGGTTCATCCGGGCCACGAGCGTCGCGAAGCCGCCGAGGAACCCCCCGACGCCCAGCACGGTGACGTACCAGGTCACCGGCTGCTGCAGCAGCAGCATGACGACGAGCAGCAGCGGGCCGCCCAGGACGGCGAGCCAGGCGAACCTGGCCGTGGTGTCCACCGGGGGCAGCGGGGGCGGCTCGGGCGGCACGAAGTGGCCCTCGTCGTCCTCCTCCGTCTCGTCGGCCGCCTTCCGCGGTCGGGCGCCGGGGCCCACGCCGGGCGCGTAGACGACGAAACTTCCCGGCCGCACCGGCGGGCGGGGGCCGGCCGGGGGCTCGGCGCCGGCCTCGGAGGAGGGCTTCTCCTGCTCCTGCGGTGTGCCGGCCGAAGCGTCCTGCGGCGGCGGTGGGGGCCCCTCGCCCGCCGGTTCGCCGTGCACCTCGCCCTCCCCGCCCTCCGGGGCGCGGGGCCCGGTCGCCGCCTTGGGGCCGGTGCCGGCCGGTACGTCGTCGGGGAAGGCGGGCGCCTCGCCGTAACCGGCGACGATCTGCGCCCAGGCCGCCTCCTCGTCCAGGGGTTCCCCCTGGTCAGGAGCCACCGCCGGCCACCCCCCGGGCACCGTCCGCGCCGACCCGGGAGGGCGCGCCGCCACCCGAGTGCCGGGCGATGAAGGCCTCGCTGTCGGCGAAGATCTTCCCGGCGTCGTGGTCGAGCGTCGCCACGTGGTAGCTGCGCTCCAGCAGGACGTGGCGGACCTGCGAGGAGGAGACGCGGCCCAGCACCCGCTCGGAGTCCGACGGCGGCACGACGTGGTCCTGCGGGCTGGTCATCACCAGCAGGGGCTGCGTCACGCGCGGCAGTTCGCCGTCGACCAGCTGGAAGAACCGGCGCAGCGAGTGCGCGGCGTGCAGCGGGGTGCGGTCGTAGCCGATCTCCGGGGCGTCCGGCCTGGCCACGTCGTTGGTGATGCCCTTCACCGAGCGGACCAGGTGGCGCAGCACCGGCAGCAGCGGGGCCGCGGCGTCGTGGACCCGGATGGCCGGGTTGACCACCACCACCCCGCTGACCGCGTCGCCGTGACGGGCCGCCAGCCGCAGCGCGAGGGCGCCGCCCATCGACAGCCCGCAGACGAAGACGTGCCGGCACCGCTCGGTCAGCTCGCGCAGCGCGCGGTCCACCTCCGCGTACCAGTCCTGCCAGGTGGTGGTCTGCATGTCCTCCCACCGGGTGCCGTGACCGGGCAGGAGCGGCAGACTCACGGTCATCCCCCGGTCGGCCAGGTGCTCGGCCCAGGGGCGGACGGACTGCGGGGAACCGGTGAAGCCGTGGCACAACAGGACGCCGACGTCCCCGCCGTCGTGGCGGAACGGCTCGGCTCCGGGAAGGAGCGGCACCGGGAGACTCCGATCGTGAAGAGGGCGTGGTGGGGTAACGGGAAGCCTACGCCGGGCCACCGTCATCCCGACAGGTCGAACAGCGCGGAGGCCCGGGAGCTTCCCGCCGCCCGCCGACCCCGAGCGGGACCCGGGCGCCCCCGGAGGCGACCGGGTGGTGGGCGGTCGCGGCGGGCAGGCGGCCCGGCACGTTATCGTCATGGCGGCACACACAGGAGGACCTCGGTTGATCTACGGCGCTATGAAGTACTCCCTGGGGAGCACGCTGAAGCTGGCCTTCCGCCCGTGGGTGGAGGGGCTGGAGAACGTGCCCGCCGAAGGGGCGGCGATCCTCGCCAGCAACCACCTGTCCTTCTCGGACTCCTTCTTCCTCCCCGCCGTCCTGGACCGCAAGGTCACCTTCATCGCCAAGGCCGAGTACTTCACCTCGCCCGGCGTCAAGGGAAAGCTGACGGCGGCCTTCTTCCGGGGCGTGGGCCAGCTCCCGGTGGACCGCTCGGGCGCCCGGGGCGCCGGCGAGGCGGCGATCCGCAGCGGCCTGGAGGTGCTGGCGCGCGGCGAGCTCTTCGGCATCTACCCCGAGGGCACCCGCTCACCCGACGGCCGGCTCTACCGGGGCAAGCCCGGCGGACTGGCGCGGGTGGCGCTGGCGAGCGGCGCCCCCGTCATCCCGGTCGCCATGATCGACACCGAGAAGGTGCAGCCGCCCGGCACGGTCGTACCGAAGATGATCCGGCCGGGCATCCGCATCGGAAAGCCGCTGGACTTCAGCCGCTACCACGGCATGGAGGGCGACCGCTTCGTCCTGCGCTCGGTCACCGACCAGGTGATGTACGAGATCATGAAGCTCTCCGGTCAGGAGTACGTCGACATCTACGCCACGGCTGCCAAGCGCCAACTGGCCGAGGCCGCCAAGAAGCAGGCGGCGGAGAAGGCGGAGAAGCGCACCGGCCGGACCGCCCCCGGGGAGGGGACGCCGGCCGGGACGGACACACGCGAGGGGGACCGGGCACCCGCCAGGGACTCCGAGGGGGAAACGGGCGCCTGAGCGACGGCGCCGGAAGGGGGAGAGTCGGCGACATGGGGGAGCAGGGGGAGGCCGACCGCAGGCCACCGCGGGGCGCGCACCGCGCCACGTCCGGCGGTCCGGCGGGCGGGGGTGCCCGTCTGCCGGACCGTCGACGCCCACCCGGCGCCGGTCCGCTGCCACCGGAGACACCGGGCCCCGCCCCGCTGCCGCCCGAGGTGCAGGCCGCGACCGGCCCCGGGCCCGGCCCGGCCGAACCCGCCGCCCGCCGCCGGGACTCCCGCCGCCGAGGCCCCGGCCGGCCCGCCGCGCCCCAGGACCCGCCGCCCGCCGCCGCGGCCGGGGACGGCCAGAGCGCCGGCGACGTCCGCACCCCCGGTGACGGCCCCGCCGCCGACGAGGCCCCGCAGCGGCCTGCCGCGGAGCGGCGTCCGCTGCGCCTGCTGCACATGTCCGTCGAGGCGCCGCTGTGGCGGGCCGTCACCGGCTACCGCATCCTCACCCTCCTGTGGGCACTGGCCCAGTTCGCCTGGTCCTACGACACCTACTCGCGCCCCTGGCTGGCCACCGCCTACATGGTGGTGCTCACCGGGTGGACGGCTGCGACCTGGCGACGCGTCACCGGCCCGGAACGCTGCACGCCCGCCTTCCTCGCCGCCGACCTGGGCGTCGCGCTGGCCGGGATCGGCCTCACCGTCGCCGTCGAGACGCGGGCGCAGATCCTGGACGGCGTCCCCACCCTCCCGACCATCTGGACCGCCGGCACGGTGCTGGGCTGCGCCGTCAAGGGCGGCTGGCGCTGGGCCGCCCTGGCCTCCGCGCTGGTCGCCGCCGCCAACCTGGCCGAGCGTCAGGAGTGGGCCCGCGACACGCTCAAGGACGTCCTGCTGGTCTGGGTGGCCAGCGTGGCGATCGGCTACGTGGTGGAGGTCGCCAGGGCCAGTGAGCGCACACTGGCGCAGGCCCTCCAGATAGAGGCGGCCACCAGGGAGCGGGAACGGCTGGCCCGCGGCATCCACGACAGCGTCCTGCAGGTGCTGGCCATGGTGCAGCGCCGCGGCGCCTCGCTCGGCGGGGAGGCCGCGGAACTCGGCCGGATGGCGGGCGAGCAGGAGGTCGCGCTGCGCACCCTGGTCTCCGGCGCCCT
Organism: Streptomyces sp. NPDC059740; assembly: GCF_042733155.1. Taxonomy (NCBI): domain Bacteria; kingdom Bacillati; phylum Actinomycetota; class Actinomycetes; order Kitasatosporales; family Streptomycetaceae; genus Streptomyces; species Streptomyces sp. NPDC059740. The sequence goes on along the minus strand of NZ_JBHWGP010000019.1, from coordinate 4,911 downwards.
CCCCACCAGGCCCCCCGAGGCCGGCCGGTACCCCGGCCCCGCGCCGCGGCGACCGCTACCACCCGGGACACCGGCCTTCGCCGGCGGGCAGGAGGCAGCCGGGGAGCCGGTCGACCTGCGCACCCTCCTCGCCCCGCACGCGGGCGCCACCGTCACGCTCGCGGCCCCCGGGACGCCCGTGGTGCTGCCGGGGGCCGCGGCCGCGGAACTGGCGGCGGCGGTGGGTGCGGCGCTGGACAACGTACGGGTCCACGCCGGACCCGGCGCACACGCCTGGGTCCTCCTGGAGGACGAGCCCGAGAAGGTCGTGGTGACGGTTCGCGACGACGGGCCCGGCATCCCCGAGGGCCGGCTGGCGGACGCCGAGCGCGAGGGCCGGCTGGGCGTCGCCCTGTCCATCCGGGGCAGGCTGCGGGACCTCGGGGGCAGGGCCGAGTGGCTCTCGGTCCCGGGGCAGGGAACGGAAGTGGAACTGTCGCTGCCGCGGGCCGCCGGGCCCGACGGGCGGCGGGGGAGGACCGAGTGGTGAACGAGGGGCAGCCGCAGGAGCGGGCCGGACAGGCCCGGGCCGTGCGGGTGATGGTGGTCGACGACCACCCCATGTGGCGGGACGCGGTCGCCCGGGACCTGGCGGCAGCCGGTTTCGAGGTGGTGGCCACCGCGGGTGACGGCCCGCAGGCGGTGCGCCGGGCGCAGGCCGCCGCCCCGGACGTGCTGGTGCTGGACCTCAACCTGCCGGGCCTGCCGGGCGTCGAGGTGTGCCGCCGGCTGGTGGACTCGCTGCCCGCGCTGCGGGTGCTGGTGCTCTCCGCCAGCGGTGAGCACGCCGACGTCCTGGAGGCGGTGAAGTCCGGGGCCACCGGCTACCTGCTGAAGTCGGCCAGCACCGAGGAGCTGGTGGCCGCGGTCGGCCGCACCGCCGAGGGCGACCCGGTGTTCACGCCCGGCCTGGCCGGCCTGGTGCTGGGCGAGTACCGGCGGCTGGCGGCCGACCCCGCCCCGGCCGGGACCGAGGAGGCGGGCGCGCCCCGCCTCACCGACCGGGAGACCGAGGTCCTGCGCCTGGTGGCGAAGGGGCTGTCCTACCGGCAGATCGCCGAGCGGCTGGTCATCTCCCACCGCACGGTTCAGAACCACGTGCAGAACACCCTGGGCAAGCTGCAGCTGCACAACCGGGTCGAGCTGGTGCGCTACGCCATCGAGCGGGGCCTGGACGGATGACGGCGCCCCCCGCCCGCCGGCCCGGCACCGTGCCGGCGCCTGCCGCCGTCCGGGCGCACGGCCGGCGGCGTCCCGGGGCGGGTGCGGGCGTCGCTCCGGGCGCTGCGCCCCACTCCGGTGCGGCATATATTCCGTGGTGACCGTTTCGCTCATCTGATCCGGGCGGGCGGCCACCCCGCAGCGTGGCCGCCGGAGCAGGGGAGGCGCGGCGCAGGTGCGCCGTCCTCCGGCCGCGCCGCCGCGCCCGGGACCGACCGGGAGCAGCGCGTGGAGATCATCGCCTTCGGGGTGCAGCGGGACGAGAAGCCGCTGCTGGAACGGGCCTTCGCCGGCCGCCACCAGGTCCGGAGCCTGGACGTCCGCCTCAACCGGGACACCGCACCCATCGCGAGCGGCTACGAGGTCGTCAGCCCCGGCGTCAACGCCGACCTGGCGGCGCCCGTGCTCCAGGAACTCGCGGCCGGTGGGACGCGGATGATCGCCCAGCGCTCGACCGGCCACAACAACATCGACCTCCAGGCCGCCGCCGACCTGGGCCTGACCGTCAGCCGGGTGGCCCACTACTCGCCCCACTCGGTGGCCGAGTACGCCTGGGCGCTGGCCGGTGCGGTCAACCGCCACCTGGTCCGGGCGGCCGACCGCACCCGCAACTTCGACTTCCGGCTCGACGGACTCATGGGCCGGGACTTCCGCGGCCGCACCGCAGGCGTCGTGGGCACCGGACGCATCGGTGAGGCCTTCGCCAGGATCGCCCACGGCTACGGCATGGAGCTGCTCGGCTGGGACGCCGCGGCGAACCCCGCCTGCGAGGCGCTGGGCATGCGCTACGTCGGCCGTGACGAGCTCTTCTCCCGCTCCGACCTGGTCAGCCTGCACGTTCCGTTGGCCGAGGACACCCGGCACCTGGTCGACGCCCGGACGCTGGCGCTGATGAAGCCCGACGCCCTCCTGGTCAACTCCGGCCGCGGCGCCCTGGTCGACACGTCAGCCCTCGTCGCGACGCTCAAGGCGGGCCGGCTGCGCGGCGTGGCGCTGGACGTCTACGAGCAGGAGGCCGGCCTCTTCCACCTCGACCGGTCACTGGACGTCCTCCTCGACGACACCCTCGCCCGGCTGACGACCTTCCACAACGTCCTGGTCACCTCCCACCAGGCCTACTTCACCGAGGACGCGGTCGGCCAGATCGTCGAGGCGACGGTCCGCAACGTCGAGGACCACCTGGCCGGCCGCGTCCCGCGCGACGCCCTGGTCACACCAGAGCGCCCGCCAGCAGCCGAGCGGTGAGGGCGGCCCCGTCCAGGGTCAGCACCGACTCCGGGTGGAACTGGACGCCGGCGAAGCCCGGGCCGCGCAGCGCGTGGACGTCACCGCTCGCCGGGTCCCGGCTCAGCTCCACGCCCTCGCCGGCCAGCGCCGCGGCCACTGCCTCCTCGCAGCGGGCGGTGAAGGTGTTGTAGAAGCCGACGGTCTCCGGGCGGCCGAAGAGGTCGACGCGCTCCTGGGTGCCCTGGAACGGCACGTCCTTCGCCGCGATCGCCATGCCCAGCTCGGCGGCGATCAGCTCGTGCCCCAGGCAGACCCCCAGCAGGAAGGCCCCGCCCGGGGCGGTCCCGCCGCCCTGCCGGTGCCCGGCCAGCAGCCCGGCCGCCAGTGCGCGCAGTCCGCGGATCCGCGGGTCGGCGGTGTTGCGCGGGTCGCCGGGGCCGGGGCCGAGCACCACCGGCCCCGGATGCGCCAGCGCCGCCTGCCGCAGTCCCGGCTCGTCGTGGCGGCGGACGGTCACCGCCAGCCCCGAACTGCGCAGCAGGTGCGCCAGCATCGCGGTGAAGGTGTCCTCGGCGTCGACCACCAGCGCGTGCCCGCCCGGCCCCGGGCCGCCGGCGTCCCCCTCGGTCCGCATCCGCAGCCAGAACGGGGCCAGACCGGCGCGCCGGCCGTCCAGCGCGGCCCGCACCCGCGGGTCCTCGCCCAGCCGGGGCAGTGGCGCGCCGGCCGGGCGGTCCGGTGCCGGGAGCACGCCCAGCGCGGTGAGCACCCCGGCCGCCTTCGCGTGGGTCTCGGCGGCCTCCGAGGCCGGGTCGGAGCCCCGCACCAGGGTGGCGCCCACCGGCAGCCGCAGCCGTCCGCCGGCGTCCACGTCCGCGGTGCGGATGAGGATGGGGGAGTCCAGGGTCTGGGCGCCGCCGGCGTCCCGGCCGAGCAGGGCCAGCGCGCCCGCGTAGTAGCCGCGGGCCGTGCCGTCCGCGCCCACCGGCTCGTGGCGGTGGATGACGCGGCAGGCGTTCTGCACCGGCGAGCCGGTGACGGTGGCGGCGAACATCGTCTCGCGCAGCACCTCCCGCACGTCCAGCGAGGACCGCCCGCGCAGCTCGTACTCGGTGTGCGCCAGGTGCGCCATCTCCTTCAGCCGCGGGCCCACCACCACCCCGCCCTCCTCGGCGACGGTGCACATCATCTTCAGCTCCTCGTCGACCACCATGGAGAGCTCCTCGGTCTCCTTGCGGTCGGCCAGGAAGGCGAGCAGCCCTTCGGCAGTGGGGCCCTGCGCCGGATAGCGGTAGGTCCCGCTGATCGGGTTCATCACCACCGTCGACCCGCTCATCCGCACGTGGACCTCCGGGCTGGCCCCGACCAGCGTGCGCAGCCCCGGCCGGTGCACGACGAACGTCCAGTAGGCGCCGCGCTCACCCTCCAGCAGCCGCCGGAACAGTGCCAGCGCGTCGGCCGCCCCGAAGCCGGGGATCTCGCCGCCCCAGGTGCGGCGGACGACGAAGTTCGCCCCCTCGCCCCGGCCGATCTCCTCGCGCACCACCCGCCGGACGACCTCGGCGTAGCCCTCGTCGTCCAGGTCGAACCCGCCGTCCACCACGCGCACCGGGTGGCGGGGCAGCGCGGCCAGCACGTCCGCCAGGGGCAGGGCGTGCCGCTCGCGGGGCACCAGGACGGCGAGCGGGGTGCCGTCGTCGGGGGCGTCGAAGCCGCGTTCGCGGATCTGCCGGAACGGCACCAGCGCCAGCGCGTCGGTCACCGGGCGGCCGGGCGCACCGTGGCCGAGCGGGATGTCGGCGAGTCGCTCCACCTCGGTGACCTCGCCGACCAGCACCTCGACCAGGTCCTGCGCGGCGGTGGCGCCCGGAAGGCGGCGGCGCAGCAGGGCGAAGGGCGGGGCGTCGGCGGCGAGCAGGCGTGCCACGAGGGCCGCGGCGGCCCACGGGCCGCCCTGCTCACCCGGGCGGGGAGCGGGCGGGGCGGTGGGCTCGGGCGTGGTGGCGGGGACGTGGTGCATGGGCGGGTTCCTTCCGTGCTGCCCGGTGAGGGCTGGGGGAGGGAACGGCCGCCGGACACGACGAAGGCCGCCCCTCGGGGCGGCCTTCGCGAAGATTCTCCGGTCCTCGTGGACCTACGCGCGATCAGTGGGCCGCCCAGGAGCGGTCCACCACCAGTTCATGACGTTCGGTCGCGCGTACACGCCGCACACCCTACCCGACGGCCTGCGGAGGCAGCCGGGGCGACGCCGCCGCCCCGGGCCGGCGCGGCACGGGGTGTGTCTCACACTGCGGCCACCGGGCCTGACCGCCCACGACACCCCTTAGGGCAAGGCCGTGAAGTTAAGGCTCGGGAAGGCAAACGCGTGGGGACTGATCTGGTGTGATCCGGGACGTGAGAAGCGGAGCCCCGGTAGAACTGGCA